>JANQFI010000388.1 GCA_028277905.1 Chromatiaceae bacterium | reverse complement strand
CATTGCCTTTGGGCTGCTGGTCGGGACCATGCTGACGCTGGGGGTGGTGCCGGTGCTCTATAGCCTGTTGTTCGGGATTCGGCCGGGACGACGGGCCGGCGGGCTCGCGCGTAACCCGACCATGCCGTCCCTGTGATCTTCGAACCCTGACACGGGGTCTGAGCACCGCGGCGCACCCTCCCGCCCTTGTCTCGCCACGGGTCCCAACGGCCAGCCAGCATCCATCCGAACTGAGCCGCAGGACATGAGCAGGCTCCTGGGGCTCGAAGCGCACAGACCAGGGTCGCCATCCCTAGTGCAGCAGTGCGAATGATTACGACAACGAGGGGATCACGGTCTCGGAGCTCCCGCAGCAAAGCCCTAGGTGATCAAAGCAAGCGGCCGCAATCGGTCTTGCATCGCATCCGATGTCGCCACTGACAGCGCCGGCCACAGTGACTGAGAAAACGGGCTCGCAGAAACCGGTTGGCTCACCGTCTCTCGCCCCATCGCGCGGCAACATGCGCGCTTGCACCGGCCGCGAGGTCCGTCGGCCCTTCGGTGGGCCTTGGCCGATCTTCAAGAGTCCCGCTAGGTTCGCGTTTCAGTCGGCCCTCGGCTTGCAGGGGCGCTTGGATCTCCTATCTGTATGCGCTAGCAAAGGAATGAGCGCTTAGGGCCCACCTCTTTTCTCGTGCTGCTTACTGCCAAGGATGGCTGCTATTCAGTTTCATCTGCCATGACAGCGAGACTGTGGTCGGCAAGCTTCACCGAGAAGCGTCGCGCGGTCACGATCGCCGCATCTTCGCGGTGATTCGAGAGCTGCCAGTGGAAGCTTCCGGTGGTGACACCCATCATCCGGGCAGATGGCACAACCTTCACGACTCCGACGCCCTGATCGCACAGGCTCAGCACGCCCTTCGGCCTGTCCTCGCGAAACAGCCGTCTTGCTTCCGTCTTTCCCATAGAGACGTCCATTGATCTCCGCCGGTCACTGTGCTAAGTTCATTTGATCACGCTGTGTTCGATATCGGCTTTCGGCCCGCCGGTCCACCCGCGTTGGCGAAGACTGCCCAGCCAGCACCAACCAATTGAAAAACCAGAATTTCTGGAGGTCCAGCCCAATGCAATCGAAGATCCGCATCACCTGGACGGCACCCTTCGCCCTGGCCGTGATCATCGGGATCGGAATCAGCGTGCACCTGGAACATCGGGCCGTCGCCGAGGAGACCGCGTCACCGGCCGCCGTTGCGGATGCGCAGCCGCGCGGACGCACGCCGACTCCGATCGTCGATGCTCAGTATCCGGCCAGTTACTTCCCGAACACCGAGCTGCTCGGTGATCAAGAGATGCGCATTACCGCGCTAGGGACCGGGATGCCGAACCAGACCCGAGCCGCCGTGTCCATCTCGTACCTCGTCGAGCTCGGCAACGGGGACAAGTTCTTGTTCGATATCGGATCCGGCTCCATGGCGAATCTCTTCTCACTGCGCCCGGACTTTTCGAAGCTCGATAAGGTCTTCGCCAGCCACCTGCACATCGACCATGTCGGCGACTTCATGGGGCTGCACATCGGTGGTTGGCTGTCGGGACGCTACACGCCGATCCACTTCTACGGACCCTCGGGCTCAACCCCGGAGTTGGGGTCCAACGCCTTCGTCGATGCCATGCAGAAGGGCTACGCCTGGGACCTCACGACCCGTTCCGGCGCGCTGCCCGACAAGGGCGCACAGATCGTCGTTCATGAGTTCGACTACCTGCAGGAGAACGAGATCGTCTACGAGGACAACGGCGTAACGATTCGCTCCTGGCCGGCGATTCACAGCCTGGATGGCGCGGTGAGCTACAGCCTCGAATGGAACGGGCTCAAGTACGTGTTCGGCGGCGACACCTATCCCAATAGATGGTATGCGAAGTACGCCAAGGGTGCGGACGTGGCCTCCCACGAGTGCTTCCTCCCACCCAAGACCCTGGCCGAGTATTTCGGCTGGGACCTGCAGCAGGCAACCTACGTCTCGACTCGGGTCCATACCGAGCCCCAAGCCTTCGGCAAGGTCATGTCCGAGGTCACGCCCCGCCTCGCGGTCGGGTATCACTCGGTGCAGTCGCCGGAGAACAACGCGGCGATCATGGACGGTGTGCGCAAGACCTACGACGGACCGCTCGCCTTGGCACGTGACCTCATGGTGATCAATGTTACCAAGGACGACATCCTGGTACGCATGGCGACGGTGGACGATTACGTCCTGCCTCCGGATGTCACCGAGGCCTACAAGGAGGCACCGCGCACCGACGAGAAGCACCCGTCGGAAGCGATCCTGAGCGGCAAGTGGCAGGGCTACACGCCACCCCCAATGCCTCAGAAGTAGCAAAATCCCTAAATGTATCTGAGGTGATTGCTGTCAAAAGACATGACGCCGGGCTTGTCTTGTCGCCGGCCTTCTGCGTTGCGGCAGCCTTATGCTCCTGGCCGCGGGCTGTTCATTCGTGCCTCCCCCTGAGCTCCCCAGCTCAGCGTCCGACCGCGTCTATCTTCCGGGCGGCGGTCTTCGCTGCTGCACTGAAGGACGAGACCCCTACACTGGCGAAGCCGGACTCCTTGTCGTTCTGGAGCGCATCTCTGGATGGCGAGCAGCGACGGCACCCATTCGCACAAGATCCCTTGCTTAGGCGATTTCTGTCAACAAACATACCGAATGGCGCAGGATTCTCGTCCGCCTTCGCGAAGCGGCAGCGCCTGCATAGTCGTTCTATGTGCGCGTTGCCGCGGCAAAGAAGGCGGGCGAGAAGACAAGCCAGGCGGTATGTTTGTTGACAGAAATCGCCCAAGGCTCGCATGCACAGGCGCCACCACCCCTGGGTCCGCGCCCGGGAGTGCCGGCGTCCCGTCGGCGACCGGGAGCCGGGGGCGTCAGCCGGCGTCGGGCCAGAAATCCGATGCGAGCACCTGGTGCAGGGCAAATGGACAGGCCTCGGGGAAGTCGTCCTCGTCCAAAGGTGTCTCCTTGACCGCCTTCTGTACGGTGCTGAACCAGCTGGCCTCGAAGGCATCCATGAGTTGGGATTGCAGCCCCGGGTTCTTGCTCAGCAGACGGGCGATGCGATAACGCTGCTCCTTGATGGTGGCGCGCCAGCCTTTGCCTTGCCGCTCCGGCTGAAACCGCCACTTGAGGAGGTGAGCGATGAGGACGGCCAAACGGCTTTCCAGTTCCCGTTCCTGACTCGCACCCATGTCCATCAGCTCCTCGATCAGGTGCTCCGCGTCCAGCTCGTCCAGGCGGCGCTCGCGCAGCAGTGTCGCCTGCTCCCGGGTCCAGCTGTAGAAGTCGGAGTCATGGCCTGGGGTACTCATTGGGGCTGCGCTCGAGCTTGGCGTTGCTGGGATTCTAGGCGTTTCGAGCCGGCGCGGCGACCGTGCGAGGTATGCCATAATACACGGCTGAATTCGCCACTGAGCCGCGCAGACCGCGCGGTAGTCGAGGACATCCATGAGCTTTTTCGTGTCCGACGCCATGGCCCAGGCCGAGGGTGCGCCCTCCGGCGACCCGCTGCTCGGGCTGCTGTTCCCCATCGGCCTGATCGTCATCCTCTACTTCCTCATGATCCGCCCGCAGATGAAGCGCCAGAAGGAGCACAGGAAGCTTATCGAGGCGCTCAACAAGGGTGACGAGGTCATCACCATGGGCGGGGTTGCCGGGCGCATCGTCGACCTCGGCGAGAACTTCGCCCAGCTCGAGGTCGCCGACAACGTGCGCATCAAGATCCGTCGCTCCGCCGTGGAGGTGCTGCTGCCCAAGGGGCAGCTGAAGGAGCTGTGAGCGCCGCTGGCGAGTGCCGGCGCTCTCGCCCGCCGGCTCTCCGGAAGGCAGACCAATATGAATCGCTACCCACTCTGGAAAAACCTGCTGATCCTGGCCGCGGTCCTGTTGGGGCTGCTGTACGCGCTGCCCAACCTGTTCCCCCAGGACCCGTCCATCGAGGTCACGGGCACGCGCGACACTCCGGTCAACGCGACCAGCGCGGCCGAGATCGCCGCTGCCATGGAGAACGCGGGCGTGCCCGTGAAGGAGATCGAGCCCATCGAGGGCAACAGGCTCCTGCTGCGCTTCAAGCGGCCGAGCGAGCAGCTGCGCGGCCGCGAGGTGCTGGAGCAGACCCTTGCCGACCGCTATAACAGCGCGCTCACGACCTCGCCGGATCTGCCCGGCTGGCTCGAGGCCCTTGGCGCCCAGCCCATGTTCCTGGGGCTGGATCTCCGCGGCGGCATCCACGTGCTCATCGATGTGGACATGGACGCCGCGGTGGACCAGGCACTGGAGCGCTACACCGGCGACATCCGCACCGAGCTGCGGAAGCAGAAGGTGCGTTATCTGACCATCACCCGCGACGCCGGCCGGATCGCGGTGCGCTTCAAGGACGCCGCGGCGCGGGACGAGGCGCGCAAGATCATTCGCCGGGAGTTCCGCGATCTGATGGTCACCGAGGGTGACGAGGGGAGCGACTTCTTCGTTTATGCGGCGCTGCCGCCGCCGATCCAGGAGCAGGTCAAGGACTTCGCCTTGGAGCAGAACATCACGACGCTGCGCAACCGCGTCAACGCCCTGGGCGTCGCCGAGCCCATCATCCAACGTCAGGGGGACAGGCGCATCGTCGTGCAACTCCCGGGTGCGCAGGACCCTGCGCGGCTGAAAGAGCTGCTCGGGGCCACCGCGACCCTGGAGTACCGGCTGGTGGACACAGAGCACGACGTGCAAGACGCGCTGGACGGCCGCGTGCCCGTGGGCGCAGCGCTATATCGGGAGCGCGACGGGCGGCCTATTCTCCTGAACCGGCGCGTCATCGTCACCGGCGATCAGATCACCGACGCCTCGGCCGGCTTCGACCAGCAGTCCGGCTCGCCGGCGGTGTTTGTGAGCCTGGACGGTCAGGGCGCCCGGCGCATGCGCAATGTCACCACCGAGAACGTCGGCAAGCCCATGGCCGTGGTATTCATCGAGAGCCGCACCGTGACACGCATGGTGGGTGGCGAGCCGGTCAAGGATCGGGTGCGCACCGAGGAGGTCATCAGCGTCGCAAATATCCTGGAGCCCTTCGGCCGGCGCTTCCAGACCACGGGCCTCGACAGCTCCGAAGAAGCCCACAACCTGGCGCTGCTGCTGCGCGCCGGCGCGCTGGCGGCACCCATCGAGATCGTCGAGGAGCGCACCATCGGCCCGAGCCTGGGCCAGGACAACATCGACCAGGGCTTCCGCTCGGTGCTGATCGGCCTGGCGCTGGTCGTGCTCTTCATGGCGGCCTACTACCGCATCTTCGGCCTGGTGGCGGATCTGGTCCTGGTGGTGAACCTGCTGCTCATCGTCGCCGTCCTGTCCGCACTCCAGGCAACACTGACCATGCCCGGTATTGCGGGCATCGTTCTCACGGTCGGCATGGCCGTGGACGCCAATGTGCTGATCTTCGAGCGCATCCGGGAGGAGATCAGGAACGGCTCCAGTCCGCAGGCCAGCATCCACTCCGGCTACGACAAGGCCTTGTCCACCATCGTTGATGCGAACGTCACGACCCTGATCGCCGCTATCGTGCTGTTCAGCTTCGGGACGGGGCCAATCAAGGGCTTCGCGGTGACGCTCTTCATCGGCATCCTGACCTCCATGTTCACGGCCATCCTCGGCTCCCGCGCGCTGATCAACCTGATCTATGGCGGCCGCCGGGTCGCGAAGCTCGCTATCTGACGGAGCGCTGCGCATGTCTCACGCACAGATCCTCAAGGCGCTGGACCTCGACTTCATGGGCAAGCGGCACCTGGCCGCCGCCGCTTCCGGCGTCGTCTTGCTGCTGTGCCTGGCCTCGATGGTCTTCCGCGGCTTCGACTTCGGGCTCGACTTCACGGGTGGTACCGTGATCGAGCTCGGCTACGAGGAGCCGGTGGAGATCGCCGATGTCTCCGGTACCCTGGCCGACAACGGCTTCCCGGAGGCCATCGTCCAATACTTCGGCTCGCGTACCGACATCCTGATTCGCCTGCCGCCGGTGGCGGCAGGCGAGGCCACCAGCGCCCAGCAGAGCGACAGAGTGGTGCGCCTGTTGAGCCAGGCCGCCACGGGCGGCGTGGAGCTACGGCGCGTGGAGTTTGTCGGCCCGCAGGTGGGCGAGGAGCTGCGCGAGCAGGGCGGACTCGCCGTGCTGTTCGCCCTCATCGGCATCCTGATCTACGTCGCCTTCCGCTTCGAGTGGCGGTTTGCGCTGGGCGCGGTCGCGGCGCTGATGCACGACGTCGTCTTCACCGTCGGCATGTTCTCGATCTTCGGGCTCGAGTTCGACCTGACGGTGCTCGCCGCGGTGCTGGCCGTGATCGGCTACTCGCTGAACGACACCATCGTCATTTTCGATCGCATCCGCGAGAACTTCCGCAAGATGCGCAAGGGCTCGGTCCTGGAGATCTGCAATCGCTCTGTCAACCAGACCCTGTCCCGCACCATCATCACCTCAGGTACGACGCTGCTGGTGCTGATGGCGCTCTACTTCCTGGGCGGTGAGGCCATCGCCGGCTTCTCGCTGGCGCTCATCATCGGCGTTGTCATCGGCACCTACTCCACGATCTACATCGCGACCGCGATGGCCGTTTGGCTCGGGGTCAGCAAAGCGGATCTGCTGCCGGCGCCGGTGGTCAAGGAAGGTGTGGTCGTCGACGATCGGCCTTGAGGTCGATGCCCTGTGCGGCCCGCGATCTGATCGTCTTCGTCGAGAGCCTGGAGTGCAGACCGGCCATTGGCTGATGCATGCCGCACCTTGCACTCGCCTCTGCATGTCGTGCTCGATCCGTGCACTCTTCGTTCGACGCGATCTGACCCCCAGCCTGTGAGCCAGCGCCGTGTGCACCATGGTCGTCCTGCGCCGCCCCAGGCATGAATGGCCGCTGCTGCTGGGGGCGAATCGCGACGAGCTGCGCTCCCGGCCATCGCGACCGCCCGGCCGGCATTGGCCGGACCGGCCGGAGGTGGTGGCCGGCCTCGATGTCTTGGCAGAGGGGAGCTGGCTCGGCGTCAATGACCATGGCCTAGTTGCCTGCGTGCTGAACCGCACCGGCACCCTCGGACCACGGCCTGGCCGGCGCAGCCGCGGCGAGCTGGTGCTGGAGGCCTTGGACCACGTCGAGGCGAGTGAGGCCGCTGGCGCGCTGGCCGACCTGTGTCCGGACGCCTATCGGCCCTTCAACCTGCTCGTCGCCGACCCCAAGCATTGCTACTGGCTGCGCCACGGCGGCGACGGCGAGATCCGGGTCCACCCGGTGCCCGAAGGCCTGCACATGCTCACTGCAGCTGAGCTGGACGACGCGAGCCAGCCCCGCATCGCCCGCTTCCTGCCGGCCTTCCGCGCCGCGGCCGAGCCGCGACCCGACCCGGACGGCGGCGACTGGCAGGGCTGGATCGCGCTGCTCGGCCAAGGCGCCGCCGGCGATGCAGCATCGAGTGCTCGTTATGCCGCCATGAACCTGGACGGCATCGAGGTTCGGGGCGAGCCCTACGGCACCGTCGCCGCCAGCCTGGTGGCCATACCCGCTTATCCCGGCTTCGACGCCCTCCCGGTGTTCCTCCATGCCGATGGGCCGCCGGACCGCACGCCCTTCGAGCGGATAGCCATCGCCGCCCCTGATGCCAATCGAGACGCCGCAGCCGAGGCTTGACAGGGTTGCCCTGCCAAGCGACCGGCAATGGCATGGGGGTGTGGATCGAAATCCGGAGCTCGAATGGTGGATGCGCTGCGCTTAGCCACCCAACAGGGTTTACCGCGTCTTGGCCAGGCTCCTTAGGCGGTTTCTGTCAACAAACAGACCGCCTGGCTTGTCTTTTCGCCCGCCTTCTGCGTCGCGGCAGCAGGCACAGAGCTCGACTATGCGCCCGCTGCCGCTCCTT
>JANQFI010000385.1 GCA_028277905.1 Chromatiaceae bacterium | reverse complement strand
TCGGTCGCGGCGGCATCTGCCATCGCCGGTGCCTGCTCGGCGGTGGCACCGACCGCGGGTGCGAGGCCGAGCCAAAGGGTTGCCGTCGCCAGCGTGGATGCGAGCCGCGATCTGCGCGCCGCAACCCTCGCGCCAAGGAAGGGTGCACGAAAAGGCTGGACAACCGGTTCGACATCCGCCCGCAGGCGCGCGTCCGTGACGGACCCTTCGGCGGAGCACAGGTACGGATCGCCGGCGACGCGACCGATCACTGGCTCGTCAGGGCGGCGGCAGGGCGCCGGCCAAGTCGCTCAGCGGTAGGTGCAGATGCGCTCGTCCAGGGCACCCGGGGATCCCATCGGCGTGCCGAGGTCGCGCCATGGTGCCGAGCTCCCGCGGCGCGGGGCTCAGTCGTGCCTGCTGCCGCCCGGGCTTGAGTTGGCGGTGGTGCCGGGTGTGCTCTCTGCCACCACAGAGGACGCGACCGTCGCCGTGCCGGTGCCGGCGGCTGTTGCCGCCGCGGTGTCGGCGCTCGCCCAGGTCTTGTCGGCGGCCCCTTCCGGGGGAGCCCCGTCCGGCTCGTGCACCATCACGACTCCGGCCAGTGGCGGCAGCGCGATGGGGATGGAGTGGGGTCGGCCCATCCAGCTGATGGGCTCCGCGTGCACGCCGCCACGGTTGCCGACGTTGCTGCCGCCGTAGAGCTCGGCGTCCGAGTTCATGGCCTCACGGTAATAGCCGGGCAGGGGCACACCGATTCGATAGTTCTCCCGGGGCACCGGCGTGAAGTTGAAGGCGCAGGCGACGATCTGCTTATCGTCCTTGCATTTCCGCAGATAGCTCAGCACGGACTGGCTGGAATCGTGGCAGTCGATCCATTCGAAGCCGGCGCTGTCGAAGTCCACCTGGTGCAGGGCGGGTAGCTTGCGGTAGAGCCGGTTCAGGTCGGCGACGATCTGCTTGATCCCCTGATGCTGTGGGCGCTCCAGCAGGTACCAGTCCACCGGCGCGTCGAAGTTCCACTCTCGCCCCTGGCCGAACTCGCAGCCCTGGAACAGGAGCTTCTTGCCGGGGTAGGTGAACATGAAGCTGTAGAGCAACCGCAGCGACGCGAATTTCTGCCAGGCGTCCCCGGGCATCTTGTCCAGCATGGACTTCTTGCCGTGCACCACTTCATCGTGGCTGAACGGCAGCACGAAGTTCTCGGTGAAGGCGTAGAGCAACCCGAAGGTGAGCAGGTCGTGGTGGTAGTGCCGGTAGATCGGGTCCTTCTCCATGTAGGCCAGGGTGTCGTGCATCCAGCCCATGTTCCATTTCATGCTGAAGCCCAGGCCCCCGAGATAGGTCGGCCGCGACACTTGCGGCCAGGCAGTGGATTCCTCCGCCACCATCAGCGAGCCCGGGTGCTGCTCGTGGGTGACGGTGTTGAGCTGGCGCAGGAAGTCCACCGCGTCCAGGTTCTCGTTGCCGCCGTACTTGTTCGGGATCCACTCGCCGTCCTCGCGGGAGTAGTCCAGGTAGAGCATGGAGGCCACCGCGTCCACGCGCAGCCCGTCGATGTGGTACTCGGCGAGCCAGTAGAGGGCGCTGGACAAGAGGAAGTTCTTCACCTCGTGGCGGCCGTAATTGAAGATCAGCGTGCCCCAGTCCTTGTGCTCGCCCTGGCGCGGGTCTGCATGCTCGTAGAGGGCCGTGCCGTCGAAGCGGGCGAGCGCGGTGGTGTCGCGTGGGAAGTGCGCCGGCACCCAGTCCAGCAGCACGCCGATGTTGCGCTCGTGCAGGTGGTCGACGAAGGCACGGAAGTCATCCGGTTTGCCGAAGCGGGCAGTGGGCGCGAAGTAGCCGGTGGCCTGGTAGCCCCAGGATGCGTCCAGCGGGTGCTCGGTGACCGGCAGAAGCTCGATGTGGCTGAATCCCATCTCGGAGCAGTAGTCCGCCAAGTGCTCGGCCAGCTCGAGGTAGCTCAGGAACCCGCCGTCTTCGTCGCGCTGCCAGGAGCCCAAGTGGACCTCGTAGATGGACATGGGGCTGTGCTGCCAGTCCTGCTCGGCGCGGCGACTGAGCCAGGCGTCGTCGCTCCAGCGGTAGCTGCTGGGGGCGGTGAGGACGCAGGCATTGTCCGGGCGCTTCTGGAAGGCGTTGGCGTAGGGGTCGATCTTGACGTGCAGGTTGCCGCCGCCGTCGCGCAGCTCGAACTTGTACAGCCCGCCCGGCTCGATGTCGGGGATGAACAGCTCCCAGACGCCGGAGCCGCCGCGCGCCCGCATCGGGTGCACGCGCCCGTCCCAGTTGTTGAAGTCGCCGATGACGCTGGCCCGTCGTGCACCCGGCGCCCAGACGGCGAACTGGAACCCCTGCACCCCGTCCACGGTGCGCTGGTGGGCGCCGAGGAATCGGTAGGCGTGCCAGTGCCGGCCCTCGCCGAACAGGTGCAGGTCGAAGTCGCCGAGCTGTGGACCGAAGGTGTAGGGGTCGCGCCGGCTGCCGATGCGCCCCTGGCGGTCGTAACAGGTGATGCGGTAATGCCCCTGTCCACTGAGCTGATCCGCCGGCCCTTCCCAGAGAAACAGGTCCGTGCCCGGGGCACGTGTCAGCTCGATGCCGGCCTCGTCGATGCGGGCGCGCTCGGCCTGCGGCAAGAAGGCGCGTACGGCGGCCCTGTCGGCGTCGAGGTCGTGCCGGCCGAGCACCTCGAAGGGATCGTGGTGGCGCGCCTCGACGATGCGCAGCAGCGGCTCTGGGAGTGAAGAGGACGGGGTCGGTCCGATGGGCATGGGGGTTACGTTGGCGTATCTTCGGCAGGAATCGGGGCCGGCGCTGGAGCTCGCGGCGCTGCGACGTGCAGCCGCGATGGTACCATGCGCCCTGCGCGGGCTGTCCTCGGGCGCTCCGCCGACTGCGCCAGGCATTGCGCGCGCTGCACCCACCGACCTGATCGAGAGGTGACCCATGCCGGATGCCGGACCGCGTTTCGTGAGCCGCCTGACCCGCAATACGCTGGCGCTGATCCTCGCCGGCGGGCGTGGCTCGCGACTCAAGGACCTGACCCGCTGGCGTGCCAAGCCGGCGCTGGCCTTCGGTGGCAAATTCCGCATTGTGGACTTCCCGCTGTCCAACTGCATCAACTCCGGCATCCGCCGTATCGGCGTGCTGACCCAATACAAGGCGCACTCGCTGATTCTCCATATCCAGAAGGGTTGGGGCTTCCTGCGCGGTGAGTTTGGCGAGTTCGTGGAGCTGTGGCCGGCGCAGCAGCGCATTGCCGAGACCGCCTGGTACGCGGGCACCGCAGACGCCGTCTTCCAGAACCTGGACATCATCCGCAACCACGACCCGGACTATGTGCTGATCCTGGCCGGCGATCACATCTACAAGATGGACTATGGCACCATCATCGCGCACCATGTCGAAAGCGGGGCCGACATGACCGTCGGTTGCTTGGAGGTGCCGCTGGAGCAGGCCTGCGCCTTCGGGGTCATGGACGTGGACGCCGAGGGCCGCGTGCGCGGCTTCCTCGAGAAGCCCGCGGAGCCGCCGTCGTTGCCGGGGCAGCCGGGCTTGGCACTGGCGTCCATGGGCATCTATGTCTTCAACCGCGATTTCCTGTACGAGCAGCTGATTCGCGATGCCGACGAGCCCGGCTCCAGCCATGACTTCGGTAAGGACGTGATCCCCTATGTCATCAACCGATACCAGGTGATGGGCTATCCGTTTCGGGATCCCAAGTCCGGCGAGCAGGCCTACTGGCGGGACGTTGGCACCGTGGACGCCTTCTGGGAGGCCAACCTGGAGCTTATCGGCGTGACGCCGCCGCTGAGCCTCTACGACGAGCACTGGCCCATCTGGACCTACCAGGAGCAGTTGCCGCCGGCGAAGTTCGTCTTCGATAGCGACGAGCGCCGCGGCATGGCGGTGGACTCCATGGTCTCCGGCGGCTGCATCATTTCCGGCGCCAGGGTGCGGCACTCACTGTTGTTCTCCAGCGTGCGGGTCAACTCCTATTCCTGCCTGCAGGACTCGGTGGTGCTGCCCAACGTCGATATCGGCCGTAATTGCCGTATCCGGCGTGCCGTGATCGACCGCTGGTGCAACATCGCCCCAGACACCGTCATCGGCGACGACCGCGAAGCAGACGAGGCGGCCGGCTTTCACGTCACCGAGATGGGCGTCACCCTGGTGACGCCGGAGATGCTGGGGCAGCAGACCAACCGGGTACGCTAAGAGCCCAATCGCAATCGAAATCGAAATCCGGCGCGCTACCGATATCGATTTCGAGCGAGCCAGGCGGCGCGAGGGCGCCGCGGATCGCCACCGATCCTACGCGAAGCTTCGTACGTGCGGCTCAGGGGGCGCGATCCGGTACCATTGAAGAGGTTCGTCCCCGGCAGTCCTGTGCTTCCCCTGATGTCTCCCCCCGCGCTGTCCTCCCCAGATGTCCTCGACCGGCGTCGCGCCGGTCTGCTGCTGCATCTGACCTCGCTGCCCGGGGCCAGCGCCAACGGCGACTTGGGTTGGGAGGCGCACAACTTCGTCAACTTCGCCGCCGACTGTGGCTTCACTTTGTGGCAGATGCTGCCCGTGGGGCCGCCGCAGGCAAGCGGCTCGCCGTACCAAACCAGCTCCGTGCATGCCGGCTGGGCGCAGCTCATCGGGCTCGAGCCCTTGGTCCGTGACGGCTGGGTCGACAGGCTGCCGCCTGCACCCTTCGACGCCGCGGCGAAGAACCGCGCTTTGCGCCAGGCCCACGCCAGATTCCGGCAGCACGCGGACAATGGTGCCCGCCGGGCGCTGGACGAGTTCCATGCCCGTAATGCCTACTGGCTGGACGACTATGTGCTGTTCCAGGCCATTCACGACGAGCGCCGGGCGCCCTGGTGGGAGTGGTCCAAGGGGCTGCGCGCCCGGGAGTCCCGCACGCTTGGCCAGGCACGCAAGCGTCTCGCGGCGCGGCTGGACTATCTGGTCTGGGAGCAGTCCGTCTTCTTCGACCAGTGGCGGGCGTTGCACGAGCACTGCGCCCGGCGCGGCGTGCTGCTGTTCGGCGACATGCCGATCTTTGTCGCTCACGATAGCGCCGAGGTCTGGGCCAGGCCGGGGGACTTCGATCTCACCGAGGACGGCCACACCCGCAATGTCGCAGGCGTGCCGCCGGACTACTTCTCGGCCACCGGACAGCGCTGGGGCAATCCGCTCTATCGCTGGGACCGGCTGGCGCGCGGCGACTACAGGTTCTGGCTCGAGCGCATGCGCACCCAGCTCAGGCTATTCGACATCGTGCGTGTCGACCATTTCCGCGGCTTCGATGCCTTTTGGGAGATCCCAGGCAGTGAGGCGACCGCCGTCAACGGGCGCTGGGTGCCCGCGGGCGGCGACGCGCTGTTCGCCCGACTGCAACGGGAGTTCGGCCGGCTCCCGCTGGTGGCGGAGGACTTGGGCGTGATCACCGAGGAGGTCACGGCGCTGCGCAAGAAGTACCGCATGCCCGGCATGAAGATCCTGCAGTTCGCCTTCAGTAGCGGTCCGGACAACCCCTATCTGCCGTTCAGCCACAGCCGCGATGCCGTGGTCTACACCGGCACCCACGACAACGACACCACGCTCGGGTGGTATAAAGCGCTGCCGGAGGATGAGCGCGCCACAGTGGACGACTACCTGGGCGAGCCGGGTGAGGCGATGCCTTGGCCCCTGATCCGCACCGCGCTCGGCTCGCGCGCCAACCTGGCCATCCTGCCCATGCAGGACGTGCTGGAGCTGGACAGCGGGCATCGCATGAACACCCCCGGCACGACGGATGGGAACTGGCGTTGGCGCTTCGAGTGGCAGCAGGTCGCGCCGGCACTGCCGGCACGGCTGAAGCATCTGGTGCAGCTCTACGGGCGGGCACCGAGCGGATGAGCGGGCGCACCAGACCTTGGCCCTGCCGTCATGATGTAACAGCAGCGGGTCGATCGAAATCGACGTCGAGCACGGCATCGGGATCGGCATCGGGATCGCGATCCTGGTCGATCCCGCTCCCGATCCGGGCCCCGAGCTCACAGCTGTTTGGGCTCTCGGTGAGCCAAAGCCCAGATGGCAGCAGGGCGCCCTATTGCCCGACTGGCGGCCATTGGACGGGAAGTCGCCCTATGACCGTCATCGTCGTCGGGTAAGCTAGATCGATCTTCCTAAACCGCGAGACGCACGGAACATGGCAGCACGAACGAAGGCCACCCTGGCGGACAAGCTCGACCAAAAGGTCTTCGACGCCATCTACTCCCGCGCGCTGGTCTACAACACCTGCTGGGAAGACCCGGCGGTGGACCGGCAGGTGCTGCATATCGGTGCCGGCGATCGCATGCTGGTCATTACAAGCGCCGGGTGCAATGTGCTGGACTATGTGCTGCTGGAGCCGGAGCAGATCCACGCCGTGGACGCCAACCCCCGGCAGAACGCGCTCTTGGAACTGAAGCTTGCCGGTATCCGGCAGCTGGATTTCGAGGACTTCTTCGCCGCCTTCGGTCGCGGTTATCACCCGCGCTTCGAGCAGCTCTACCGCGGCACCCTGCGCCCTGATCTCTCGCCCTTCGCGCGCGCCTTCTGGGACAGGCGCGTGCGCTGGTTCGGCAACCCCAGCGGCAGCTTCTACTTCCACGGCCTCTCCGGCATCGTCGCCAAGACCTTCCACCGCTATCTGCGCTTCCGCCCGCGGCTCGCCGCCAGCATCGACGAGCTGTTCGAGACCCGCTCGCTGGACGATCAGCGCCACATCTACGACAACCGCGTCGAGCCTCTGATCTGGACGCCCGGAGTCAACTGGACCCTGTCGCGGCAGCTCACCATGAGCATGCTCGGTGTGCCCCACCCACAGCGCAAAGAGGTCCAGCAACAGCACGAGCGCGGCGTCGCCGGCTTCATCCGCGAGTCGGTCGATTACGTCTTCCGCCAGCTGCCCGTGTGGACCAATTACTTCTGGATGGTCTATATCCGCGGCCGCTACACCGAGCACTGCTGTCCAGAGTATCTGCAGCCCGACAACTTCTCCGCGCTCAAGGGCGGGCTGGTGGATCGCATCTCGCTGCACACCTGCACCGTGGCGGAGCTGCTGGCGGAGAGCGACCGGCGCTACTCCAAGTACGTGCTCTTGGACCACATGGACTGGATGAGCTCCTACCACCCGGACGCGCTGGCGGAGGAATGGGCGCTGATCCTCAAGCGCGCCCGGGGCGACGCGCGCATCATCTTCCGCAGCGCACACGCCGCGCCCACCTATCTGGAGCGCCTGGAAATCGGCCCCGAGCGCAGACTCCTCCATGATCGCCTCAGGTTCCACTCGGAGCTCGCGGCGGCGCTGCAGCGGCAGGACCGCGTGCACACCTACGCCGGCTTCCACGTTGCCGACGTGCTGGCCTGAGCCTGTTCTAGCCGATCTCTCCGGCCGATCTCTCCGATGTCCCTCGCCGGTGACGCCCGGGTGCTTCTGTCCATGCTGCGCGGCCAGCCGCGCTCAGGCTCCCATGCCGAGCGCCTGGACGCCTTCTATGGCCCGCAGGCGAGCCAATACGACGCCTTCCGCGAGCGGCTGCTGCAGGGTCGTGCGGCAATGATCCAGGGCGTGATGGACACCCTGCTGGAGGTGCGCGGCGGCCTGGCCGGTGCCCATGTCGTGGAATTGGGCGGCGGGACCGGCCGAAGCCTCCTCTTCTTCGGCGAGCAACTGGACGCCCTTGGGCGCGTGGACCTGGTGGACCTCTGCGCGCCGCTCCTGGACGAGGCCCGGCGGCGCTTCGCGGATCGGCGCCAAGTGCATGTCACCACGGCCGATGCCTGCACCTGGCGGCCGGGCGCGCCGGCCGACGCCGTATACTTCTCGTATGCGTTGACCATGATCCCGGACTGGCGTGCCGCGCTCGACAACGCACTCGCCATGCTCAAGGCGGGTGGCGTGCTCGGTGTAGTGGACTTCTACGTGTCCGCCGCCGAGCCGCCGGCCGGCCTCAAACGGCACGGCGCCTTTACCCGATTCTTCTGGCCGCGCTGGTTCGCCCACGACGGCGTGCGGCCATGCCCGGACCACCTCCGCGTGTTGCGCGAGCGGCTGCCCGAGCACCAGCTCGCGGAATGCGTCGCCCCAGTCCCTTACCTGCCGCTGTTGCGGGTCCCCTACTATAGTTTCACTGCTCGCCTACCCGGATAAGGCGATTTCTGTCAACAAACAGACCGCCTGGCTTGTCTTTTCGCCCGCCTTCTGCGTCGCGGCAGCAGGCACAGAGCTCGACTATGCGCCCGCTGCCGCTCCTT
>JANQFI010000375.1 GCA_028277905.1 Chromatiaceae bacterium | reverse complement strand
GTCGAGCTCTGTGCCCGCTGCCGCGACGCAGAAGGCGGGCGAAAAGACAAGCCAGGCGGTCTGTTTGTTGACAGAAATCGCCTTAGGATGGGCAAAGCGAAGCCTGCCCATCGATACCGAAACCTGCGACCGCGGCGTGATCACGCTCTGCGGCCATCACTGGCGCCGGGTCACGCTTGCGTCCCGAAGCTTTGAAATCAAAAAACTCGATCCGCTCGCTCAGCTCCTGCGCCTTCGGCGCCTGCTGGTGCTCGTACCCGGCGTGCTCGGCGATGCGGCCCTTGCGCATCACCATCTCCTCCAGCTCCAGCTCCAGCTCCAGCACCTCGTCGTACGACTTGTGTTGGGGATGGAGCGGTTCAGGATTCAGGGGGAAAAGGGGGGAAAAGGAGCCAGGTTCAATTAGGCGATTGCCGGAAACAAACATACCGAATGGCGCAGGATTCTCGTCCGCCTTCGCGAAGCGGCAGCGCGTGCATAGTCGTTCTATGTGCGTGTTGCCGCGACAAAGAAGGCGGGCGAGAAGACAAGACAGGCGGTATGTTTGTTGACAGAAATCACCTTAGCTCAGAGCGGCAACTCGCCTGGGCTCGCGTCGCTGGATGATGCCGCCCGATCCCGCTTCCGCGGCCTGTCTAAGGTCGCGCAGTTCCCGGCGCTGTCCGGTCATGGTGTCGATCCCGCGATAGAGACGGTCGTTGCCGATGGGCTGGTCTTGGTTGAACGCCGGTCGCAGGTCGCTGAGCGGCCCCCTCTGTCAGGCCAGTTGCCCGGTGCGCCGCGGAAAAGGGCTCGGTACGCAACGAGACGCTCCTGGTCGTCGACACCGAGGGCAAGGTAGAGCGGATGCGGCCACGGCAAGGTGTCCGGCTCATCAACGGCATGAGACGTTAGCGTGCAGGCGACAGCGCTCGCGCGCCAGCGCCTCTCGCAGCCAGTCGAGGAAGGCGCCCCGGTCGTGGTCGTCCAAGAAGCAGACCCCCCGGTTGTGGCCACGCTGGACGATATGCAGCGGCACGCCGTCGATGTGGATACCTCTGCGGCGGGGCACGCACGCACTTTGGCAGAATTTGAACCTGGTCCTTTTTTGAATCCCGCAGACCAGGGACGCGACGCCCCCGGTCCCGGTTGCCGGGGAGATGCCCGCGGTCCCGTCAGCGCACCTCGTGGTGCTTGAGGTCGTAGCCCCTGTCCCGGTAGCACTTCCAGCGCCTGCGCCCGGCGTCCCGGACCGCAGGGTCGTGGTCCAGCGGCTCGCAGAGGCGCTCGAAGCGGGCGAAGAACTCGGGCACTTCGGGGCTCAGGTTGATGAGCACTTGGTCCTCGGTGGCGGGCTCGCCGTTGGGGCTGATGAGCACGGGGGTCAGGGTGGGGTTGGTTTCGCCGACCAGGCCATGGGGCAGGAAGCTCTGGTCGCGGTAGGTCCAGAGCAGGCGGTCCAGATGGCGTGCGTTGCTCAGGTCCGGGCAGTGGATCAACACCCGTTGGTCGTCGGCGCGGGCGCGCTCGGCGAGGCGGCAGGTGAGCAGCAGTCGGTCGCCGCGGGCGCCGGCGGCGAGCACATAGAAGTCGATGCGCGTCATGTCGCCGTCCGGGCCGAGTTGGCCGGACCCTGCCGACATGGCAATGACGGCTTCAATGGGATCGCAATCGCGATCGCACTAGCCAAGCGCATCGGCCGACCCGTCGGCAGCAGGGGTCGGGCGCAATTGTGCTAGCTCTCGGTCTCGACGCCGCTGCGGCGGATCAGGAATTCACTCAGCAGCGGCACCGGACGCCCCGTTGCTCCTTTCTCCTTACCGGTGACCCAGGCGGTGCCGGCGATGTCCAGGTGCGCCCAGCGGTAGGCCTTGGTGAAGCGCGCGAGGAAGCAGGCGGCGGTGACCGCCCCGGCGTCGCGACCGCCGATGTTGGCAATGTCGGCGAAGTTGCTGTCGAGCTGCTGCTGGTAGTCGTCCCACAGCGGGAGGCGCCAGACGCGGTCGTCCGCGGCCTCGCCCGCATAGGTGATCTCGGCGGCGAGCTTGTCGTCTCTGGTGAAGAGTCCGGACGGATGACGGCCCAGCGCGACGATGCAGGCGCCGGTGAGCGTGGCCATGTCCAGCACTACGGCGGGCTCGAAGCGCTCCAGGTAGGTGAGCGCGTCGCACAGGATGAGCCGGCCCTCGGCATCAGTGTTCAGGATCTCGATGGTCTGCCCGGATAGGCTGGTCACCACGTCGCCCGGCTTGTTGGCGTTGCCGTCCGGCAGGTTCTCCGACGCCGGGACCACGCCAATCAGATTGATGGGCAGGCCCATGCGCATGGCGGCAACCATGGCGCCGAAGACGCTGGCGCCGCCGGCCATGTCGTACTTCATCTCGTCCATGTCGGTCGCTGGCTTGATGGAGATGCCGCCGGCGTCGAAGGTGAGGCCCTTGCCCACCAGCGCCACCGGCTTGGCGTTCTCGTCGCCGCCCCGGTAGGTCATGACGATGAGCTTGGCGGGCTGGCGGCTGCCGCGGCTGACGGACAGCAGGGCGCCCATGCCGAGCGCCTGCATGGCGTCTTCTTCCAGCACCTCGGTGGTGAGCCCGGGGTGCTCGTCGGCGAGTGTGACGGAGCGCTCGGCGAGATAGCTCGGGGTGCAGCGGTTCCCCGGCAGGTTGCCCAGCTCACGCGCCAGGGCGACGCCTTCGGCGATGGCGCCGGCGTGGGCCAGGGCGCGCGCGGCGGCGGCGCGCACTCGCTTGTCCACCCAGATGTCGAGCGCCGCCAGCGGCAACGAGGCGTCGTCCTTGGGCTTCTTGGTCTCCTCGTAGCGATACGCGGCCTGCGCGGCCTTCAGCGCTGCCGCACGGACCGAGACGTAGTTGTCGAGGCGCTCGGGCGGAGCCAGCAACGCCTTATCGACGCGTATCTCGGCGAGCCGGGACAGGGCGACGCCGAGGGCCTTGGTGAGCTTGCCACGGTCGGACTCCTTGCGCTTGCCGAGACCGATCAGTAGCACCCGCTCGGCTGCGAGGCCGGGCAGGTCGTAGGCTAGGAGCCAGCCCTTGCCGCCGTCCAGGTCGCCCTTCTTGAGCAGTGCCGAGACGGCGCCGTCGCTGGCCTTGTCCACCGCCTCGGCCGGCCTGGACAGCTTGCGCTTGTCGAACACGCCGAGGATCAGGCAAGGGGTCTTGGCATTGGCGAGGTCGCCACCGACGATCTTGAGCTCCATGGAGTCTCCGTTGCGTGTGCTGCCGAGCGCGTGGTGCCCTTAGGGACCGATGCGGCACGGGGCTGTGATACCGTCCGCGGGGCCGACAAGAATGCCCGGGCATCTTGCCCGGTGGCAAATGCCGAATACTCCGGCGTGTGCCTGAGTCTACCGGAATGGCAAGGGTGGCAGGAACGAGATGGGTTGGCAGCAGTCCGCAGGCGGGGTGTGGCCGCATGAGGGCATCGTACGGCCGGCCATGGTGCGGCCATATGGCCACACGCGGCCGGACATGCGCGCATGAATCGGCTCGACCGCTACCTGGGGCGTGCCGTCATCGCCGGCACCCTGGTGACGCTCGCGGTGCTGCTGCCGCTGCTCGGGTTCTTTCTGCTCGCCGACGAGGCGAGCGACATCGGTACCGAGCAGTACGGTTTCCTCGACGCGCTGTGGTTTGTCGCTCTGAGCCTGCCGCGCTATGCCTACCAGGTATTCCCGATCGCCACCCTGATCGGCGCGCTGGTGGGCCTGGGCCAGTTGGCGTCCAGTTCCGAGCTGGTGGCCATGCGCGCGGCAGGTGTGTCCATCGCGCGCATTGTGCTGGGGGCGATGCTGGGAGGTGTCCTGCTGGCGGCTGCGGCCATTGTGGTGGGGGAGGGGATCGCCCCGCCCGCGGAGCAGCGCGCCCTGGCGCTACGGCAGCTGGCCCAGAGTGGCGACGATATGTCCATGACTGCCGCCGGCCTGTGGGCGCGCGACGGCGACACCTTCGTCAACATCCGCGAGCTCAAGCCCGGCGCCGTGCTGCGGGACATCTACATCTACCGCGTGCGGGGTACCGCGCTGCTTGCGGCAACCCACGCGCGGAGCGCCGTCTACCGGGACGGCGGCTGGGTGCTCCAGGACATCGAGCGCAGCCTGATCACCGACCAGGGCGTGACCGTGGAGCGCATGGATGAGGCCGGCTGGTCGTCGCTGCTGCGGCCGTCGCTCCTCAAGGTGATCGTGGTGGAGCCGCAGGCGTTGTCGGTCTGGGGGCTGTATCGCTATATCCGCTATCTGGGGCGCAGTGGTCAGGACGCCGGCCGTTACGAGGTGGCCCTCTGGGGGAAGCTGGTGCAGCCGCTCCTGATCCTGGCGATGATCTTCGTCGCCATCCCGGTGCTCTTGGGCTCCGCGCGCACCACGGGCACCGGCATCAAGGTCTTCGCCGGCATCGTCATCGGCATCGCCTTCTACCTAGTGAGCCGTAGCTTCACCTTCCTGTCGCTGCTCTTTGGCTTGAATCCGGCGCTGGCGGCGCTGGCACCGCCGTTCCTGTTCGTCGGCGCAGCCCTGCTGGTGCTGCGCCGGGTGGGGTGAGGGCGTGCTTGGTGGCGCCCGATCCATTTCCGCCTGCTCGATGGGCGCCGGCTTCTGCGAGGGACCGGAATACTCGCCCAATCGCATTGGCGTCGCGACCCAGGCGCAGTGCCGGTACCAGCGACGGATGCGCTGCGCTTAGCCACTCAGGCGAGCTCTGTCGAGCCTGGGTTGCTGCGCACGCTCTCAGCTGAGGGATTTCGCAAAGGCGAGCAACCGCTCGACCTCCGCGGCCACCGCGCTGAGCGCGGCGCCCGTGCCGGTGTCATTACCGGCACGGGCGTGCGACTCCAGCAGCTTGAGCCGACTGCGCAGCGCATGGACGCCACAGTAGGCGGCGCCGCCACTGATGTAGTGTGCTCGCTCCGCGGTGCCCGGCAGATCGCCGGCGGCCCGCTGCTCGCGCAGGATCCGGAGCTCCTGCGGCAGGGTCGCACACAGATCTTTGAAAAGACTCAGCGCCAGTGCCCGGTTGCCGGAGACGCTGGCCAGCGCGGCGTCCTCGTCCCAGACCGGCGCGTTGTCGTCGTCCATCGGGTCCATTGCATCCCCCCAATTGCATGCATCCCCACTAGTGCAGTACGACAGAGATCCCGAGACCGCTTCCAGTCGCTGTCCTGGCCGATGCCGTTGTAGTCGTCGGTAGCTGTCGCAATCGTAATCGATGGGGAAGGATTGACTGAGATCCCCAGCGCCGACGATGGGTCCACGACTGCTGCCGGCGTGCGCTAGCGACCCATGAACCTGGGGCGACGCTAACCCCTAATCCCTGAGTGCCACCTCTGTACACTCCCCGTGGCGGCCGATCGCTTTTGCCCATCGGTGCGCTAGTGCACAATGCGGGCATCGAGCCATCCACCCGCAAAGGCAAAGCGCAGATGGACTATCCGGGCATCGAGGACTTCGTCGGCAATACGCCGCTGGTGCGCCTGAAGCGACTGCCGGGGGAGACGTCCAACATCGTCCTCGGCAAGCTGGAGGGCAACAACCCCGCGGGCTCCGTCAAGGACCGGGCCGCGCTCAGCATGATCAGCCACGCCGAGGCGCGCGGCGACATCCGGCCGGGCGATACCCTCATCGAGGCCACCAGTGGCAATACCGGTATAGCCCTGGCAATGGCGGCGGCCATCAAGGGCTACCACATGCTGCTCGTCATGCCGGAGCACATGAGTGTCGAGCGCCGCCAGGCGATGGTTGCCTATGGTGCCGAGATCCGGCTCACGCCGCGCGAGGCGAGCATGGAGGGCGCCATCGACCTCGCCCGGGAGCTGGAGGGCGAGGGTGTCGGCAAGCGCCTGGACCAGTTCTCCAACGAGGACAACCCGCTGGCCCACCAGGAGACCACCGGCCCCGAGATCTGGCGTGACACCCGCGGGAGGGTGACCCACTTCGTCAGCGCCATGGGCACCACCGGCACCATCATGGGCACTAGCCGCTATCTGAAGGCACAGAACCCGGCGGTGAAGATCGTCGGCGTGCAGCCGGCGACGGGTTCCAGTATTCCCGGCATCCGCCGCTGGCCCGAGGCCTACCTGCCGAAGATCTACGACGCCGCCAGGGTGGACCGCATCATCGACGTGACCCAGCAGGAGGCGGCGGAGACTATGCGTGCGCTCGCGGCGCGGGAGGGCATCTTCGCTGGCGTCTCCTCCGGCGGCGCCATGGCGGCGGCGCTGCGCCTATGCAAAGAGGTGGAGGACGCCGTGATCGTCAGCATCGTCTGCGACCGCGGCGACCGCTACTTGTCCACTGGCGTCTATCCCGCCTGACCGCCGGCCTGCACCGCCGGCCCGATACCTCGGCGAGACGCCCGCATTGACCAAGAAGCGCAAGCCGCCGCCGGTGGAGCCCGTCGCGGCGGACATCGAGGGCTTGAGCCCCGACGGGCGCGGCCTGACCCATGTCGACGGCAAGGCCGTCTTCGTGCCCGGCACCCTGCCCGGCGAGCGGGTGCTGTTCCGCTATACCCGCCGCGCGCGCCGCCAGGATGAGGGCGTACTCCTTGCCGTGCTGCGGCCCGTCCCCGAACGGGTGGAGCCTCGCTGCACCCACTTCGGCATCTGCGGTGGCTGTGCGCTCCAGCACATGGCTCCGGCCGCACAGCTGCACCTGAAGCAGCAGGTCTTGGCGGAGAGCCTCGCGCACACCGGCAAGGTGGCGCCGGCGCGCTGGCTGCCCCCGCTCGCCGGCGAGCCCTGGGGCTACCGCCACAAGGCGCGGCTCGGCGTGCGCTGGGTGGCGAAGAAGGGCCGGGTGCTGGTGGGCTTCCGCGAGCGCGGGTCGTCCTTCGTCGCCGACCTGGCGCGCTGCGACGTCTTGTATCCCGACGTCGGCCTGCGGCTGCCGGTGCTTGCGGCGCTGATCCAGGCCCTGTCCATACGGGAGCGGGTGCCGCAGGTCGAGGTCGCCCGGGGCGATGGACCCACGGTGCTGGTGCTCCGGGTGCTGGACCCGCCGTCCGCCGGAGATCGGGACAAGCTCTCGACCTTCGCCGCCGAGACCGGCCTGCATGTCTATCTGCAGCCCGGCGGCACCGAGACCCTGGCGCCGCTGCCTGGTCAGGCGGTATCGCTGAGCTATGGCCTACCGGCGCACGCGGTCGAGATCCGCTTCGAGCCCTGCGACTTCACGCAGGTCAACCTCGGGCTCAACCGGCTCATGGTCGACCAGGCCATAGCGCTCCTGGACCCGCAACCGGGCGAGCGCGTGTTGGACCTCTTCTGCGGACTCGGCAACTTCACGCTGCCCATCGCCCGCCGGGCGGGCTTGGTTGTCGGGGTCGAGGGCGACGCCGGCTTGGTCACCAGGGCGCGGCACAACGCCGAGCACAATGGCATCGGCAACGTCGAATTTCAGAGCGCGGACCTCTGCGCCGAGCCCCAGGCCGCCGCCCCCTGGCACCGGCGGTGCTTCGACAAGGCCCTGCTGGATCCACCTCGCAGCGGCGCGCGCGAGGTGCTGGACACGCTTGCCGCAAGCGGCGTGCGGCGCATCCTCTATGTCTCCTGCTACCCGGCGACCCTGGCGCGCGACGCCGAGCACCTGGTGCACGCGCTGGGCTTCCGGCTGGATGCCGCCGGCGCCATGGACATGTTTCCGCATACGGCGCATCTGGAATCCATGGCCGTGTTCGAGCGTTGAAGGTCCGATCTGCGCCGCGCGCTGGTGGGCGTGCGCCGAAATGCCAAAACGGCAGGGTATCCGGATCGAGATCGAGATCGATCTCGAAATCGGTACCGGTATCGGGATCGAAATCGACTAGGATCCCGATGCCGGTCCCGACGGGACCTTTACGGCCGGTTGAAAGAATCGGGCGCGAGGCCTAGCGGCGAGTCTGGCAGAGAGGGGCGAATGGGCTCGGTCAGGTATCGAGTACGGCGTAGCGAGCAGGCAAGTGGCTCGGGGCCTAAGGCGATTTCTGTCAACAAACATACCGCCTGGCTTGTCTTCTCGCCCGCCTTCTTTGTCGCGGCAACGCGCACATAGAACGACTATGCACGCGCTG
>JANQFI010000374.1 GCA_028277905.1 Chromatiaceae bacterium | reverse complement strand
CGATTGCCGGAAACAAACATACCGAATGGCGCAGGATTCTCGTCCGCCTTCGCGAAGCGGCAGCGCGTGCATAGTCGTTACTATGTGCGCGTTGCCGCGACAAAGCAGGCGGGCGAGCAGACAAGCCAGGCGGTATGTTTGTGGACAGAAATCACCTTAGTCTCCACCCCGCCTCCACCCCGACCCAGTCCATCCAAGACCACCCGACCCAACCAGGAGCAGACAGATGCAACTCGGCATGATCGGCCTCGGGCGCATGGGCGCCAATATGGTCCAGCGGCTCATGGCCGCCGGGCACGACTGCGTTGTATTCGACATGAGCCCTGACGCGGTCGAGGCGCTGGTGAAGGCAGGTGCCACTGGCGCCGGCAGCGTCGCAGACCTTTGCGCCAAGCTCACACCGCCGCGCTCGGTGTGGATCATGGTGCCGGCGGCTGTCGTCGATAAGGTCATCGACGACCTGCGACCGCATCTCGCGCCCGACGACACCATTATCGACGGCGGCAACTCCAACTACCAGGAAGACATCCGCCACCAGGGCTCGCTGCGCGACGCCGGGATCCACTTCCTGGACTGCGGCACGTCCGGCGGCGTCTGGGGCCGCGAGCGCGGCTACTGCCTGATGATCGGCGGCGACACCGACGCGGTCCAACGCCTGGATCCCATCTTCAGGGCCCTGGCACCCGGGATGGGCGACATCGAGCGCACCCCTGGTCGCGCCGGCGAGCCGTCGCCCGCCGAGCAGGGCTACCTGCACTGCGGCCCGAGCGGAGCCGGACACTTCGTCAAGATGGTGCACAACGGCATCGAGTACGCGCTGATGGCAGCCTACGCCGAGGGCCTCAACATCCTCAAGCACGCCGGTATCGGCCGCGAGTCCCAGGTCATCGACGCCGAGACCGCGCCGCTGTCCAACCCGGAGCACTATCAGTACGACTTCGACCTCGCCGATGTCGCCGAGGTCTGGCGCCGCGGCAGCGTTGTCGCCTCCTGGCTCCTCGACCTGACGGCCATCGCGCTGCACCAGGATCAAGACCTGCGCGAGCTCAGCGGGCACGTGTCCGACTCCGGCGAAGGCCGCTGGACCTGTCAGGCGGCAATCGAGACCGGCGCGCCGGCGCCGCTGCTCACCACGGCGCTGTACGAGCGGTTCAGCTCCCGCGGCGAGGCCGACTTCGCGAACAAGATCCTGTCGGCCATGCGCTACCAGTTCGGCGGGCATCACGAGAAGCCGGGGTCCTAACCAGCCCTCATTGCCAATGCGGAGGACCGCGCAAGGCCGCAATGGGCGTCGTCCTTGCGTCGCGTCGTCGCGTCCTTGCGCGAGACCTGCGGCACCGATGCGGTGCCCGGCGCTGCGGTCTCCGCGAGCGCCCGCCCAGCTCGCCGACGCCATTGCCCAATTGCAGATTGCCTTGCGCGAATCCGTGCAGGCGCAGCGAGGAAACGCACCATGTCCCTAATGCAGACCGACTTTACCGAAGCCCCGCCGGCACCGCCCAATGCCATGATCATCTTCGGCGCCGGCGGCGACCTCACGAAGCGCAAGCTGGTTCCGGCGCTCTATCACCTGTGCAACGCAAGGCTGCTGCCGGACAGCTTCGTGATGCTCGGCCTCGATCGGCTCGACATGGACGACGACGCCTTCCGCGACCTGATGGGCGAGCAGATCAAAGATCATGTGGGTGAGGCCTTCGACGACGGCGTCTGGGGCCGGCTCTGCGAGCGGCTCCAATACATGCAGATCGACATGCTGAACGGCGGCGATTACGACCGGCTCTGCGAGCGCCTGAGCCGCATCGATGCCGAGCGTGCCACCGACGGCAACTACCTCTTCTACATGGCCATCCCGCCGAGCCTGTTCTCGCAGGTGGCGGACTACCTCGGCGATGTCGGCCTGCTGCACGAGACCGACGAAGACTGGCGCCGGGTCATCATCGAGAAGCCCTTCGGCCGCGACCTGGACTCCGCCATCGCGCTGAACAACCACCTGCACAAGAACCTCGAGGAGGAGCAGATCTACCGCATCGACCACTACCTGGGTAAGGAAACCGTGCAGAACATCATGGTGTTCCGCTTCGCCAACGGCTTCATCGAGCCCTTATGGAACCGCAACCATATCGACCATGTACAGATCACCGTCGCCGAATCGGTCGGCGTGGAGCACCGCGGCGCCTATTACGAGGAGGCAGGCGCCCTGCGCGACATGATCCCGAATCATCTCCTGGTGCTGCTCGGGTTCCTCGCCATGGAGCCGCCGAATTCCTTCGACGCGACGGCGCTGCGCGACGAGGTCAATAAGGTGCTCGACGCCGTGACGCCGCTGACCCCGGAACAGGTGCTGACCCACGCCGTACGCGGCCAATACGGCGCCGGCAACATGCCCGATGGCGAACAGGTGCAGGCCTATCGCTCGTCACCTGGTGTCGACCCCCATTCACACACCGAGACCTTCGCCGCACTCAAGCTCGGCATGGACAATTGGCGCTGGGCCGGCGTGCCCTTTTATCTGCGCACCGGCAAACGGCTCACGGCGCAGTACACCGAGGTCGCCATCCAGTTCAAGAAGGCGCCCACCATCATGTTCCAGGACACCGAGGTGGACGACTTGGAGCCCGACATGCTCGTCGCCCGCATCCAGCCGAATGAAGGCATCCAAATGAGCTTCGGTGCCAAGGTCCCGGGACCGACGATGCGTATCGGCACGGTCAACATGGACTTCTGCTACGAGGACTACTTCGGCAACAAGCCTGCCACCGGCTACGAGACCCTCATCTACGACTGCATGAAAGGCGACGCGACGCTATACAAGCACGCCGATACCGTCGAGAAGGGCTGGGAGATCGTCCAGTCCGTGCTCGACGTCTGGGCGGCACTACCGCCGCGCGACTTCCCCAACTACGCCGCCGGCACCTGGGGCCCACCGGCGGCCGGTGATCTCACCAAGACCGATGGGCGGCTGTGGCGGCGGATCGAGACGCCCAAGGCGCATGGGCGATGAGAAGGGGCGAGGATGCGAAGTGCGCATTGCAATCAAGCAATGGCCGGATCGCAGGTGCCGACCGGCCCCCCTAGTCAAGTCGTAGACACGGCCCTGGTGCCTTGCCTCCGCAGGGCATCGACCAGGGCGTTGACCAGTACGAACAAGAGCGCTGCGTTCAACAGGTGCCACATGAAGTGAGTGCCCAGGGGCAGAGCGGCGCAGAGCGCCATATCCAGTGTCCGGAAACTGAGAGAGACCGCGAACAGCATTGCCGCCACGGCGACGGCGCGCCATAGCGGATGCTGCGTGCGCCGCAGCCACCAGGCGAAGCCGAGCAGGAAGGCCAGCGCCGGGAGATAGCCCACCGAGCCGTTCAGTGCATCCGGGGAGACGACCGTCAGGAGCCCGAAGCTCGCCACCTGGTAACCGAGCCAGAGCAGCGGCAATCCGACCCAACGCAGGCCAAGCACCCGCCAGCCGAAGCTCAGCAGATAGAGGTTGATGAACAGGGTGATGGACAGGACGTCCGCGAGCAGTCCCCAGCGCGTCGCGAAGCTGTGCCAAAGCCCGCTGCCCACGCCGATGGCCGCCAGCAGCAGCGTCAGCAGCCAGAGGTCCCAGCCATTGCGCCAGTCAAGCCCCGACGCCCGCGCCAGCCGCAGCCCGACCACCGCCGCGGCAACGATGAACGCCAGGTTGGTCAGCGCATTGAGCGGCTCGGCCCAGAAGCCGGCGGCGCCGGCGCGCTCGCAGTAGACATCAAGCATGCGGGTTTGGACCAAGTGCTCAGGCGATTTCTGTCAACAAACATACCGGCTGGCTTGTCTTTTCGCCCGCCTGCTGCGTCGCGGCAGCGGGCACAGAGC
>JANQFI010000361.1 GCA_028277905.1 Chromatiaceae bacterium | reverse complement strand
GATCGGAGTCAAGACTATGCCGAGTA
Source organism: Chromatiaceae bacterium (assembly GCA_028277905.1). Classification (GTDB taxonomy): domain Bacteria; phylum Pseudomonadota; class Gammaproteobacteria; order Chromatiales; family Chromatiaceae; genus Thiohalocapsa. The sequence goes on along the minus strand of JANQFI010000361.1, from coordinate 7,546 downwards.
GACGTCGGTCAGGTGTCAGTAAATGCAGGAAAAATCCAATTACCCGGACATAGTCCGGGACTCGGAATAGTGGCGTAGACTGTGTGGCGTGATCTTTTTTATCCCACAGGCCGCAACCACCTTATGCAGCGTGGTTTGCACCCCGCCGCGATCCAGGGGTGTGGTGGCCCGCGCAGCCCCCTTCAGGCCACCATGACGATTAGGGAAAAGCAGCACCGGATTGCGATGCACCTGCCAGAAGCGGCGCAGCACAGCCAGCGTTACCTGCGGCAGTGGGACGAGGCGGTCCTTGTTGCCCTTCGAATCGCGGATATGCACGCGCTGGCGGGCTGCGGCGATATCGCCTACCTGCAGGCGCAGACCTTCACCGAGGCGCAGGCCGAGGCTGTAGGCAGTGAAGTAGAAGACCCGGTAGCTCAGCGTGTGCGTGGCCGCGAACACGCCCTTGGCCTCTTCAACGGTGAGGATATCGGGCAGGCGTTGGGCCTTCGGCGGCTTGATCAAATCGACGTTCACCCACGGCTTGTGCAGCACATGCGCATAGAAGAACTGCAGCCCGTACAGGTCGAGCTTGACCGCGCTCCAGGAATGGCTGTCGCGCAAGTCGGTGAAATCGTCGGTGAGCTGCTGCTCGGACAGATCCTCGATCTGGTACGCGAAATACTGACCGATGCGTCGGATCGCCCGGGCGTAAGCCTCGATCGTCTTCGGTCGCAGTCCCTTGCGCCGCAGGTGTTTGAGATGGGTTTCGTAATTGCGCTTGAAAGTCAGCTCCGATGATGCTGTCATTGCCAGGTAACCTCATGATTCTTGGCGGAATAGCCCCTCGTTCGCGAGGCGGTGAGGTTACATTTTAAATTCGAACGCATGCCGGGGCCTTTCTCCGCGAAGCGGCTCCGTCCAACTGCGGCGCGGACATGCGCATCATCGCCTTCATCACCGAGGCCGCGCCCGTCGAGCAGATTCTTACCCACATCGGTGAGCCGCCGCGTCCACCCCCGATCTCGCCCGCCCGCGGACCGCCCGCCTGGGACGAGGCACCCGAGCCGATGCCGGACTGGGACCTCCTCCAGCAGCCCGAGCCCGACTTCGAGTTCGATCAGCGCGTCTCCTGGTAGCCGCCGTCTCCTGCGGGAAGCGGTGCCAAGCGCCTGCGTCTTGCTGCCGTCCGGCATGACCCCGAGCCCCCTCCAGCACGCCGCTTCGGCCTGCCACGAGCGTCGCGCGAGGTCGCTCCGCCATGTTTCCGGTCCTTGACCTCACATCCAGAGCTCCGCTACCGTCCTGCCTCAGCGCCGGGCTAGACCCTCAGGGAGGCTTGGATTTCCTATCCGTAGGTCAAGGAGGTCGAGGCGCGGATTGTGCAGGCCGATCGGCAGATCAAGCAGGTCGAGGCGCAGATCAAAGAGGTTGAAGCGCGGATCAAAGAGGTCGAGGCACGGATCAAAGAAGTCGATGCGCGGATCAAGGAAGTTGATGTGCGCCTGCAGAAGGAGATGCGGGAGATGGAGGCGCGGTTGCTGAAGGAGATGAGGGAGATCGATGCGCGGCTGGAGGAGGGCCTGAGGACCCTGGAGTTGAAGATTGTGGAGCTCGACGGCGCCCGGCGCACCGAAATGAAGCAGATCGAGGTCAATCTGCAGCGGGCGATCACCGCCCAGACCCGATGGTTCATCGCCGGCATGGCCATGCTCGGGATCATCTTCAAGCTCGCGGACCTGCTGATTCCCTGAGTGCGGCATTCACGCGTCGGCGCAACCGGCGCATCCAAGTCCGAGTGCGCCTCGCAATGATCGGCCGAGTCATCCCGCGCCGAGCCAGCCGAGGGCGTCGATCCGGCCCTTCAGGGCGTCGGCCAGCCCAACGCCCGCCACCAGCAGCGCAGTCCGCCCTTGAACGATGGCGGGCGCAAGCTCCCTTCACAGCCCTGATCGGCGCCGCCCACGTTCGAGAATGCCGTATGCATTAACCTTTTCGAGCCTACGCCGTGCCTCTCCTTTCCCCGATCCCCGTTGTCCTGACCGAGCGCGAGCGGACGCAGCTTCAGGCACTGGTGCGTCAGCACAAGACGCCGCAGCAACTGGCCATCCGAGCGTCGATCATTCTCAAGGCCGACGCCGGCACGAACGTCAGCGAGACTGCGGGTCGGCCGCTCGCTGGTGCAGCGCCGGCGCCGACGCTGGCGCGAGCGTGCGGAGCGGGAGCCGGCGCAGCGACTCGCCGACGAGCCGCGCTCCGGCACGCCGCCGACCTTTGCTCCGAGGCGGTCGTGCGCCTCATCGCCGAGGCCATCGGCTTCACCGGCGACCTCGGTGTCAAAGGCCGCAGCGGCATACTCGAATCGATGAAAACGCGCACCGCGCTTCTCAGCGACCCGAGCCACCGCATCGTCTTCCACTTCACGCCCAAGCATGCCTCCCGGCTCAACCGGATCGAGAGGTGGTTCTCCATCCTGGCCCGCAAAGTCCTGCGCCGAGGCAACTGCGCCTCCGTCGAGGCGCTGGAGACGCGCATCAACGATTGCATCGCCTCCTTCAATCGCACGCTGGCCAAGCCGTGCTTGCGGCGACACGCCGCTTCCCGAGCCTCGACTTCCGATCGGCGACCGAGGCCAGCCTATCAAGCCCAACCGATCCGCAGGTCTTGGCGAGCTCGGCCACCTGGGGCCGCATCCTTGTCACCCATGACATGCACAGAAAGTTCTCGTGCGCTGCGCGCGCGAGCAGGGGGGAAGCACCCCCCCTGACCCCCCTGATAAGGACCAAATCACCCGAAGGACCCAATCACCGAAGTCGCCGCCGTGCTCGACGCAAGACCGTCATGGCCCCAAAGCCCAACGCCATCAGCAACGCCGTGCCAGGCAGCGGGGCGGCGGCGACTTGTCCGGGGCGAACCGCCCAAACGTGATCCGTGTTGAGAGCATCGCCGGTGAGCTGCTCGCCCCTGAAGCCGTCGAAGATCCACACGTTGGACGGCGAGCGCTCCGTACCGGACCAGTAAGCCTCATGCTGCATGTTGGTGAACACGTCCTTCAGCGCGGCGCTGTCGTTGATCGCATCGCCCGCGCTCAGCCCGCCCTCGACGTAGAACAGGTGGCCCAGCTCGCTGTCGTCGCAGTCGAAGCCCGAGCAGGGGCCGCTGCCGTCGCTGTTGAACGGTGACCACAGCCTCCAGTCGTTGGCACCGGCGTAGTTGGCCGTATTCATGGCCGCGATCCACTCCAACGCCTTGTCCCAGGTCATGCCACCGTCGGCGCCGATGCCGGTCACGCCGAAGGTCTCGGTTGCCGGCAGGTTGGCGTTCGCGGTCCAGGTCAGACCGGGGCTGCTCGCGCCGACCGGGGTGTAGTCGTTGTCGTAGACCAGATCGACGCCGTTGGCCTGGTAGGCCACCAGCGTGGCCCGGGTGCCGCCGGTGAGCACGAGCAGGCCGGCCGCCAGGCCGATTCGCTTGAGTAGGGATGACCGCATGTTCTTGTCCCCTTGGTCGTTGTGAAACGGTTGCTGAAGGGCCTCGCTGCCTCACGCTCGGACTACGGCTCGCTCCGTCCGCATCGCCGTTGGCCATGCCCCAGGCAGGAACTTTTGAGGCGGGAGGCGGGAGGCGGGAGGCGGGAGGCGGGAGGCGGGAGGCGGGAGGCGGGCTGAGGCTAGCATGATCATATGAGAATCTGCAATCGCAGCGAGGTTACACCACATGCTTGAGCAGAAGCCTCCGCGAGTTGCTCGGCAGCGGCGGCGCATGGCCAAACGCGGCTCTGGGGCCAAGGTTCCGTGCTCCGCGCGCTCTGGGCCAAGTGCGGGGCCAAGAGCATCTCGGCCAAGGGCCAAGAGGACACGGGCCAAGAGGGCCAAGAGGACACCCATCTTGCAGGCCAGAAGGACACCCATCTTGCCACCTTGCCCATCTTGCCGATGCGGGCCTTCAGGTACGCATCCCACAGTCTACGCCCGCTTCGGCGTCACCCATGCCTAGCTGGTGGAGGCGCGAAAGCGCCCCCTTGCTGCGGTAGCTGCGGGGCCGGATGCTTGAGGCCGACGGCCGCGGCGCGGGTCGACAGCAGCGGGATCAGCGCCGCCTGGAGCCACTGGGCGAAGGCCTCCCAATCGGCGCGGCGGACGGGTCGGTCGCCATGGGCCAGGATCGAGCCGTTGCGCTTGCGCAGTTGATCGAGCATGTGCAGGCGCTCCGCGTCGACGAATTCGCGCACCTCGCCACCCAGGTGATGGGCCGCCAACTCCCAGGCCATGCGCAGGCCGACCTGGCGCTTGCCGTCGGGATTGCTGGGGATGGCCAGGGGCGTGGGGATCTGGTCGTCCGCGAGCGCCCCGGTATCGATGCCGACACCGCCCAGCAGCCATTGGGCGGCCCATTCCAATAAGCGGTAGCCGCGGGCGACGGCGTCATCGAAGCGTTGCTGATGGGCCCGGCGCTGGGCGTTGAGCCAGAGGTCCCAGAGCCGCGCCGGCGTGCGGCGGATGTCATCGGGCCCTGCGCAGAGCGGCTTCAGCGCCGAGAACAGGGGCCCCATGGTCTTGCCGGCCTCGACGCCGAGGCGGGCGCGGTAGACCTCAAGGCCGGTCAGGGCCGCGCCATGGTCGAAGCGGTCCCAGGCGTCGAAGGCGGCGCTGACGCCCCGGGCGAGCTGGAGGTCGGCCCGCAACGCGGCATCCCGCGGCAGCCGCAGCCGCGCCAGCCCCTCGGCGGCCTCGCCGTAGGCGTAGCGCTCCCAGGCCGCGAGGTAGGGGGCCATGGCCCGGCGGATGCGGATGCCCTCGGCGCTGACCGCAAGCCCGGCCTGGCTGCCGTCATGGACCTTGACCAGATCGGCGCGGGAGCCGGTGACCAGCTGCAGGGCGATGGCGTCGTTGTCGAGGGCGGCCATGACCAGGGCTGCGGTCATTGTCTTGGTGCCGCCGGTGTAGTCGGCGATGCACTCGGCGTCCGGAAAGCGGGGCAACAAGGCGTTGATGTTGGCCTGCATGATGGCGATGGCCTCGTCCAGATCGTCGGCCGGGACCTCGATGGCCTCGAAGGCATCGGGGGCCAGTCCGGCCTGGGTGGGGACGTTGGGCAGATGCTCGATCACCTCGCCCCCGCGGCGGACCTCCACCGGCGTGCCCCTGCCGGTGATGGTGGTGATGGAGCCCGGCCGGCCGGTGGCCGGGTCCTTGCCGGTGCAGTAGAACACCACATGGGCTGGCGCCAGCTCGCGGATGGCGGTGAGGATCGGCTGGTGGGAGCCGCCGACGGTGCAGAGGAGGATGGTCTTGGACATGATGTTGCTCCAGGTGTCGACAGGGGCCGAGGGATCGCTGCCGTTGCGCCGAGGAAAGGTCCTCCACGGCGTCGAATGGGACCGGTGCGGCCTGCCTGGTGGACTGCGCGCGACCGGACGGCGGCGCATCGGTGTGCCGGCCGCGACGCGGGGGGCATCCGGCCTTGGCCCGCAGCTGGGCGATCAGCTCGCGCCGCTGCTGCCCTTGGACTGCCACCAAGCCTACCGCCGGCGCCGGGTGCAGGTCAGCATCGGCAAGGTTGCCGATGCCCAAGCCTCGGCTGCACGGGATGCGTCATCCCTATAGCTTGGTCGGCGCAGGCCTGCCCGGCGATGGGATCTTTGCGTAATTTCTGTAGGAAAATGCCGAGGGCCGCACTGCGAAGCCCTTGCCGTTGGGTGGTGCGGGGCACCTTGCGTCCCTCCCTTGCAGAGGCTCCCCGGCGTGAGCCCTGGATTCCCGCTCGGGGTGATGCCCCTCGGCGAGGGTGCCGGGCGGTGGCCGGATCGGCCGGGGTGAAGCAATGTGCAGCCGCCATACCGGCTGCTGCACGGCGCTGGGCATGATGCCGGATCAGCCCTCGGGCAGCAGGCGATAGCGGCCGAGACCGAAGCTGGTGCCCTTGCCGATGTGGGTATGCTGGCCGAGCCACAGCAGTGGCCAGAGATCCGGGAGGCCGTCGCCGGTGAGCGTCAGGCGCCCGAGCAGACCGCCCAGCTGCATCCGGGTCTGTTGGCGGGAGGACCAGCGGGTCCAGTCCTGCCAGCGCAGGGCGCCTTCGGTCAGCTCGACGCGGCGGGTGGCGTCATACAACCGGTCGAAGCCGAAGGTGGTATTGGACCCTGTGTTGCCGGCGGGCATTGGATCGTCAGTTGGACTGGGCGCGGGCTCGGGAAGTGGCCCGGGCGGGTCGGCGGCGCCAGGGGGGAAGTGCGGAGCGAGCGCTGGGCCGGTCGCTCCGGGACCGTACAGTGCCGAGAGCAGCCGCAGGCGCTGGATCAGATGGCCGAGCAGGTCGGCGGCGGTCAGATGGCGGGGACCGACGAAGCGGCCATGGTGCTTGATGCGCAGCGGCGTCTCCAATTGCAGCCGCACCTGATCCGGGCAGGGCGGTGCCGCGGTCGGGGCGGTCTTGGTGGCGTCCAGCCGGCCCTGGTCGGCGCTGTAGACGGTCTGCCAGTCTTCCGCGCCCAGGTACCCTTCGCCTTGACCTCACATCCAGAGCTCCGCTACCGTCCTGCCTCAGCGCCGGGCTAGACCCTCAGGGAGGCTTGGATTTCCTATCCGTTCACGACTCTAGTATCACTGAAGCAGCTAGGGCGATAGAATCATTTCTGAAAGGCGTAGCAAATGCAGAATTGAAGTAAAGAGGTATTCCAAACGAGAGCGTCATCTTTTCTTGTACGTGCTTCAATGCTAACGAAGCGACCCCGAAAACGATCAAATATGCAGAACAAAATGCATCTCCATCTATTTCAAACGCAACTTCGCATCGTGTGTTTTTTCTTTATTTTTTCGGAACTTCACTTGCTGGTGAGAGGAGCCTTCCCGAGGAAATTAAGGCAATTGTATCTACGTGTTCATCGGGATTTTCGCTGTCTTCAAAGGGAGAGTTAGAGGCCGGCATACAACGCTACTTGTCCAGGCAGTTTGAGGCAAACGGGGAAATTTCATTGGAAACAGGAGGGGCAAAAGAGTTACTGGAAGAGTTTGAAGATGAAAAAATGAAGCTTGAAGCCTTGAGAATTTTCAATAGCTGCGTCATCGAATCCGTCAAGCTTGTATACAACTTTCGGGAAGCGGAAAAGATACCAAGAGCCCAAGAGAGCGAAAAAATTCTTGTTCCAGACTCTTTGGTTGATATTAAAGACGGCCAGCAATTTGCACTTACTGTAGGTCAAAGCGTCTCACTTAATAATGGCCGCGCGTTCGTTGCTGTAACAGGATCTCGTTATGATGGGGCAGTCCCGCGTGTAACAATTTCCAGTGGATCAGGTACAGTCCGATCTCAGCCCCCTGTTGGCGACTACGTTTTCTTTCCGGATAACTCTTGCCGCGTTACACATTTCGCAGCTAATACCGACAAGAAAAAGTACTCATTCATACTACAATGTAACAAATAGAATGGTATTCACAATTTGAATCTTTTACGCAAATCGTGAGGGCGTCTAACGAATAAGGTTAGATCGCGCGAGGAACGAGCCGCGATCTGAACCGTTTGTTGGACGAGCCCGTGTGAGGCGACTGAGCGAAGAGCGCCAGTGGCT
>JANQFI010000358.1 GCA_028277905.1 Chromatiaceae bacterium | reverse complement strand
GCGGCGACGCAGAAGGCGGGCGAAAAGACAAGCCAGGCGGTATGTTTGTTGACAGAAATCGCCTGAGGTGCAGGCAACCGAGCGCGATCCCCGCAAGCGTGGGAGCGACCGAGGGCGCAGGTGGCGCGTCAGTCGCTCCGGCTCGCGAGGCTTGCGGTGGGGGTCGGGTCGCGGCTCCTGAGCCAATCCCGCAGCCGATTGGCGTCCGCCATCGGCGTCAGCTTGCCCTGAGCGTTGAGCAGGACGATGTAGAGGCGTCGCTCCGCGACGACCGCCTGCATCACCAGGCACCGACCTGCCTCGTGGATGTAGCCGGTCTTGCTCAGCTCCACCTGCCAGCGGCCGTCGCGCGTCAGGGGATTGGTGTTACGGTACTGAAGCGGCCCACGCTTGGTCTCGACGTATGGGTGGGCGGTGTACTCGCCGCTGGAGGTCACCTCGCGGATGAACGGATACCGCGCGGCGGCGTTGATCATGCGCACCAGGTCCTCGGCCGTGGACAGGTTGCGGGCGTCCAGACCCGAGGCGTCGGCGAACTGGCTGTCCTGCATGCCGAGCGTGGCGGCCTTGGCGTTCATGGCCGCAACGAAGTCCGGCGTGCCGCCGGCGAAGGTGGTGCGGCCGAGCGCATGCGCGGCCCGATTGTCCGACGACATCAGCGCGACACGCAACATGTCGCGTCGAGACATGGTCGCCTCATCGATATAGAGTCGGGAGCGGCTCCAGCGCATCCGGTCGCGGTCCTGCTCGGTGATGGTGATGGGGTCGTCCAGGGGCACGTCGGCATCCAGCACCACCATGGCCGTCATGAGCTTGGTGACGGAGGCGATGGGCCGGACCTCGGTACTGTTGCGGCTGACCAGGCGGTTGCCGTTGTGGTCGATCACGAGCGCGACCGCGGAGCGGATGTCTGGTCCGGCCCGCACCGCGCCGGTCCCGGCGAGCAGCGCGCAGGTCGCGACGGCCACGAGCACGCAGCGGGCCAAGCCTTGCGAGTGCATCTGAAGTCTTCCAACGAGCACGCTGTTCGTACTGGGCAAAGTGTCTTGATTATGGCACAGGATTGCGGCTCGAGTACACGCAAGCACCGCCCCGCCGCGAATCCTCCGCCAATCCCTGTTTTGCCGCCACGCAGCCGATCGCCAGCGACGATCCGACGCTGCAGGCGAGGCGCAGCCACCAGCGGCGCGCCGTCGCAGTTGGACGTTCAGACTCCCTGCCCAAGCATCTGCCCCAGAGAAGGCAAAATCAGGAGGTTATGTCCGGATCTGCTGAAAATCGCCGAGGAGGTCGGAACGGCTACGCCGGCAACAGCTCGGTCGGTCATCGGTCACCGGTCATCGGCGATCGACCGCTCGCCTGGACGAGGCCCGAATCGAGCTGGACCCGGCCGCGTGGGCGCGGCTCATCGCCCCACGGGACACGCCGTCCGCCTCGGATCTGCCCCTGGGCAACCTGTTGTCTCGCAGCGCAACCCGGCAGGATTCAGGCGATGCCTGCCGACACATGGACCGCCTGCGCACGCAGGTCTAGCGATGACCGGTATCCTCGGGCAATTCCAGCCCGATCAATTGTTCTGGATGACAATGCGCGGGAATTTGGCCGCGTAGTCCTTGGCCTGCAGCGACAGCTTCGCGGCGGTCTTGCGGGCGATCTCGCGGTAGATCTCGGCGATGCGTCCGTCCGGATCGGCCACGACGCTGGGCTTCCCGGCGTCGGTCTCCTCGCGGATGTGGATGTCGAGTGGCAGGGCACCCAGGAGCTGTATGCCGTACTGCTCGGCCATGGCCTTGCCGCCGCCTTCGCCGAAGATGTGCTCCTCATGGCCGCACTTGGCGCAGATGTGGATGCTCATGTTCTCGACGACGCCCAGCACCGGCACCTCGACCTTCTGGAACATCTTGAGGCCCTTGCGGGCGTCCAGCAGGGCGATATCTTGCGGCGTCGTGACGATGACCGCGCCGGACACCGGCACCTTCTGCGCCAGGGTCAGCTGGGTGTCGCCGGTGCCGGGGGGCAGGTCGATGACGAGGTAGTCGAGGTCGGCCCAGTTGGTGTCGTTGAGCAATTGCTCCAGGGCCTGGGTGACCATGGGGCCACGCCAGATCATCGGCGTCTCCTCGTCGATGAGCAAGCCGATGGACATGGCCTGGAGGTGGTAGCTGTTCATGGGCTCTAGGCTGCTGCCGTCCTTGGATTCGGGCTTGCCCATGATGCCCAGCATGCGCGGCTGCGACGGGCCGTAGATGTCGGCGTCCAGGATACCCACCTTGGCGCCTTCGACGGACAGGGCCAGCGCCAGGTTGACCGCGGTCGTGGACTTGCCCACGCCGCCCTTGCCGGAGGCGACCGCAATAATATTCTTGATGTTGTCGATGGGCTTCAGGGCCTTTTGCACCGAGTGGGACCGAATCTCCCAGCCGACGCTCACCTGCACCGCAGAGACGCCGTCTACAGCCTCGACCTTCGCCGTGACCGCCTCGGCAATGGCATCCGCGATGCCCTTGGCGGGGAAGCCGAGCGTCACCTGCACCCTGACCTGGTCGCCTTCGATGTCGATGGATTTGATGGACTTGGTGCTGACCAGGTCCCGGCCGAGATGCGGCTCGACATAGCCCTTGATGGCGGCCTCGATGGCCTCGTGCGTGGGTGCGGACATGGAAAACTCCGTCGTCTATGGCAGCGCCCGTCGCGGGGCGGCCTGTCTTGTCATGGTCAGCACCCGCGCGTCGGGCCGGTGCCGCCGGTGCGCGCTGAACTGGTATCAGCAAGTGCTAATTCAAGGCGTCGCGACGGGCGCCGCCGGCGTCGAGCTGCTCGCGGCAGCCCTCATCGAAGCTCCGCCGCTCGGCGTCACCGATCATCTGTACAATCTGCGCCTGCACAGCGCGCTGCATCACACAGAACCTGGGAGGCGTCGGTACCGGCGCACCGGCGCCATGATCAAGCTCAGGACCTACATCTACATCGACTCCCTGCAACCCCAGTTGGCCGAGTACATGGCCACGGTCTCGCAGGGCTTCCTGCCGATCCCCGGCGACGCCTGCCTCTGGGTGGAGGTCTCCCCGGGCATGGCCATCCACAGGCTCACGGACATCGCGCTCAAGGCCACTCGCGTGCATCTGGCGCAACAGGTGGTCGAGCGCGCCTTCGGCTCCATGGTCATCCACCAGCGCGACCAGAGCGACGTGTTGGAGGCCGGGCGCATCCTGCTGGAAAACCTCGGCGCGCAGCGGGAGGACCGCCAGAGGTGCCGCGTCGCCTGGAAGGAGATCATCCGCGCCATGACGCCGGACCACACCGTGCTCATCAACCGACAGAACCGCCGTGGATCCATGATCCTGCCCGGCCAGAGCATGTTCATCCTGGAGACCGAGCCCGCCGGCTACATCGTCTATGCCGCGAACCAGGCCGAGAAGGCGGCCAACATCAGCATCATCGACGTACGCGCTGTGGGCGCCTTCGGCCGCCTCACCCTGTCCGGCACAGAGGCGGACGTGGACGAGGCGGGCGCCGCCGCCGTGGCCGCCGTGGAGGACATCACTGGGCACGACCGGCCGGTGATCTCCCAGCACCACTAGTGCCAGTGCGCGGGGATCTCGAGACGGGTCGTGGAATGGCCCGCAGATCAGGCGGCGGGGTGGTCATCGGTTCCCGATCCCGATCCCGATCCCGATGTCGATGTCGATGTCGATCCGTCCGACCGCTGCCATGATCGCCGACGGGCCTCGCAGTATGTCAGGCGACGGCCCCTTCGCCGGCCACGGGCCGGCTACCAGGGCCGCCGCCACCGTCTGTGGCAAGCTGTTCGGCCCGGCCTCCATGCCGAACCGGGAACGACACCCTTGATCACCCGCTCTCACTCCCGGTGCATCGCGGCGCGAGGCGCGGCAGACGCACCGGCTCCGGAGCGCGGGCGGGCTGGCGAGCCGGAAGCCGAGGTTGTTGTTGCGGTTCGACGGCCTGTTCCTGTTGCGAGTCGAGGCGCGCAGGACGCGGGCGTCGTTGTTCCAGGAGCCGCCGCGCACCACCCGGGCGCACGCTCGGGCGTCATCCCCGCTTGAAGATTACACCACCGAAGATCGCGCTGCGCAGGCCCCAGGTATCGGCGTTGCGGGAGTGACCGATCCAGGCGTGCACCCTGGCATTGATCTCGGGCCAGTCGGCCCGGCCCACCGCATAGCGGGCGGCCAGGCCGCGCAGGCGCCGGCGGAAGCGATGGCCATTTTCGGGCAGCAGCCGCCGGAAGCGCGGGAAGACCCGATACCCGAGCAAGGTGAGGCCGTCCGCGGTGCGTTGCACCTGGCCGCGATTCCTGTGTAGCCGCAGCCGCAGCGCACCGAGACGCTCGATTACTGCCGCGCGCCAGTCTGCAAGCCGGCCCTTGTCGTTGGCGCAGAGCACCATGTCGTCCACGTAGCGCAGGTAGGCCGGGCAGCGCAGGCCTTGCTTGACCCAGTGGTCGAAGTCGTCGAGGAACAGATTGGCAAAGAACTGGCTGGTGAGGTTGCCGATCGGGATGCCGCGCGGGCGCTCCAGCGGTGTCAGCAGGTCGTCGCCCGGGAAGGGTGCCGCCGGCTCGGCGCAGGCCGGTGCCCCGTCGATGATCCGGTCCAGCAAGGCCAAGACTGCGCGGTCCTTGATCCGCCGCGCCAGGCAGTCCTTGAGCAGCAGGTGATCGATGGACGGAAAATAGCGGCGGATATCCAGCTTCATCGCATAGGCGTAGCGCCGCGCCCAACCCTGGTAGCGGGCCACGGCCCGGTGCGTGCCGCGACCGCGGCGGCAGGCGTAGCAGTCCTCGATCAGGCGTGCATCCAGCGGCGGCTCGATCAGGTTCATCACCGCGTGGTGCACGACGCGATCGCGAAAGGGCGCGGCGGCGATGAGCCTGGGCTTGTGCTCGTAGATACTGAACAGGCGGTAGGCGCCAGGCGACCAAGTGCCCGCCGCCAGCTGCGCCTGCAAGTCCACCAGGTTCTGCTCCAGGTCCAGCTCGAACAGCACGGCACCGCGGGACCGGGCCTTACCGCGCCGCGCCCGCCGCCAGGCGAGCCAGAGATTGGGGAAGCCGATTAGCTGCTCCCATAGCCCGCCGATGCGCTTCATGCCGGTGCCCCGGCTTGATGGGACTTGAGCCAGCCGCCGATCTGCGCACCCAGCGCCAGCATCAGCTTGGCGCCGTGCTCGTAGCGCTTGATGCCGATGACCTGCAATTCCAGGCACAGCCGCCACAGGTGGCGGGTCACCGCGAGCCGGCGGTTCGCGCGCGCCAAGGCCTCGCGCTTGTCGCGGGCGTAGGCGGCGTCCACCAGGTTCTCCAGCACGAACAAGAGTCCGCTCTCCAGGCGCTCGCCCAGCGTGAAGCGGCGGCTGCGCGGGAACTGGTCCAGTAGCGGAATCAGCCAGGCGAGCAGCTCGTGGCAGAGTTGGACGGCGGGTGGCACGGGGTTCTGGGCCGGCATGTCGCGCTCCGGTGGGTGGTGCGCCTGGGGCGCGGGTGTGCAGAGCTTAGGCGATTGCCGGAAACAGACAGACCGAATGGCGCAGGATCTTCGCTCGCCTTCAAGGAGCGGCAGCCGGCGCATAGTCGGGCTCTGTGCCCGCTGCCGCGACGCAGAAGGCGGGCGAAAAGACATGCCAGGCGGTATGTTTGTTTCCGGCAATCGCCTTGGTCCAGTCGGCGGATGCGCCGCGCCGATCCGCCCTGGGCCGGCGACGCGCACACTCTCAGTGTTACTAATGCCATAATGGTACACGTTTCATAGAATAGTGAAAAAGTCAAGAGAAAAGAGTCAATCGGATCTGGCGAGCCGGAAGCCGAGGTCGTAGTCGCGGTACGACGGCCCGTACCAGAGGCGAGTCGAGGCGCGCAGGACGCGGGCGTCGTTGTACCAGGAGCCGCCGCGCACCACACGATAGGCACAATTTTTGCTTAAATTCTGGTTGGCTTCGATCACGGCGGCGCCGTCGCCTGGGGCGTCCGGATACGCATACTGGCAATCGGCCACCCATTCCCAGACGTTGCCGATGAGGTCGTGCAGGCCCCAGGGGTTGGCCGCATAGCGGCCGACCTCGGCGGTGGTCAGGGCCCCGTCCCTGCAGTCCAAGGGCGCCCAGAGCCCCTGGCTCGCGAAGGCCTGCTTGGTCGTTTCGGTGAAGTATCCGGACTCATCCAGGGTCCGGTCCTGCCCGTTGGCGAAGCGGCAGGGCTCTGCAGCGGGCTCGGTCTCCTGCCACCAGGCGCCCGCCGTCGTGCCGGCGCGCGCGGCGTATTCCCACTCCGCCTCGCTCGGCAGCCGGTAGGGCCGTCCGGTGCGCCGGGCGAGCCAGGCGGCATAGGCCGTGGCGTCGTCCCAGCTGACATTGATCACCGGCCGCCGCCCGCGGCCCCAGCCCTCGTCGCCCGGTTTCTCCCGGCCCGTCGCGGCGGCGAAGAGATCATACTCGGCGAAGCTGACCTCGTGGCGGCCCAGGTGGAAGGGCTCGGCGATGGTGACCCTGTGCACCGGCAGCTCGTCGTCGAAATGGCCATCGCCGGCGACATCGCCCATCCGGAAGCTGCCGGCCTCGATGGGCACCATGTCCGGTTGCGGCAGGGGCAGCAGATGCAGGCTCACGAGCAAGGCATAGGCCGCCTGCGCCGGCGGATAGTGCGACTGGCTGCTGTGGTGATAGAGCAGGGCCGCGACGCCGAGCAGCAGGACGCCGATGCCGGCCAGGATGCGCCGGCCCGCTCGCCGCCGAGCGCAGGCGCGCAGATAGGGCGCCACCTCCGGCCGGTCCGACGCCGGCGCGCGCCGATAGCGCTCGAGCATGGCCCCGCCCTTGAGCGCCGCGCCGCTGCGGCCAGCGGCCTGCCACTCGGCGGCGGCGTGCTCCAGGTCCTTGCGGGCGCGAAGCCCCTCCTCGTTGGCGCCGACCCAGGCCGCAAGCTCCGGCCAGGCGGCGAGCAGGGTCTCGTGGGCCAGCTCGACGCTGGGCCCCTTGCCGGCACCCGCCCCGCCGGTCAGCAGTCGGGCGCGGTCGGCGCAGAGCTCATCCGCCAGCGCGGCAAGGTCCGGCCCGAGGTCGGCGCGGGCGGCACGGCGGCGGGTGGGCAGGCCCTGGTCGTTGAAATCCACCAGGCACGCGAAGAGCCGGGGCAGTGCGGCGCGCTGCGCGCTGGTCAGGCGCTCCAGCGTGGTCCTGGCGCGCCGTGCGACCGCGCCCTGCAGGCGGCCGATGGCGTTGTAGTCCTGGACGCTGAGCCGGCCGGAGTCGCGGCCCTTGCGATAGAGCTCGCGCAGCGCGAAGGCGGTCAACGCCAGGGTGCCGCGGCCGCCACCGGCTCCAGTACCACCCTCGGACCCGAGGGCGTCGTCGAGGATGTGCCCGGCCAGCGCATCGTCGAGCTCGAGCCCGGCAATGCGCGCGGGGCCTGCGATCATGCCACGCAGGGCCTCGCGGCCGGGCACGTCCAGCGGGAAGCTGCCCTGCTCGCGCCGCAACAGCCGGGCGAGGCCGGGCTGCCGGCAGGCCGTGGTGTAGAAGTCCGCGCGCAGCGTGACCAGCGTGCGCAGGCGCGGGATGCGCGCGGCGGTCTCCAGCAGCGCGACGAAAGGCGCGACCCGGTCCGCGGGCACCTGGGTGAAGAGCTCCTCGAACTGGTCGATGCAGAGCAGCAGCTCGGCGCTGCCGGGCTCTGCGGCCAGCAGGGCCTCGACACAGGGGGCGAGGCGCTCGGGGCTGGCGCGCAGCTCCGCGGCCAGCGCGCCCTCGGTGTCGCCGTCCGCCGGCAGCCTGGCCTTGAGGGCGCCCGCGAGGCCGAGGAAGGGATCACCCGCCCGCTCCGCCGGCGTGCAGCGCAGGTCCAGCCAGGGTGCGCCGCCGATGAGCCCGTCCCGCAGCCTCGGCACCAGACCCGCCGCCACCAGCGAGGACTTGCCGGCGCCGGACAGGCCGACCACGGCGACGAAGCGGCTGTCGCGGTCCGCGAGCAGGGTCAGGAGCTGGTCGATCTCGGCGCCGCGGCCGAAAAAGACCGGGGCCTGCTCGGGAACGAAGGCGAGCAGGCCAGGATAAGGCTCGACGCCGGCGGGCAGCAGGGGCGCCGGCGCCAAGTCAGACAAGGGCTCCGGCAGATCGAGCCTCAGGTCGGCGGCGCGCTCGATCAGGGCCTGCCGCCCTGCGCTCGCCGGATGCTCCGGCTGGGCTATCGCGCCGAGGGCGCCCGGTGCAGGGTCGTCGTCACCCGCCCCGTCGTCGCCAGGGGGCGCTCCCGGGGCGCCGGGCTGGACGCGCTCCTCCAGCCCGTCGATGGCCGCGAGCAAGTGGCGCCGCAGCATCGGCTCCAGCAGGGCGCGGAAGTCCTCGGCACGCTGGTAGCGGTTGACGCCACCGCGGTGACGGCCGCCGGCGCTCTCGAGCTCCGCGAAGAAGCCCTCGAGCTTTTGCCACTGGCCCAGCAACTGCTCGTGGGCCGGGTCGTCGATGGCGATGCGCGGCGTCTCCCGGCGGCGGAAGAGCCAGATATCGGGCTTGCCCCCGGCCTCGAAGCCGGCCAGGGCGTTGCGGTAGGCCCACTCGGTGGCGGACCAGTACGCCGAGCCGTCCGGCTGCTTGTCCCGCAGCTGGTCCTCAGAGCCGTTTGGGCGACCGATTTGGGACCAGAAGACGCCGATGAAGAGCTCGCAGTCGGCCGGATCGGGCAGCCCGCGGTGGATTCCCTCCTGGGGCCGACGCGCGGCCCCCCTGGCCAGGGCGCCGCCCGGCCTGTCCCAGGCGACGAGCTGGAGCCCCAGGTGGTCCGCGATGCGGTACTCGGCCTGGAGCTGGGCGACGGTATCCTGCACCGCGCCGCACTCCAGCGTCACGTCGCCGGGCGAGGCCAGGAAGATGCGATAGCGGTGCAGTGGTGGCGCGCTCGCGCCGGTGGTCCGGCGGATGCTCGGGTGCGCCAGCCGCGCGGCCTGCCCCAAGGGCACGCCGATGTTGGTGATGGTCACCGACGCGCCTGGATGCACCTCGCCGATGGCGGCGGCACCCTCGCGGGCTTCGATATTCCCTGTGCGCTTGTGGGTCATGCGCAGTATTGTCTCCGACAATCGCCTGAACCGACAGATCCCTCCGCCGCCGCGGGGCACCGGGCGAGAAGCTGGAGAGACCGGGCAATCATGCCCGAGCATCGAAATCGAAATCGAAATCGAAATCGGGATCGGGATCGGGATCGGGATCGGGATCGGGATCGGGATCGGGATCGGGATCGGGATCGGGATTGGGATTGGGATTGGGATCGGGATCGGGATCGAGATCGATCGTCGACCTCTGCGCTCTGCCCGGCCTCGAGCCCTGCGGCAGCCTGGTCGCGAAGCTCCAGCTTCGCGACCCCAACCGCTGAAGCTCTGCTTCCCCAATCCGATGGAGAACGCCCGATGACCCACATGCGCTACCGCTGCGTCGGCAACGACGTGCCGTACTGGCAGCAAGGGTCTCACCCGCAGCGGATCGAGCACGAGGCGGTGATGCGCCAAACGCTGGTGCGCCAAGCGAAGCTTGGCGCTTCTTGCCGGGTGAAAGTCCCGGCCGGGAGAGAGACAAGGACAGTCACTCGTAAGGGCTAACCACCCACCCGTAT
>JANQFI010000329.1 GCA_028277905.1 Chromatiaceae bacterium | reverse complement strand
TCGGCCGTTGCTTCATCGACGCGATCCTGACTTAGCAGCTCGGATAACGCGACCACGAGCGGCCTTGCAGCCCAATAGAATCTAGCGGAAAAGGATTTGCGTTTGCTCTTCTGGTCAAGCCAGGGCTCGGACGACACAAGTGCTGTCAGACCCTCCACCAGCGGCGCCGGGTCGTAGTTGCCGCTCTCGGACTTCAGGTGCTCGGCCAACTCATAGTCGATACTGACCGTTCCGCGCGGCAAGTCGGCGGTCTTGCGCAGGATCGCGACCAGGCCCTCGGCATCGACTGCGCTGGGAAACAGCGCTTTGCAGATGCCTGCGCACGGGTCTGGAGGAATCACATCCATCTGTTGGGCCAACTGTGCCAAGCGGTTCTTGTGCGCCCGGCTCCCGGCATGGCACACGGCGTATGCCACGTAAGACAGCAGCCGCTCGGAGGTGTGGTCGGCGGCGATGAGGTCGATGGCGGTATCCACACAGTCGACCAAGACACCGTGCGCGACGAGCCGCAGCAGATCGACCCGGAGGTCCTCGCAGAGCGCCGGATTGGCGATAAGCTCGGATACCGTCGCCGCCAGCTGCGGATCGGCCGCCCGGCTCATGGTCTCGGGGTCCAGCTGCACGAAGAAGCGATCGCGGCTGCCATAACGGGCTGCAAGATGCAGCAGCGCGCGCCTTCGATCCGCAACCGAGAGTGCATCCGGATCGCCGTCCTGGAACACCAGCTCGGGCGCGACATCGATCGCCAGGGCTCGCAGCTCCAGACGCCAAGGCTCCTCACCGAGCATCAGCCAAGCGCACACCGGGGCCAGGCTCGGGCGCATGATCTTGGCGCCATCGACGATCGAGAACAGCAGGTCCTCCAGCGTCGGCAGATCGAGCCCATGCTCGACCAGTCGGGCGAGCCAGCGGGCCGCGAGATACTCCGTCAATCGCCGATGGTGGAAGCGGATGCGGCCATAGGTCGCACTGTCGAAGATGCCTCGCCGCAGCAGGGCGCGAACCTCGCCGCTCGACCAATCGGCCAAGCAGTGCTCGGCGTCGATCGCAGGTGCTTCCTCGTTGCCGGGGTCATCCGGGACGCGAATGTTGGTCTCCCGGCAGAGGATACAAACGGCGGCGAGCTCCTCCGCGCCTTGCCGGGCGCGCTGCGGAGACAGGCCGTCATCGGATCGACCGGGGCGTTCCGCCAGGCTGAGACTCAGGTCATGCTCGATCAGCTCGCTCAGGGAGCCGAGACGGCCATTGTCACGCCAAAAGCGGATCAGTGCATCGACGTCCAGGGGCCTTCTGGCGAAGGCCCAGGCGTTGCGGCGGCTGATCTCCGCGGTGAAGCGCTCGGGCGAGTCGATGCCGCGATTCCGGGCCAGTCTCTCGACGCGCTCGGCATTCAGCGCGACGATCTGCACGATCTTGAGCCCATCTTCCGCCGCGTCCTTTGATCCATCGGCATCCGCCTGCGATGCCGCGGACGACCACCGCGGTAGACGCTCGCGAACCGCGCGACGATCGGAATACGGCTGCCATTCGCTGATGCGGGAGCTGATGACGAGGCGCGCCCGCGACAACGCCGAGGCACCAAGCTCCGCGGCGAAGCGATCGATCGCAGTGTAGAAGTCCTTCGGTGCCCGAAGCCGCGATTCATCGACTGCATCGAGAAAGAACCAAGCGATGCCCTTGCCTTTGCACCATGCGCTGAAGACCGCGGACCGCTCGCGCCCGAGGATGCTCTCGACCGACTCATCGACCAAGCGTGTCAGGTCGATGAAGAAGGCTGGCTTATGGTTCTGTACGAGCTCGTATTCACGGGCGGTGAGCTCATAGGTCTTCCCGCTGCCCGGCTCGCCGAGCACGACGACGCGCGGATGCAGCAACAGCTCCGGCCAACCGCAATCCTCCGACTCGCCGAAATAGCCGGCGAGAAAGCTCGCTTGCGCCAGCGCTTCTGGGTCCTTGCCCTCGTCGTAGTCGAGGAAGCGGCGGTCGAGGTCGATGTAGTCATCCATCAGCGTTTCAGCGCATCGACCACCGTATTAGCGGCGGGTGCGCAGCAGCGGTTCCGCCAGTCGTTCCACCGCAATTGGGCGCTCTGCCATCTGCTCGTACTTGGCCTTCAGCCCCCCGCGCAGGTCGAGGCCGCGCAGCGCCGGAAGGGGTCGCAACGGGGCGATGCCCTCGAAGGCACAGCGAGCGGTCACGACGCCGACCTGGTCGCTGAGGGCCTCCTGCGCCAGCCATGGCACCGTACCCTTAAACGGCGAGACGAGGCGCGCGATCGCATCCCGGCGTTTAGGCGCTACGAGCCACAGCAGACCGGCCAACGCGAACTGCGCGAGCTTCTCCTTGTTCGGGTTCTTGGGCTTGACGCGCGCCTTGAGCTGTCCGAGCAGCGTCTCGACCAGGTCCGCCGTTAGGGAATCCGCAAAACCCTGGCCGGCCAGATGCTGGATGCGCACCGCGGCCAGGTTCCAGACCAGCAGCAACAGCGACAGGGTATGGGTCTGCTTGCAGACGGTCGCATCGAGGAAGGCTGCGATCTGATCGACGAGCCCAAGCGCCTGCTCGGCGGGAAAGTCGGCGGAACAGACCGCGCTCAGCACGAAGTGGAACCCCGCTATCTCGCCTTTCTCTCGCGGCCAGTCGCCCGTGTTTGGGATGATCTGATCGAAGCGCTTCGTAAGCTGTACGCGCAGGTGGGGGCGTTGTTCCCGGGCCAGGGCGAAGCCGTTGATCGCCTCGACGAATTCGAGCCCGACCAGGATGTCGGGGGCGATCCCTGCAATCCGTTCTTGCCAGGCCCTCTTTAGACGGGTTGCCGCCGGAGATTCGCCGAGCAGGTCGAGGCTCGCGGACGTCAAGCCGCACCAGGTCGATGCCGCGGCGAGATCGTCGGCGGCGTTCTCCAGTGCGCCAGTGAATACAGTCTGAGTCTCCGCATCGAAATCGGACAGCGGACCGGCAAAGAAGTCGGTGGCGTTGCTGAAGTAGCCGCGGCAGATCAGCGCACGCCAGCCTTCCGGGCCCACCGATGGCGCATTGGCGATGAGGTCGCGGCGGCCTTCCGGGCTCATGGTTTCCAATAGGTCCATCAGGCCATGAAATGTCCCTGCGCCCACCAGCAGCCGCCACCAGTTGCCGGCACCCAAGATCGTTTCCAGGCGGCGCTGCCGCTCCCGATCGCGCGCAAGTGCACGCAGCGTAAAGCCGAGGGTCTCGATGGACTGTTCGGCGGCGATGGTCTTGTCCACCAGGTCAGCAACGGTCTGCTCGTCCAACGCGGCGAGCAGCGCGACGCGGAAGCTCGGACTGACGTACCCCAGGGCCATGAACAAATCAAACAACGTGCCGTGCGCCACGATCAGGTCGATGAACGCGTCGGGGGGATGGGCCTGCTCCAGTTACCCAAGGATATCCGGTGCGTTCTTTGTAAGGGCAAAGAAACCGGTGCCGAGCGTTGCGATACCGACGGTGTCTTGCCCACGCAGCTCGAACAATAGTCGGAATCGTTCGACGATCTGTCGAGCCAGGTCTGCCTGCACCGGATGGTCCGCAAAGTGCAGCGTTCCTAGGAAAAAACCTAGCAATGAGAACGAAGCATGCCTCAGGTTGCGCGCCATCTCAGCTTGGACCTGGGCGTCCGCCAAGACGGCGGTCTTGAGCGCGTCGGCCGCCTCCTTCGCCGCCAACCGCAGCGGGCTGCGGACGATGGTCTCCAAGGCCGCGATCCAGGCGTCTCCGGGGTCACCGTGCCGGGCCAGGTGGCCCAGATAGTCATTCAATTCGGTGAGGGTCGTCTGCCGGTAGAGCGCGTCAGCGCCGGATGGCTCGGTGTCCAGATCCACCAGCGCGCGGGCAACCAGCTCCGCCATCGACGCATGCAGGAACAGGTAGCGCCGCGGCTGGAACAGCTCCAGCATCAGAGGCGCGGCCACGTCCTGCTCGCCGGGCAGCCAGCCCTCGCGCAGATAGTCGGCAAGGGGAACCAGCTCGAATTGGGCCAGGCAGGCGAGGCGCAGCAGCGTGGGCAGCTCACGCGGTGCCAGGCGCTGGCCTACGGCGGGCTCGAAGTAGCGCTGGCGGATGCGGCGGTAGAGGGGCTCGGGCCGCGGCTGGTCCAGGTCCGCCGGGCCGTCGATGGCCTCCAGGGTCTCGTCGAGCAGCAGCAGGTCGTCGCCGGTCTGGTGGTGAGCCGTTCCAGCCGCTCGTTGCTCGGGCCCACCAGGTCCTTGCGACGGTGCTCGACGATGGCGCGGAAGCGCGCCAGATCGCGCCGCAGCGTGAGCACGCAGTCGCGCTCGACCAACTCGGCGAGCCAAGGGTGGGTCTCGTCGTCCTCGGGGCCATCGCAGACGTCGCGTTGGCAGAGGACCAGCCTGATCCGGCCGGCGGGGTCGTTCAGCAGCGGATGCAGACGATCGAGCAGGTGGCCAGTCAGCACCGGGTCGCGATGGCAATCGTCGAGGAAGAACAGGCCGGGCAGGCTTCTGCGGCGCTGGACCCCGTCGGCGAGACGCGCCAGGTCGCCGCCAACACTGAGGGTCGCGTAGTAGATGCGGCTGATCCAGTGGTCTTGGCCGCAAAAGTGCTCCGCGTAGGACGGCGAGAAGAGCCCGGCCACCAGGTCCGGCGCCCGCCGCAGGCGGGTGTCCAGATAGTGCTTGTCGCGGAAGTCGATGCTGACCTTGGCGCGGGCCTGGAACGCCTTGTGGAATCGGCTCCAGTCTTCGCCGAGGGCCTTGTCGTCGAGGAGGTGCGGACAGCAGTAGACGAATGTCTTCGGCGGCGGCAGGTCGGCGGCGCCGAGCCACTGCTGCTCGAATCGCTTCACCACCTCGCGCACCTGGCTCCAGCTCGGCGGCTCGGACAGGTTCTTGCATTGGTACAGGGTGCTGGGCTCGGGCCGGTCGACGATGATGTCGACCTCGAAGTCCTTCTGTCCGCGGCGGCCGAAGAAGCGCGGGGTGGCGCCCTCGGCGACCAACAGCTCGTAGCAGAGGCGCTCGAAGCCGGGGCCGTCGAGCTGGGCGTAGGGGAGATCCGACAGGCCGTGGCGGGCCGGGTCGGCGTCGAGACTCGGCCGCAGCGGATCGAGCCTGCTCCAGACCTCATCGGGCGTCAGTGGTGTGATCGGTGCGTCCGAGGGCATGGTCGTTGCTTCCTCTCCCCATAGGCATCCCGTCGCCGCAGCGCGGCTCCGAGGGCAGCATGCTGATCTCAAAGGGATTTCGGAAACGGGTTTCGGGTGAGCTGCGCTTATCTCATCAGGTACGGATACAGCCACCCAAGCCAACCGCGACTGCGCCTTCGGCACAGCTCGGCCGCGCAGCGGGGACAGCTCGCGAGCTCACCGAGCCTGCGCCGACCCAGGCACAGCCTCGGCGTGTTGACGTCCATTCCCCCCGAATCCATCGACTACCGGTTGACCGTTCTGCGGGTCCCCGCTAGCGTCAACGTCCGCCTCACCGACTCGCGAGGGCCGCAATGCCCGCCGAGACACCGCTGCGCATCCCCTACGGCGTCGCCGACTTCGTCAAGCTCCGGCGCGGCAACGAATACTATGTCGACAAGACCGCCTACCTGCCGCTGCTGGAGCAGGCCGGGCGCTTTCTGTTCCTGATCCGCCCGCGCCGCTTCGGCAAGTCGCTGCTGCAGTCGGTCATGGAGTGCTACTACGACCGGCGCTGGGAGCCGGACTTCGACGAGCTGTTCGGCGGCACCTGGATCCACGCCCACCCCACACCGGAGCGGCACCGGTATCTCGCCCTGCGCTTCGACTTCTCGGCGGTGGATCCGGACCCGGCGCGGCTGATGGCGTCGTTCGAGAGCTACTGCCGGATTCGGCTCGACGGCTTCCTCGGCCATTATGCGGAGATCATCCCGCCGGACGCCTGCGAGCGCATCCGCGGGCAGCACAGCGTGGCCGACTGCCTGAGCCGGCTGCAAGAGGAACTGGAGCTGCTCGGCGGCCATCGCCTGTACTTGTTCATCGACGAATACGACAACTTCGCCAACAACCTGCTGGTGCGCGAAGGGCGCGACAAGTACCGCGAGCTGACCCACGGCGGCGGCGTCTTCCGCCACTTCTTCAGCGTGCTCAAGGAGGGCGTCGGCCGCACAGGCGCCGGGCTCGCGCGGCTCTTCATCACCGGTGTCTCGCCCATTACCATGGATGATGTCACCAGCGGCTTCAACATCGGCGCCAATATCAGCCTGGATCCGCAGTTCAACGCCCTGCTTGGCTTTACCACGGACGAGATGGCGCGCCTGTTCGCCGCCTTCGGCCAGGACCACGCGCAGCACCGCCCGGTCCTGGACGACTGGTACAACCACTATCGGTTCCACAAACACTGTGGGGAACCGGTCACGAACAGCGATATGGCGCTGTACTACCTGCAGCACCTGCATCGGCTGGGGCATCCGCCGGACGAGCTGATCGACCACAATGTGCGCATCGACTACGGCAAACTGCGCCACCTGGTGCAAATCGACCGCAACCTCAACGGCAACTTCGGCCGCCTGCGCGAGATCATCGAGACCGGCGAGCAGGTGGGCGACATCCAGGTCAGCTTCCCGGTGGAGGCGCTGCTCCAGACCGAGAGCTTCGTCTCGCTGCTCTATTATCTGGGCCTGCTGACCTTCGCCGGCGAGCGCGAGGGGGCGCCGCTGCTCAAGATCCCGAACCGAACCATCCGGCAACTGATGTACGGCCACCTGCGCGAGGCCTACCGCGAGGTGGATGTCTTCCAACCGAGCACCTGGGCCATCGGCGAGCGGCTGCGGGCCATGGCCTACCGCGGCGACTGGGCGGCCTTCTTCGATGATCTCGGCGAGCAGATCAAGGCCCAGGCCGGCGTGCGCGACTATCTGCAGGGCGAGAAGATGATCCAGGGCTTCCTGCTCGCCTGGCTCAACCTGGCGCCCTATTTCAGCGTGCAGAGCGAGCAGGAGCTCGGCGGCGGCTTCGCGGACCTGTACCTGGCGCCCTTCTACGTCCGTTACCCGGACATGCGCCACGCCTATCTGATCGAGCTCAAGTACCTCAAGCGCGGCGAGGACAGCCCCGAGCGCCGCCGCCGGGCCATCGCCGAGGCCGAGGCGCAGCTGGCGCGTTACGCCCGCGACAGCCGGGTGCTCGCGGCACTGGGTCCCGCCACCCTGCACGCGCTGGTGCTGATCTACAACGGCTGGGAGCTGGTCTATCGGGCGGAGTGGAGCGGCTAGAAGATCCTGCCGGCCCCGTGCGCCCAGCGGGGGATCGGCCGGCGGTCGAGGCGCCACCGGGCGCTTCGGAGCGGACGTGCAGGTGCGCCTCACCAATGACGGACCGGCGACCTTCTGGCTTCAGGCGATTGCCGGAAACAAACAGACCGAATGGCGCAGGATTTTCGCTCGCCTTCAAGGAGCGGCAGCGGGCGCATAGTCGAGCTCTGTGCCCGCTG
>JANQFI010000317.1 GCA_028277905.1 Chromatiaceae bacterium | reverse complement strand
TTCCTCGCCATCACCGGCCTGCTGCTCATCTCCGACCTCGAGCACCCCTGGCGCTTCTACATGATCTTCACGCGGCCGCAGTGGAAGAGCTGGCTCGTCCGCGGAGCCTTCATCATCCTGGGCTACGCGATTGTGCTGAAGATGCACATGCTGGGGTCGCTGTCGGCGATGGGATGGCCACCGACCCCCATCCTGTGGTTCGGCCTGCCGCTCGCGGCCCTGACGGCCGTCTACACGGCCTATCTCTTCGCCCAGGCCAAGGCGCGCGACCTGTGGCAGAACCCGCTGCTGCCTCTCCACCTGCTGATCCAGTCGCTGGCCGCGGGGGCGGCGGCGCTGGCGCCGATCGCCGCGTTCCTCGCACCGCAGCACCTCTCGAGGCTGCTCGAGGTCCTGGCCGTGATGAGCGGCATCCACCTGCTGCTCCTGCTCGGCGAGATCACCCTGCCGCACGGCACCGCCCACGCGAAGCTGGCCGTCTGGGAGATGACGCGTGGGCGATACAGGCGCTACTTCTGGGCTAGCGTCGTCCTGATGGCGGTTGCGACCCTCTCCCCCTGGCTGATGCAGCTCGGCCTGCCAGGGGTCTTCCCCTGCCTCGCCGCCCTCGCCGGCCTCCTCTGCTACGAGCACGCCTACGTCCAGGGCGGCCAGGCGGTGCCGCTGGCATGACGGGACTAGGGTTGCGCCCTTCGGGCGCGGTACCTCATACGCCCCCCACAGGTGGGGGCGCTACCGCTGCTCACGGGCGCAGGTCCACGCCGGACCGGATGTGCCGCCCACCCACGGCCGTGCAAAGCGGTAGCGCCCGGACCTGTGCCGGGCGATGGAATCGAACGCGCCCTCCGAGCGCGGCACTTCATACACCCCCCACAGGTGGGGGCGCTACAGGTGCTCACAGGCGCGGGTCCGCGCCGGACCGGATGTGCCACCCACCCACGGCAAGGCACCGATGACTGACGACGACCGCATCCAAGAGCTCAACGCCCGCGTCTCCGCCGCCCGCGCCGAGACCGAGGCGCGCGGCGAGACCTTCTACCCCGGCCCCAGCCGCATCCATCTCGCCTCCTTCCCGCCCAAGGAGCGTTGGGACGACTGGGTGGAGCTCGACTCCAAGGCCTGGCCGAAGCGGGTCGAGAAACGCTACATGCTGGTGCCCACCACCTGCTTCAACTGCGAGTCCGC
>JANQFI010000304.1 GCA_028277905.1 Chromatiaceae bacterium | reverse complement strand
ACGTCGAAGTGCGGCTTCAGCGCAATCCAGAATTGCCAAAATCGGACATCCTCATCAAGCCTGCTGGTGTGGTATGAACCAAAGCGGAAATCACCTTAGTACCGCGCAAGCTTGCGAGCTCGCGGAGGTTCGGCAACGAATCCCTTGCCACCTGATCCCTGGCCACCCAGTTTGGCAACCGAGTCGCTGCCAGCGCCGGCCAGGGCGGGCTACCGGCGTCCGGCGGCGCGAGGGTGCGCGCAGGCTGCCGCGCGGCGGAGCGCCATCTGCTGAAGCGCCATCCACTGAGCTCGGGCGCGCGGTCAGTCCTCCCTGCCCATCTGCTCCTTCAGCAAATCGCCCAGGGTGCCGAAGCCTTCATCGGACTCCGGCATGTCGTCGCGGCGCCCGCGGCGCCCTGCGGTCTTACCCCGGCGCTCCGGGGCCGGCTCGTGCTCCAGGGCGCCGTTATCGTCTGCCAGTGAGAGGCCGATGCGCTTGCGCTCCGGCTCCACCTTGAGGACGGTGGCGGTGACGGCCTGGCCGGTGCTGAGGACCTCCTGCGGGTGGCTCAGGCGGCGGCCGGCGCCAAGCTCGGAGATGTGGATCAAGCCTTCCAGGCCGGGCTCCAGCTCCACGAAGGCACCGAAGGGCTGCAGGCGGGTGACCTTACCGTCCACGCGGGTGCCGGGGCTGTAGCGGTTAGCGGCGTCGAGCCAGGGGTCCTTGGCCAGCGCCCGGATGGATAGCGCGATCTTCTGCGGGCGCTTGGGATTGCCGGTGTCTTCGATGCGCAGCACGGCCACCTCGACTTCCTGGCCCAGGCTGAGCACCTCTTCAGGGTGGTTGATGCGATGCAGCGACATCTCGCTGATGTGCACCATGCCCTCGGCGCCGCCCAAGTCCACGAAGGCACCGAAGTCCTTGATGCCCACCACCTTGCCGTTCAAGACCGCGCCCTCCTTGAGTCGCTCTTTCAGCGCTTCGGCCAGAGCTGCGCGCTCTGCTTCGAGCAGGGCGCGGCGGGAGACCACCAGGTTGAGCCGCTTGCCGACCTCGAGCTTGCTGATCCGAAAGGCGTGCTGCTGGCCCACCAGGGTCGACAGGTCTTCGATGTAGCGGATGTCCGCTTGCGAGGCCGGGCAGAAGGCGCGGTGGCCGGCGATACGCACCTCGAGTCCGCCCTTGGTGGTGCCTGTGACCGTGCCCTCCACCGGCAGGCCCTGTCGATACGCGGCCTCGAGCTCATCGGCGCCACGCAGGTGCTTGCCATGCCTGCCACCGAGGGTGATGGCGCCGGTCTCGGCGTCGATACTGGCGACGACCGCTTCCAGCTCGTCACCGACGGACACCCTGAGATTGCCGTCCTTGTCCTTGAGGTTACCGATGTCCATCGCGCCCTCGGCCTTGCCGCCCAAGTCCACGAATACCTGCTCGTCGCCGATGGAGATCACCTGTCCCTTGACCCGGTCACCGGGCTTGGGCCGCTCGGCGACGGCCTGCTCGGTCTTCTCCAGCTCCCGCAACAGGGCCTCGAACTCGGTCTCTTCTGTCATCTGTCTTGGCCTGTCTCGGGGGCCGGGCTTGAGTCTCTTTCGCGCGCCTGTCGTTGTGGGCTATGGCGCTAGTGGACGTGCCGCATCCAGCGCGGGGCGCTCGGGGCTGTGCAGGCGCTCCACTGGTCGTGTCGCCCGTCGTTGCGCCACCCGGGCGGTGGCGCCACGGCGCAGCTGCAAGCCCAGGTCGGGCGAAGCGCTGGCGTGGGGCTTGGACATCGGGGATTCCGCTGAAGGCATGGCCTGGCGGGGCGGGCTCGGTGTGGCAACCTTTGCCCGCGAATTCTAACCATCACGGGCGATGTGGGCTAGCTTGGGTATATGACCGCCAGCTGTCGGCCGGTCCGGGCGTGATGGCATCGGCGTCACGTCTGGCGGTTGCAGGCCCCGGATGCCCCGGGCTCCGACTAGCACCAGCGGCGCAGCTGCGATGATCGGCAGTATCCAGATCGACCGCACCTGTAGGGCCTCGGTCGCCGTGGGTGACGGCGGCCTGTGAGTCAGCGGTCGCTAGGGGCCACGGGACTGCACTTGCGCATGCAGGTCGCCCACCGGCTCCAGCGGGACCAGGCGGCGCACCAGCCACTTGGTGAGCTCCAGCACTGGCACGATGGTGAAGGCCGCGGCCAGCACCAGGAGCCAATCGGAGGGCGGCAGCGCGTAGGTGCCGAAGGCGTCGGCGAGCACGGGCACATAGACAATCAGCGCGAGCAGCATCAGCTCCCAGAGGATGGCGATGTTGAGCCACTTGTTGGCGAAGGGCCGGCGCAGGATGGATTCGCGCTCGGAGCGGAAGTTGTAGGCCTTGAAGAACTGGATCAGCACCAGGGAGATGAAGGTCATGGTCATGGCGTGCATGAGGGTCTGGTCCGGGTCGAGTCCCAGCGCCTGGCCACTGTTCAGCTCGTAGACGAAAAGCGAGACGTTGACGATGGTGGACCAGATGCCGCCGACGACCATGAGCCAGACCACCTGCGGTGTGAAGATGCCGACCTTGGGGTCTCTCGGTGCGCGCTGCATCAGATCCTCATCCGGCGGGTCGACGGCCAGCGCCAGCGCCGGCAGTCCGTCGGTGGCGAGGTTGACGTAGAGGATCTGTACCGCGGACAGCGGCAGCGGCAGGCCGGCCAGGGTGGCCGCGGCCATCAGGCCGATCTCGCCGATGTTCGACGACAATAGGTACATCAGGTACTTCTTGATATTGGAGAAGATGCCGCGGCCTTCCTCGACGGCGCCGACGATGCTGGCGAAGTTGTCGTCGGTGAGCGTCATGTCCGCCGCCTCGCGCGAGACGTCGGTGCCCGTGATGCCCATGGCGACGCCGATGTCGGCGCGCTTCAAGGCAGGGGCATCGTTGACGCCGTCGCCGGTCATGGCACAGATGTGGCCACGGCGCTGCCAGGCCTTGACGACGCGGAGCTTGTGCTCAGGCGAGACGCGGGCGTAGACCTCGATGTCCTCGATGGCCGCGAGCAGCTCGTCATCGCTCATCGCATCCAGCTCGCGGCCGATGACCACACGACCGACACGCAAGATGCGCAGCTCGCGCGCGATGGCCGCGGCCGTGTCCGGATGGTCGCCGGTGATCATGATGGGGCGAATGCCGGCGTGCTCGCAGTCGGCAATCGCGGCCCGGGCCTCCTCCCGCGGCGGGTCGATCATGCCGACGAGACCCAAGAAGACCATGTCGTGCTCGGCGTCCCTCTTCTCCGCGCCCGGGTCGACCCTGGGCTTGGTGGCCACCGCGAGGACCCGCAGGGCCTGCTGGGCGAGCCCGGTGGCGGCCTGCTCGATGCGGGCGCGGGCGGCATGGTCCAGCGGGACTTCCCGCGGCTCGCCGTCGCCGGCGACGAGCCTGCGGTCGCAGCCGGCGAGGATGACCTCGGCGGCGCCCTTGGCGTAGGCGACTCTGGCGTTCCCGGCGCCGTCGCCGACGCCGGCGCGGTGCAGGGTCGTCATGCGCTTGCGCTCGGAGCTGAAGGGGATCTCGTCATAGCGCGGCTCGCGCTCCTCCAACGCCGACTTGGTCATGCCCGCCTTGGCGGCGGCGACCACGAGCGCGCCCTCGGTGGGGTCGCCGTAAAGCTGCCAGGCGCCTCGCTCGCGCTCCAGATGGGCGTCGCAGGACAGGGCGGCGGCGTACAAGGTGCGCTGCACCAGCTCGCGTCGTGCGGGCGCGTCGTCGGGGACCTCGAGCTTGCCCTCAGGCGCATAGCCGCTGCCGGTGACCCCTGTGACCTGGCCGTCGGTCCAGATCGCGCGCACGGTCATCTCGTCGCGGGTCAGGGTGCCGGTCTTGTCCGAGCAGATGACCGAGGTGCTGCCCAGGGTCTCCACCGTCGGCAGCCGGCGCACCAGCGCATGGCGCTTCACCATGCGCTGCACGCCGATGGCGAGCGAAATGGTCACCACGGCCGGCAGCGCCTCGGGCACGACGGCCACCGCGAGCGCGACGCCGAAGATGAGCATCTCCAGGATCGGCTCGCCGCGCAGCACGCCGAGTCCGGCGATGAGCGCGACCACCACGCCGGCGGCGATGGCCAGCACCCGGCCCACCTTGTCCAGGTTCTGCTGCAGCGGCGTGCGGAGCTGCTCGACACCCGCGAGCATGCCGGTGACGCGGCCGAATTCGGTGCCGAGGCCGGTCTCCACGACAATGCCGCGGCCGCGGCCGTAGGCGACGTCGGTACCCGAGTAGGCGAGGTTGACCCGGTCGCCCACGGCGAGGCCTGGATCCGGGAGGCGGTCCCTGCGCTTGTCGACCGGCACCGACTCGCCCGTCAGCGCCGCCTCGTTGACATGCAGGTTCACGGCATCCGTCAGGCGCAGGTCCGCCGGGATGCGGTCGCCGGCGGCGAGCAGCACGAGATCGCCGGGGACCACCTCGCGGGCGGGGATGCTTTGCTCGTGGCCGTCCCTGATTACCTTCGCATTGGGCGCGGCCATCTTGCGCAGGGCCTCCATGGCGCGCTCGGCCCGATACTCCTGAACGAAGCCCAGGACGATGGCGAAGAGCACGATGATGGCGATGACGGCGGACTCCAGCACCTCGCCCAGCAGTGCCGACAGGCTGACGGCAATGAGGAGGATGATGATGAGCAGGTTCTGGAACTGCTCGGCCAGGATCTTCCATGGCGAGATCACATCGGCGCGGGGCAGCTCGTTGTAGCCCTGCTTGTCCAGCCGGGTGGCGGCCTCGGCGGCGCTGAGGCCCCTGGCACCTGTGGCGAGCTCGGTGCTGATGTCCTCGATGCTGCGGGTGTGCCAGGACTGCGGATCCGGCATAGGGACTGCTCCTCAGGTGCGTTACGAAGGGGCGATCAGCACTGTAGCGCCGCCCGGAAGCCGCGGATCGCGGCCGAGGTGGTGGGCGCTTCGATGAAGCTGGCGAGCAACCCGAGATCCAGCCCCGGCAGCAGGTCGCTCTTGGCGACGGGCTCGTAGCGCTCGCCGCGCAGGCAGTAGGGCTGAATCCGGCCCGTGCGCCAGTACCAGACCTCTCGGACGCCCAGCTTGCGGTAGATGTCGAGTGTGTCGATGCGACCCGAGGTCCAGACGACCTCGATGGCGAGGTGCGGGCGGTCTGCATCGGCAGTGCCGAAGACGTAGCACTCGTCCGGCTCGGCGCCGCGCTCGCACGCTTGGTCCTTCAGCGTCCAGGAGCCGAAGGTGGAGAACTCGATGCCCTGCTCGACGCAGTAGACCTCCACCAGACGGCCGATGACGGACTTGAGGCCCTCGTGGGTCTGCGACGGGCTCATGATCTCGACCTCTCCCTCCAGGTAGGCGATGCGGGGCGCCGAGTGGTCGCCGCGCATGACCAGCAGCCGCTCGTAGTCGTCCCAGCTGACGCCGGACAGGAACACCACGTGGTCCTCCCGCGGGCGGTCGTCGTGGCTCGTGTAGCGCTCGGTGGCTTGCATGGGGCCGGGCCTCGGGTATTGGCCTGCAATAGGTTACCGAGAAATCGGGCGCTGGTGCCTGCTGTCGCAAGCGCGGTCCGGCCGCGCTCCGCGATGGCCAGACGCTCCCTTGCGCGCCGTCCGGCCTGTTCGGCGGGTTGCCGTAACACACAGAAACAGCTGAAGTCCGCTCAATCGCAGTATATTAGCAAAAACTAATTTATTAACGAGGCAGATGCATGACTCATGACCCTAGGATCCAAGCCTTGCTGCCGGCGCTGCCACTCCTATTGTCGGTGGCCCTGCCCACTGCGGCACTGGCGGCAGCAGCTACGCCGCCGCGAGGACCCGGTGCCCACCTCGCCACCGCCGAGGTCCTGTCTCGCACCCTACCGCGGGAGTACCGGCTCGACGGCGTCGTCGAGGCCGTCAACCGCACCAGGGTCTCGGCCCAGACGCGGGGCCAGGTGGAGGAGATCCGCTACGACGTGGACGACTTCGTGCAGCAGGGCGAGGTCATCCTGCGCCTGCGCGACAAGGAGCATCCTGCGCGCGTCGCGCAGGCGGCGGCCCAGCTCAAGTCCGCGTCGGCGCGGCTGGTGCGCGCCGAGTACGAGTACGCCCGCGTCGAGGTCCTCTAATGAGAGAGAACGCCTCCGCGTCCGAGATGGACAGCGCCGAGGCGGAGCTGGCCAGCGCCCGGGCGCGACTGGAGGCGGCACAGGCGGCGCTCGAGCAGGCGCAGGAGCAGCTGGGCTACACCGAGATACGGGCTCCGTACTCCGGCATCGTCATCGCCCGGCAAGTGGAGCCGGGCGAGATCGCGAGCCCAGGTCAGCCCCTGATGACGGGCCTGTCGCTGGCGCGGTTGCGTGTCGCCGTGGATGTGCCGCAGAGCCTGATACCGGCGGTGCGCGAGCTGGCTGAGGTGACTGTCTACCTGCGGCACCCTGGGCC
This sequence comes from Chromatiaceae bacterium, assembly GCA_028277905.1. Classification (GTDB taxonomy): domain Bacteria; phylum Pseudomonadota; class Gammaproteobacteria; order Chromatiales; family Chromatiaceae; genus Thiohalocapsa. Next base: position 7,734 of record JANQFI010000304.1, on the reverse strand, counting down.
GGATAGGGACGTCGTCCGGCCGGAGCACATCACCCTGTTCCCCTTCGCGGATCCCAGGTCCAACAGGGTTCGCGTGCGGCTCGACCTGGCCGAAGCGGTGCAGGGTCTCTTCCCCGGCATGTTGGTGAAGACCGGCTTCGTCACCGGCACGACAGAGACGCTGAGGGTGCCCGAAGCCGCCGTCGTCTATCGCTCCGAGGTCACTGGCGTCTATGTCGTGGATGCAGACGGCGGTGTGCGCCTGCGCCAGATCCGCGCCGGCCGCAATCTGGGCGATGAGCTGGTGGTGCTGTCCGGGCTCACCGAGGGTCAGGCCGTGGCCCTTGACCCCGTCGCGGCCGGGGTGGCGCTGAAGGCCAGGGCGCGGCTGCGCGCAAAGGCCGCCGCGGAGGGCGGAGCTGGTCAGGATGACTGAGGCCGGCACACCGGCGGATGCGGCGACCGGCCGCGCCGAGCGGGTGCGCTCCGAGATCAAGGGCGTCCGGCACATCGACAGCGTCTCAGGGCCGGGCATGGCCGTGGTGAGGCTGCAGTTCGAGGTGGGGGAAGACCGCACCGACGCCATCGTGCGGCTGCACAGCAAGGTCCTGTCCAACCAAGACCGGCTGCCGCCGAGCCTCGGCGCCGGCCAGATCGAGATCACCAAGCAGGTGCGCGGCCTGTTCGAGGAGACCGCCGACATCGTCGATATCGACGACTCGGTGGAATATCCGCCGGCCAGGTTGCTGGTCGTGGCAAACCGCGCCAAGGCAGCGCGGCTCGGGGTCGCGCAGGCGGCGGTGGCGCAGGCCCTGGCGACCCTGCTGAACCGCTAAGGATATGAGCTAGCTGCACGGCGCCGATGTCGAATACGCCCTGTCGATCCGCGTCGACTACGACGCCGCCGGCAAGGCGGACCTGGGGCAGCTGCTGGCCTTGCCGGTGCGCGCCGGCCAGCCCTTCGAGGACGCGCTGATCGACTCCGCCGTCGTGCGCGCCAAGCCCAGCGCATAGACCGCCGTCGCCAAGATGGCCGGTGCGGCGCTCATCCTGGATGCCCCGATCTTCTTGGCGCTCGCGGTGTCGCTGCTATTCGGTCTAGTCGTCTCCAAGCTGCTGATGCTGGTGGTGATCCCGCTGGTGTACTCCGGGGTCATGCGCAAGCCTGTGGACTGGATTCGGACCGCGACCAAGTGGCACCCGATTGCGAGCCAGGGCGACGCCCGCGGGAGGTTCGCGCCCTGCCAGCCCCGAGGTGCCGGAGAGCTTTGTCTGGATGGGGATGGGGCCGGGCGCCCAGCCGGAGATCGAGCAGGGGAGCGGCGATTGCGCGCTCGCCATGGGCTGCGCTCCTGCCCCTGGCGTTCGTCAGCGGGCTGATGGAGCCCTCCATGAGTCCCATGCCCATCAATGCATCGATGGGTAGACGCTTTTTCCTGGTGGTCGCCTTCGTGTTTACGCCCCGGATGAGCAACCTGATGCCCGGGCGGCGGCGCGAGGCCAAGGCTTCGGCAGGCGAGGCCGCGCGCTTGCACCACAGCGACGGCGGCGGCAAGGCCCTGCGGGGCCTTTTCGGGCAACCGATCCGCCCGTTCCTCGCCGGCTTGCACCCTTCGCGTGTCAGTTGTTGTCGCACCGCGCTTGCGTCCTTGTCGGTGCAGCGAGCTCCGCCGGTGCCGGCGGCTTGACGGTAAGCATGTGCACCCGCCGGCTGTCCGCGCGCAGGACGCTGAATCGGAAGCCACCAAGCTCGGTGCGCTCGCCGCGGACGGGCAGGCGGCCGAAGGCGTTGATGACGAGACCGCCGATGGTGTCGAACTCGCCGGGATCGAGGTTGGAGTGGAAGTAGTCGTTGAAGTCCTCGACGCTGATGCGGGCCTTGACCGTGTATCCGCCCTTGCTGCGCTTGAAGATGAAGGCGCCCTCGTCGTGGTCGTGCTCGTCTTCGATGTCACCGACGATCTGCTCCAGTACGTCCTCGATGGTGACCAGCCCGGCGGCGTTGCCGTATTCGTCCACGACGATGGCCATGTGATTGCGGCTGGCGCGAAACTCCTTGAGCAGGACATTGAGGCGCTTGCTCTCCGGCACGAACACCGCGCCGCGGAGATGATCGCGGATGTTGAAGGCCCCCTGGCGGCGGGTCTCGCTGCAGTGGGCGAGCAGGTCTTTCGCCAGCAGGATGCCGACGACCTCGCCCTTGTCCTCGCCGGTGACCGGGAAGCGGGAATGGGCGGAATCGACGGCAATCTCCAGGATGTGCTCCAAGGGGTCGTCCCGGCGCACCGCGACCATCTCGGCGCGAGGGATCATGATGTCGCCGACGCGCAGGTCCGCGACCTGCATGACCCCCTCGATCATGCCGAGACCGTCGCGGTCCAATAAGCCGCTGCGCTCGGCGTGCTGCAGCACGGTCATCAGGTCACCTCGGTCCTTGGGCTCCTGGCCCAGCAGGCGGCAGATGCGCCTGGCCCAGGGGAGGGGTGGCGCGCCGCTACGCGCTCGGTCGCTCGTCATGAGGCTCTTCGGGGACCTCGTAGGGTGTTGAGAATCCTAACCCGCCAAGAATCGCGGTTTCCAGTGCCTCCATCTCGGCGGCGTCCGCGGCGTCGCTGTGGTCGAAGCCGAGCAGGTGCAGTGTGCCGTGCACCACGAGATGCGCGGTGTGGGCGGCCAGCGTCTTGCCCTGGGCCGCGGCCTCGCGCTGCAGCACGGGCGCGCAGATGACGATGTCGCCCAGCTCGCCCGCCAGTTCCTCGCCCAGTGTTGTCATCGCCTCGGGCGGCAGGCCCGCCGGCGGCTCGAACGGGAAGGACAGCACGTTGGTGGGGTGGCTCCGGCCGCGGTAGTGCCGGTTCAGCTCCGCGCCCTCGGCGGCGTCGACGATGCGCAGCGTGAGCGCGGCGTCGCGTGAGGTCTCCCGGCCGGCGGCGAGTGCCGCCTGCACCCAGTTGCGCAGCCGCGCGTCGTCGGGGAGGTCAGCCGCGTCGCAGGCACGCTGGATCAGCAGCTCCAGTGCCGGCGCCGTAGCATTGCGGGACGGAGGCTCGGCGTCCTCCGCCTCGCCGCAGGTCTCGCGTGAGATGCTCAGGTGTCGTCTCCGGCGTTGCGGTCGTGGATGTCGTAGGCGTTGACGATGCGCTGCACCAGCGCATGGCGTACCACGTCACGGGAGCCAAAATGGGTGACGCCGATGCCTGGAACCTCCTTCAGGATCTTGAGCGCCTGCTTGAGCCCGGAGGGTTGGCCGCGCGGCAGGTCGATCTGGGTGATGTCACCAGTAATCACGGCAGTGGAACCGAAGCCGATGCGCGTGAGGAACATCTTCATCTGCTCCGGCGTGGTGTTCTGTGCCTCGTCGAGGATGATGAAGGCGTCGTTCAAGGTGCGCCCACGCATGTAGGCGAGCGGCGCGACTTCGATGACGTTGCGCTCGATGAGCTTGGTCACCTTCTCGAAGCCCAGCATCTCGAACAGGGCGTCATAGAGCGGTCGCAGATAGGGGTCGATCTTCTGCGCCAGGTCGCCGGGCAGGAAGCCAAGGCGCTCGCCGGCCTCCACTGCCGGGCGCACCAGCAGCAGCCGGCGCACCCGCTCGGACTCCAGCGCCTCCACGGCACAGGCCACGGCGAGGTAGGTCTTGCCTGTGCCGGCGGGACCGACACCGAAGCTGATGTCGTGGGTGATGATCGCGTGCAGATAGGCCTGTTGTGCCGCGCCGCGGGCCTTGATGAGCCCGCGCCTGGTCTTGATGAGCACCTCCGGCAGCCGCCGGACCAGGTCCGCCGTTGCATCCTCCGCACCGGCTTGTTGCAATTGCAGATGCACCGATTCGGCGGAGACCGGCTCGGTTTCGGCGGCGTCGTAGAGCTCGCGCAGCACCTGCTCGCCGGCCGCCGCCGCCGCCGGCTCGCCGACGATGCGAAAGCTGACGCCACGGTTGCTGATCTCGATGCCGAGCTGGCGCTCGATGAGCCGCAGGTGCTGATCCAAGGGCCCGCAAATGCTGGACAGGCGCTCGTTGTCCGCCGGGGACAGCTCGAGGTCGATGCTGTATGAAGGGGCGCTCAAGCGGCGTTTGCGCGCGTGGCCGGCGGGACGGCATCCGCTGCCGCGTAGGGGGTGGCGGCATTCCGAGCCGCGTCGCAGGGGGCGGCGAGCGTGCCGCGCAGGGAATTCGGAAGGACCTCAGTGATGCGCAGATCCACGAAGTCGCCGATCAGGGAAGCCGGCCCGGTGAAGTTCACCACCCGATTGTTCTCGGTCCGCCCGGAGACCTGGGCCGGGTCCTTGCGCGACGGTCCCTCCACCAGTACCCGATGTACCTCGCCCACCATGCGGCGGCCGATGGCCAGCGCCTGGTGGTTGATCCTCGCCTGGAGGCGCGCGAGACGCTGTTGCTTCACCACCTGCGGTATGGCGTCCGGCAGTGCCGTTGCCGGGGTGCCGGGGCGCTGGCTGTAAATGAAGCTGAATGATTGATCGAAGCCGATCTCGGTCACCAGGTTCAGGGTCGCCTCGAAGTCGGCATCGGTCTCACCAGGGAAGCCGACGATGAAGTCCGACGAGATGCAGATGCCCGGCCGCGCGCGGCGGATCTTGCGGATCTTGTCTTTGTACTCCAGGGCCGTATGGCCGCGCCTCATCATGGCCAGAATCCGATCCGAGCCGCTCTGCACCGGCAGGTGCAGGAAGCTCACCAGCTCCGGGACCTCAGCGAAGACCTCGATGAGGCCATCGGAGAATTCCACCGGGTGCGAGGTCGTGAACCGAATGCGGTCGATGCCGTCGATGGCAGCCAGGTAGCGGATCAGCAGCGCGAGATCCGCGATCTCGCCATCGTGCATGGGGCCGCGGTAGGCATTGACGTTCTGCCCGAGCAGGTTCACCTCCCGCACGCCCTGCTCGGCGAGCCTGGCGACCTCGTCAATCACGTCGTCGAAACGCCGGCTGACCTCCTCGCCGCGGGTGTAGGGCACCACGCAGAAGGTACAGTACTTTGAGCAGCCCTCCATCACCGACACAAAGGCCGTCGGGCCGTCGGCCCGCGGCTCGGGCAGGCGGTCGAACTTCTCGATCTCGGGGAAGGCGACATCGATCTGGGGTGCGCGCTCGGCGAGCAGCGCGTCTAGCATATCCGGCAGCCGGTGTAGGGTTTGTGGGCCGAACACCAGGTCCACGTATGGCGCCCGCGTGCGCAGCGCCTCGCCTTCCTGGCTTGCCACGCAGCCACCGACGCCGATCACCAGCTCCGGCCGCCGGGCCTTCCATGGACGCCAGCGGCCGAGCTGCGAGAACACCTTCTCCTGCGCCTTCTCGCGGATGGAGCAGGTGTTGAGCAGCAATAGGTCTGCCTCCTCCGGGCGCGCCGTGAGTCGGATGCCGTGCGACGCCCGCAGCAGGTCCGCGATGCGCGCGGAATCGTACGCGTTCATCTGGCAGCCGTAGGTTTGGATGTAGAGGGATTTCAGCATAGCCCTGGCAAGATGGCGGCGCGCACGCGATGCTCAATATCGGGTGGATGAGCCAAGGGCCTTGAGTCCCTAGCATGCATGCGGGAAAGGACCCAGAGTTTGCTAATTCAGTCAGTTAGTGTCAAGGGATGGCTTCGATCACGCGCCTGCCATGCCGGCCCGGCCCCGGGGCTCCAGCGCCGAGACTCGGGCGGGGCCGCGGAGCTCACAAGACCCTAACTCGTGGTGTCTGAAGGGCGATCCCGCCGTGAGCGTCGCGCGGGACGGGTCCTCGGCCTTGATCGCGGAAGACCCGGACCCCTTGGTCGACTTCGTGCTGCTCGTCAACCACCCCGGATTCGGCGATCCGAATGTCATCATCCCGGGCCGGGAACGCTGCTGTCATTCGACTAGGTGCCGGCAACGGGTCCGGTGGATCGCGAAGCGCTCAGCGCCTTGGTGCTCGATGGGGCTACGGGCCTGAGCGCCGGCGCTGGCTACGTATTTTTTATTCAGACCCCCGCGTCGGTCACCCTGTCCTTCGACCTCTCGGGTTTGACGGGCTCGATGCTGGGATTGCAGTTCGCACTGGCGAGCTCGCCGGGCGACGCCGCGGCTACGACCAGGGCAAGGGCGCCGGCACGCGAGTGCGCACGCTGACCCAGGGCTGGAACATCGGCAAACAGCGCTGATTGTCCGGCAATCGCCTAGCTCTGGAGGCCAGGGAGCTGCCGCCACCGAGACCGGGCAGGTTGTACGGATTCCGCTTCCGGCACGGCGCCCGTCGATGACGCAAGGGTGCGATCGGCTCGCGCGCCGGCTTCATCTTGCTGCCGGAATGGCCAGGCGCCTGCCACGAAGAACCCCCGCCAGCGGGGCTGGACGGGGGTTGCTGGCCACGCCGGGGTGTGAGCCCCGGAGGCCGCCGCGGCGATGCCCGCGCCGGGCTCAAGGCCCGGGCTCAATCCGGGCGCAAGCGCTGGGCTCAGGATTTGGCCGGTGGCGGCACCGCGGTGCCGGTCGACGCCGCATCCGCGGGTTGCGCCGCCGGGGCCTGCTCCTGATCTGCCGGTGCCGGCATCGGTGCGACGCCGTAACCGACGGGCCAGCCCCACCCGTGGCGGGCGGCACGGCGGCGCTCGGACATCTCGCGCATCGCCTCACGGCGAGCCGCGGCGCGCTGCTGCAACGCTTCGCGCCAGGCGTCCAGCTCCGCTTGGCGAGTCTCGCGATCGATGCCGTACCCGACAGGCATGGCCGGCATCTCGGGCACATCCGGCATGCTCACGCCGGCCAGTAGCTCCGGCACCTCAGGCCGCTCGCCGAAGGCCGGGGGCACCGGCAGGTCGGGTATGGCGGGCAAATCCGGGATCTTGGGACGCTCGCCGAAGATCGGCGGCTCGGGTATCTTGGACCGCGGCAGGCTGGCGACCGGACCAAAGGGCGTGGGCGGCAAGAAGCGCTCGTGCCACGCGCGCTGGTGCTCCATGATGCGGTGCAGGGCCTTGCCCTGCTGCTCGGCGAAGTCACGCTGCAGGTCGGCCACGGCCTCGAACTGCTCGGGGGTCACGGGCGCGACGCCCCAGGGGCCATAGCCGGTACCCCAGGGCGCAAAGCCGGCATAGGGGCCGTAGAAGCCGTAAGGGCCATAGCCCGGAGCCAGCCATTGGGCGGTGGCGGTTGCGGAGGCCGCGGCGAGCGCGACGGCGGAGACGGTCAGGGCAAGCCTTTTCATGGAGTCACACCTCAGTTGGGTACTGCCGGCGCGTCTGCCGTTCTTGACTCGGCGGTGCGCACCTCGGCGGGAAGGTTTCCGGGTCAGCAAAAAAGGATCGGTCTTGTCGTACAGCCTTTGCCATCAGCGTCGGGGCAGAGTCGCGACAGGGCTACGCGAGGGTCGCCAGGGCCGCGGCGCGGGCCCCGTCCCGATGGACGGGGCTAGTATATAAGAAAAAGCTGAAATAACAACAGGCAGTTCCGGCGCGCGCGACGGGTTTGGGCGATTGCCGGAAACAAACATCAGACCTCCCGGACACACTGTCGAAAAATACTGTAATGCGTTGAATTAATTAAATATTTTTAAATATTGGACGATTTGCGGCAAACGAAAATTGATAAGTGACTGTTTTATTACAAATGCCGCTCACCCCAATCCAGTGATGTGGGTGAAAATTGTCCAATAATCTGGTCGCTTTCCGCTCGATTTCGGGAGGTCTGAACATACCGAATCGCGCAGGATTCTCGTCCGCCTTCGCGAAGCGGCAGCGCGTGCATAGTCGTTCTCTGTGCGCGTTGCCGCGAC
>JANQFI010000303.1 GCA_028277905.1 Chromatiaceae bacterium | reverse complement strand
AATTTCTACATCAACGACTTACGTGACGTTCGCCGGGTTACTGAATGCCGAATGTTCCGCAGAATAGCCACATTCCCCTGTCGATGATGACGCTAGCAGTCCGGGGACAGGCACGCTCGAGGGTTTCCAAACAGCTTCTAAGGCGGCAAATCGGTTGCGGCCGGGACGGACGCGTGATAATGCGATGCATTCGCGTCTCGTGAAGGTTCAGGAATCTGCACGCTTCGCGACCGCGGTAACAGGTGAACGCCCTGCCCCGAGCGGCCCCCGCACGACATCGGTGTTGTCTCCGCGTTCGCCGCTTGGCAGGGGAGGCTGCCGTAAAGCCGAGAATCGGGCGAAGGCAACCATCGTGCGCCGGTCCAGGGTCACTTTGAGGATAGTCCGCGAGGTCTGACTGGTCAGATTTGGCCCCTTCGACGGACCCAGATTCCGGCGTGGCCGCGATCGCCCACAACCGAAGAGATGTCCCAGGCGCCATGACCGCATCGCCACGCGCCAGCATAGCCGAGCGCCGTCCGAGTGGGTATTCCGACGAAGGTGACCGCCCATTCCGGCGATCGTGACCGCTGACCGCGACGCAGAAGGCGGGCGAAAAGACAAGCCAGGCGGTATGTTTGTTGACAGAAATCGCCTTGACCCCGGACAGCCGTCTCCAGCACCCCGCCCGCATGCTGCACGACATGCTCGCGGACTTGCGCACTGGTCGTGAGCTGGCCTGGCGGCTCGCGGTCATGTTGCTACTCGTCGTCTGGGTCGTCTATCGACTGGCCATGCCGATCCTCATCGAGCGCATGAGCACCTATACCGCGAGGCATGCCGTCTGGGCATCGCCGATGGCGCGGTCGGCAACTGGCAGTTCCTCGAGCGGTACAAGGAGCACCAGTTGGTCGACTTGTTTCATGCCACCGAATACGTGGCCAAGCTGGCGCGGGCGGGCTACCCGCAACGCGACGCCGTGGCCGAGCGCGCGGCCTGGGAACAGGTGCACTACAAGCCTTCCTCAGACGTGAGCGATATCGACTCCCGCGCCAATGCGCCTGTGCTCGTCACCGGCGGCACCGGATCCTTTGGCCGCGCCTTTGTCAGAACCGTCCTGGAGCGCCATCCGGGTATCCAGCGCTTGGTCATCTTCTCGCGCGACGAGCTCAAGCAGTTCGAGATGGCGCAGACGTTCAGTCCCGAGCAGCACCCCAATAGCCGCTACTCCATCGGCGACCTGCGCGATTATGGCCGCCTGCGCCGTGCTCAAGCAGGTCCCCGTGGCCGAATACAACCCCTTCGAGCTCATCAGGACCAATAGCATCGGCGCGCAGAACGTCATCGAGGCCAGTCTGGGTACGGGCGTTCGGCACATCATCGCCCTGTCCACGGACAAGGCCGCAGCGCCCATCAATCTCTACGGCGCCACAAAGCTCTGCTCCGACAAGCTCTTCACGGCCGCGAACAACATCCGCGGCGCGCGGGACCTGCGCGTGGCCGTGGTGCGGTACAGCAATGTCATGGGCGGCCGAGGCTCGGTGATCCCCTGCTTCTTGGAACGCCGCGACACCCTTGTGCTGCCCATCACCGATCCGCGCATGGCCCGCTTCAACATCAGTCTCCACCAAGGTGTCGACAGGGTCCTGTGGGCGCTTGAGAACGTCCGGGGCGGCGGGGTGTTTCTGTCCAAGATACCGAGCTACTGCATCATGGACCTTGGGACAGCCATCGGGCCTGATTGCGAGCATCCGGTCGCTGGCGTGCGCCCGCGTGAGACTATGCACGAGGCCATGATCTCGGCGAGCGACGGCCTCAATACGGTGGATCTTGGCCGGTACTTCGCCATTCTGCCCATGGCTGCAAGATACGGTCGCAGGCATTATTGCGAAAAAAGCCAAGCTGAGCCGGTCGTGGCCGGCTTCGCCTACAACAGCGGGGCCAATCCGGACTAAGGCGATTGCCGGAAACAAACAGACCGAATGGCGCAGGATTCTCGTCGGCCTTCGCGAAGCGGCAGCGCGTGCATAGTCGTTCTATGTGCGCGTTGCCGCGACCAAGAAGGCGGGCGAGCAGACAAGCCAGGCGGTATGTTTGTTGACAGCAATCGCCTAAGCACGGACGACAAAAGCGACGAAGCGAGCGCAGGCCGGATGAAACGCGCACAGGGGCCTGCGGCTGCCGGTTGGCGGCGCGCAAGCGGGTCGCGGTGAGCCGCCGGTCGGCGGGCATGGGCGCCAAGGCGGCGCGCCCAGGGCCAGGATCGGCCGGCGCCGCCCGCTTCGCCTGCAGCGCTCAGTCGCCGTAGAAGGCCTCCTCGACCTCGGCGGCAGGGATCTCCAGGTCCCTGTCCTGCTCGATGCGCACCAGGCGGGCGACGAGGCGCCCGTTCCTGCTCAGCGTGATGGGCTCGCCCTGCACCACGCGCTCGATCAACTCGTCCAAGTGCTCCGCGGCATAGTCGGTGGTTACTGTCTGCATAGCCATTCTCGTTGTCCGGGGCATCGTCGGCGGTCCCTTCCGGGGCCTCGCTGGGGCGCCACACCAATGCTCGACGTCACCGCGTCCGCGGTCGTCGGACCGGGACAGAAGATAGGGCCACAACTGGCGTTGGAACAGCCGGCCCCGGGCGCGGCACCCGACCGGGGCGCGCTCCGCCATGTGATCCGGTCCTGGATCATTGCTTGCTGGCCCCTCGCCCTGCCATTACCCGAGCCGGCAGCTCGCCCAATAGGGTCCGCGGCAGGCTGGGACCACCATAGACGAGGCCCGTGTAGAGCTGGATCAGGTCGGCGCCGGCAGCGAGCTTGGCCGTTGCGCTGGCGGCGTCCATGACACCGCCGACACCGATCAGCACCGGCCCAGCGCCAATCTCCGCGCGTAGCAGCTTGAGCAGCGCCGTGCTGCGCGCGAATAGCGGCCGGCCCGACAGCCCGCCGTGCAGACCCGCGGTGTCGGCGGCGACCGCCGAGAAGTCCAGGCTGGTATTGGTCACCACCAGACCGGCACAGCCGGCGGCCAGGGCCGCCCGTGCGCAGCCGACGGCCTCGGCATCGGTCAGGTCCGGCGCCAGCTTCACCAGCAGCGGCTTGGGCGCGCTCAACGCCTGGTTGGGTCGCTGCAAGGCGCTGACGATGGCCTGCACCTGGTCGCCGGCCTGGAGATCGCGCAGCCCGGGTGTGTTGGGGCTGGAGAGGTTGAGAACGACGAAGTCGGCGAGCTCCCCCAGGCGCTCGAAGCTGCGGCGGTAATCGGCGCTCGCCTCGGCCGCCGGCACGACCTTGGACCTGCCGATGTTGATGCCCAGGGGCACCTGGAGCAGGTCGCGCTGGCGCAGGCGCTCGATACGGGTCGCCACCACGTCGGCACCGGCGCTCGGAAAGCCCATGCTGTTGACGAGCGCGCCGTCCTCCGGCAGCCGGAAGACGCGCGGGCGCGGGTTGCCCGGCTGGCGCAGGGCGGTCACAGTGCCCACCTCGATGAACCCGAAGCCGAGGGCCTGCCAGAAGCCGACCGCCTGAGCGTCCTTGTCGAGTCCGGCGGCGATGCCCAGGGGGTTCGGGAAGCTCAGCCCCATGACGCGTGTCGCAAGCTCCGGCGCACGGGCAACGTCCGCGCCACGGCGCCCCCCGGCCAGCCGCGCCAGCCACACGGCCAGGCCGCTGCTGCCCCAAAGCACCCCGAGCTGATGGGCGCGCTCGGCATCGAGCCGGAATAACAGGGGGCGCAGCAACCGCCAGGGACCGGCGGCGGGCGGTGGCACCGGGGACGGGTTCAGAGCGGCTGCCCGTGGGCTGGTGGACGGGTGGCTGGTCACTGTCGCACAAGGGCGCATCGCGGGTCCAGATGCGAGCGCCCGCACAGGCTCTGCGCAATCCTCTGCGCAGAGCTTTGGCCGCAGCGTACCGGCCGCTGCCCCATAGGAATCCGCCGGCGCGTCTGCTGTCGCCCACTGCGAGCTTCAACCTAACCAAGCGCAGTCGACCGCTGCGCGGGGGCGGTGCCGGTCGGGTGTCGCCGTGGCAAACTAAGGCGATTTCTGTCAACAAAGATACCGCCTGGCTTGTCTTCTCGCCCGCCTTCTTTGTCGCGGCAACGCGCACAGAGAACGACTATGCACGCGCTGCCGCTCCTTGAAGGCGAGCGAAAATCCTGCGCCATTCGGTCTGTTTGTTTCCGGC
>JANQFI010000281.1 GCA_028277905.1 Chromatiaceae bacterium | reverse complement strand
TGAGTGCAATCGGTCGGTCAAATGTCCAATAATAAAGAAAACCTTTATACTTCAGACAATTGCAGCATTTTTGGACAGTCGACCTGGGAGGTCTGGTGTTTGTTTCCGGCAATCGCTTAACCCCAATCGGAGGTCGGTGCGGCCGCGCCGACATCCCCAAGCGCAAGGTATCCGGATCGGGATCCTCTTCGGGATCGACCCCGATCCGGATCCCGAGCCCGATTTGGATCCCGGTGTGACCTTGGCGGTCGGCGGCAAGGATTCGGCGCAAGCTGGCTAGACGCCGGTTGCCGAGCCGCCGGCACCGCCGGTCAGGTCCCGCCAACGGTTCACGACGTCGCAGAAGAGTGCCGCGGTCTTCTCGGCGTCATAGATGGCGGAATGGGCCTCGGCATCGTCCCAGCCCAGGCCGGCCGCCTGCACCGCCTTGGCCAGCACCGTCTGGCCGTAGGCGAGTCCGCCCAAGGTTACGGTGTCGAGCACACTAAAGGCATGGAAGGGGTTGCGCTTGTATCCTGTACGCTCGACCGTGGCCTTCAGGAAGCCGAGGTCGAAGTGGGCGTTGTGGCCCACCAGGATGGCGCGGGTGCAGCCCTGGCTGCCTAGGGCCTTGCGGATTGGATTCAGCACCAGTTTCAGGGCGTCGTGCTCCGAGACCGCGTCGCGGAAGGGATGCGAGGGGTCGATCTTGTTGAAGGCGAGCGCGCCAGGGTCGAGCTCGGCGCCAAGGAAGGGCAGCACGTGGCAGGCGAGGGTTTGTCCGGGCGAGAGTCGGCCGCTGTTGTCCATCTGTATCATGACCGCGGCGATCTCCAACAGGGCGTGGCGCGCAGGGTCGAAGCCGCCGGTCTCGACGTCGACGACCACGGGCAGGAAGCCGCGGAAGCGCTGCGCAATGCCGGGCGCCGCGCCCGCGCCGGGGTCGGGAAGGTCTAGGTCATGGTGCATATCGGCAGGATACGGAGTCGGTGCGCTCGACGCCAAGCCTGCCGTCACGACAGGCTTGCCGGCACGACAGGCTTGCGGTCGCTTAAGGCGTGCCGGTATGAAAATCTCCGGCAATCGCCTAAGGTGATTGCCGGAAACAAACAGACCGAATGGCGCAGGATTTTCGCTCGCCTTCAAGGAGCGGCAGCGGGCGCATAGTCGAGTTCTGTGCCTGCTGCCGCGAC
>JANQFI010000279.1 GCA_028277905.1 Chromatiaceae bacterium | reverse complement strand
GTCGCGGCAGCAGGCACAGAACTCGACTATGCGCCCGCTGCCGCTCCTTGAAGGCGAGCGAAAATCCTGCGCCATTCGGTCTGTTTGTTTCCGGCAATCGCCTTATCCATCGTGACCCAGCCCTCGTCCTCTTGGCAATGCTCCTCGTCCTAGATGGTGGGCGCCATCAGGATCATGAGATACCCTAGTTGCTAGTCGAAACGAAACCTGATGTTCTCGCGTATTCGAACATGTGGTAGATGCGCGCGCCGGTCAGCTCCTCGACACGGTCCAGCATCAGGTCGCGCACATCGGTGGCCCACTGCCCGATGACGCCCTGTCCCTGGGCACCGAAGATGCACGGAGGATCCTTGTCCCTGATGGATGACGAAACCATCCAGGAGACCCCCCGCGCATGCGCTGAGATGCGACACCGATGCCTCGATCCCTTGCTGAGCTGCATGCAGTGCCGCCGGCGCCGGACGCTGTTCGAGGCGTTGGCTGCCCGCGTCTGCGGGCCGCGGCCAACGCTCGTGGCGCTGATCGTGCATCGCGCAATGGGTCGCGGATGACCATGGCGTACTACTGCTCCAATGAACAGCGCGGCGCGGAAGCTCGTGGTGACACCTTAGCTCTAGGCCGACTGCGTTGCCGAAGGTCGCGGCACCGGCCCCTGCGGCTGCTCCGGGTGGGTCAGGGCGTACGCGTAGCTGTCGGTGATGGAATGGTTGCCGCCCAGCGAGTCGTACTGGGCGCTGTACATCACCGGGATGCCCACGTGCTCGAAGATCTCCTCGCCGAGGATCGCCGGCGGGACTTCCGGCACCAGGTCGGTGGAGTTGACCACCCGGTAGGTGACGGCACCGTTGGCGTTGTAACGGGCGGCGAAGGTCGAGTCACCGGTGCGCGGACTCGCCAGATTATACTGCTTGACTCGCGCGTCGCGGACATCCACCGGGGTGTTTTCCAGCAGGTCCGGCACAGCGAGTGTCGCGAGCGACGAGCCCAGGCTGTGACCTGTGACGAATAGCGCCTCCGGCGTCTGCACCTGCCGGCAGGCGGCGCTCACCGCCTCGCGCACCGCCGGCGCCATGCTCGCGTAGACGCGCAGGAAGCCCTCATGCACGCGCCCGTAGCTCGGCACCAGCTCGTAGTCCGTCAGCCCGGCGGAGATGTCTACCACCCAGTCCTCCACCGACTCGGTGCCACGGATCACGAGATAGATTTCCGAGTCCCGCGACCAGGCGACGAAGGCGAAGGGCTCGTCTTGCTTCAAGAAATGCAGGGCCCTGTCCTCGCCCCAGATGGGCGCGCCGAACTGGAGGTCGAGCCGGCCCTTCGGCTGCCAGTTGAACGCATCCGCCTTCGGTCTGCTCTGCGCCTTCCACTGCGCGTACATGTCGTAGGCGGTCTCCACCAGGCGCGTGCAGTGCAGCGCCTCGGTGAGCTCGAAGGGCAGGGGCGGGAAGTACATGGGGCGGCTCAAGCTCGCGGTCATGGCTGGGGCCTCGTTGCGGATGGACGACGAAACGCGAGTCTAGTGCAGATACTCGACGGGCATGCAGGACCACAGCGCGACCGTCGGCCAGGCCAAGAGCAGATGGAGAGCAAGGGAGCCGGTATCGGCGCAGTCCTTAGGCGATCTCTGTCAACAAACATACCGCCTGGCTTGTCTTTTCGCCCGCCTTCTGCGTCGCGGCAGCGGGCACAGAGCTCGACTATGCGCCCGCTGCCGCTCCTTGAAG
>JANQFI010000276.1 GCA_028277905.1 Chromatiaceae bacterium | reverse complement strand
GTCGCGGCAGCGGGCACAGAGCTCGACTATGCGCCCGCTGCCGCTCCTTGAAGGCGAGCGAAAATCCTGCGCCATTCGGTATGCTTGCTTCCGGCAATCACCCAAAGCTACGCGGCTACGCGCTCGCCGGACCCTGGCGGGCACGACCAATGGGTCTGCTCACCCCTAGCTTCGCTATTGCTCGACGGAAACCGCCTTGCGCTTACTCCAGGATGAAGCGCTCCTCGCTGACGGCAACACCTGCCGGTGTCATGACTCGGAGCGGGCCGTTGACCGCGTCCGGCGGCACGATCACCTGCAACTCGGTATCCGAGATCACTTCGAAGCTGCCCGTTACCCAGGGGTTGAAACCGACGCCAGTCGTGGGCTCGAAGCCGCTGCCCAGGATCGTCACCAAGGTGCCAGCGGCTCCCGAGGTCGGCATGATAGAGGCGATCATCGGCGGGTGCATGACAACGAAATCTTCAGTGCTGGTCGCGTCCGCACCCTCCGTCGAGACGACGATCGGACCCGTTTGCGCTCCGTCGGGCACCCGGGTGCGAAGCACCGAGCCATCCCAGGTCTCCGCAAACTCGTCAGCAGGCACGCCACCGAAGGTGACCGAGGTGACGTTCTGCAGGTGGGCGCCGAGGATATCGACCCGGACGCCGACCGGTGCCGAGGCGGGGTTGAAGGAATCGATGCGCGGTCCCTCGACGATGAAATCGGCCACGCTGGTACCGGTTCCGGCCGGATTGCGCACGAGGATGGGACCGGATGTCGCATTGGGCGGCACGCGCGCCCATAACACCCTGGAGTTGGTCTGCTGGAATTCCGCCGGCGCGCCGTTGAAGCTGACTTCCTCGATACCGATGAACCCGCTACCGGAGAGCATGATGGCCGTTCCTGCGGGAGCCATCGGCGGCGTGAAGTCTTCCACGACTGGGAGCGTATCGACGACCGTCGTCGGGTCCAGAAGGAAGTCCAAAGTCCGCTCGTTCAGGTCCCCGAAGAACGCGTGCCTCGCCGCCGTCACCTCGATCTGCTTTTGGATATCATCGATGAGTCTTTCGAAGTCGTCTGGAATGGCATCCCACCAGTCGGGCCGACCGTTCGCGTCGAAATCCTCGAACGCCTCGGGATAGATGAAGCCGTCGGGATCGAGAAGACCTGCGGCGGCGATACTCGCGGCCACTGATTCGGAGGCCTGAGCGGAGATGCCGTCGATCCGCCAGAACCGCCGCGGATACAACGGCGACGCGTAATGCGTCGCCAGTTGCGTGGGAACGCCCAGGTTGACGAGATTCGCGTGGGCGTCCCGAATCTGGTCGTTGTCGATGATCTCGTCGTGCTCGGCGATGAGAAAGATGGTGGGTTTGGGCTGCTGTTCCAGACCCAAGCCGGCGGGGTGGCCATAAATGGCCGTGGCAAGGATCTCGGTGCCGAGGATCGCCTCGTCATACCTGGCGACATCGACCGCGAAGGCACCGCCATTCGAGATGCCGACCGCGTAGACCGGCTCTGCCGTGCTCACGGCTCCCTCGGCGAGGAGCTGCTGCCAGAGCACAGCGAGCCGCTGCAGGTCGATGTTCCCGTCCGGGTCGTCGGTGTCGTCCCACTTGGGCTCGGAGCGGTCGAAGCTGTTGAGGGCAAGGATACCGAGGCCGCGCCGCAGCGCCGCGCGAATGAAGCTCGCAACCTCCGCCCTCTCGAACAATCCCTGGGCGGAATCGTTGTGCCCATGGAACAACAGGATGATGCCTTGTCGCTCGTCCGGGTCGAGCTTGACCGCGCGCGGTGCAATCCAACGCGGTGCGTCGGTGTACTCGGCGCTCAACGCAACGGCGTGGTCGGGCATCACGAGTGTCGGCGCGTCGCTAGCGGGATCGCTCAGGTACTGGGTGTCGCCGGACCAGTGCGAGAAGACGCGATCCGGCAAGGCCGCATCCAGGGCTTCAGCCGTTTCCTTGGCGGGGTTTGTCTCCTCGTAAGGATTGGCCCAGATATGTACGAGCGTGCCGGGCGGGTAGTCTCCCGATCCGCTGCCGCCGCCCACCTGCAAAGGCGCCGCCGCCACATCCTGCAGCGCCGCCGCGGTGCACAGCATCAAGGCCAGTAAAGACAGGGTACACAATCCCGCCGATGCGGCCCGGGCAGGCCGACGGGCCGCGGCATCAAGGTCGAGCACTGGCTTGGAAACAAAGACTTGGCGAGACATGGTGACTCCCTGTGACGTCGGTCGGTGAAGTGGTTTCAACATAGTCGACGCCTCTGGCGGTTTCTCGCAAGCGCGTCACACTTGCTGTCCCTTGACTCTGTGGATTCAGCCACAACGGGTGGAGCCGTCCACAGGCGTATTCAATCCTGCGCGTATCTGGAGCCCGACCGAGGATGCCGATTGATCAAGTGCGAGATCCGGCGCCTACGCGAGTGCTCGCACAGATTCAGCCAAAGGATTCCAGCGCTGATGCCAACTCCGGATGCTGCTTGGCATGCTCGGCCACCGGCACGCCGGCGGCAATGGCCTCCCACGCCTGTCGCAGACTGGCGGCACCGCCCCTAGGCCCATGCGGGTGGCTGAATACCCCGCGCCCGGGCACGAAGCCGAAGTCGGCGTCACCGACCTGCTCGTGGACGCGCGCAAGCGTCGCCGCCGAGTCGCTGCCGCCGGGTACCGGCAGCGCCGGCTTGATCGGCCCCATGGACTCGGTGCAGGCGGCGATGCACTCCAGTATCTCGTCCTCGGCCGTCATCATGCGCGGTCCGAAGCCCGGCATGATGATGACATCGAAGCCGGCGAGGCGCTGCAGCTTGGTGAGCACGCGTGTGTGCGCGCCGAAGTGCGGCAGCCGGCTCATGGCGGCAATGACCGGAAAATGCGCCACCAGCGGCACGGTCGCGTGCCTGCGTAGCATGCGCACGGCGCTGAGGCCCACTGGCAGGGCATTCACCATCACGGCGTTGGCGCCGTTGCCGACGGCGATGTCGTGTAGCTCGACGAGCCGATCCACCTCGTCGGTGATGTTGGCGAGATAGACCTTGGGCACGCCGGTCTCTTGCTCCGCCTGGTGGCGGGCGGCGCCGAGCAGCTTGGTCCGCTCCGCCAGCGGCGACCAGTCCGGGTCGGCCAGCATCTCGTCATCCTTGGCGATGTCGAGCCCGCCGCGCCAGGCGGCGAGGCCCAGCTCGGCGAAGGGCGCCGGCGCCAGGCCGATGTTCGGCTTGATGACGCCGAAGAAGAACGGCCGATCGTGGATCTGCCAGAGATCCCGCAGGCCTTTGAGTCCGAACCTAGGCCCATCGAATTGGGCGAGGTAGATGTCCGGAAACTCGATGTCGAGCAGCTTGACGATGGGTATGCCGGGCGCGAAGTAGGCGCCTTCGCCGAGCACGGCGGAGAGCAGGTTCGGGATGCGCGGGCCGAAGTTGGCGTGTGGATGAGCGATGCGCACCCGGCAGACGCTGACCGGTCCGTCCACCGGGGGGGCTAGCGGATAGCTGGTGCCGGACAGGACGGTCTCGACTTCCAGGTCCACCACCTTGGCCGCGAAGCGCGGCCGGTAATCCTCGTCCGCGCCGACGCGCCGCCACTGCGCCGTGGATTGCTCGCTCGCGAGGTGTGCAGCCGCAGCACGCGGGTCGCCGCTGCACTCGATGCGGTAATCGAGCAGCAAGTGGGCATCGGCGTCGAGCTGGGACAGCTCGGCGTAGAAGCCCGCGATCTGGGCCCCGATCACTCTAGGTTTCGCATGGGCTTGACTGGCTTCTCAACAAGCTCATCGTTGGCATCATCCATGTTGGCATCGTCCGTGCAGCTTGCCCAATACCGGAGGGACCTCGCCCACGCCATTGAGGGCCTTGAGCTCAGGTGCGTTCTGAAAAAACTTTGCACGTTCTTCAGAGCTAAAGGGATCTGCAACCCTAGGTCTTGCCCTTATAGGCTGTATCCCGAGACTTCGCAGGGCTCGCGCCAGCTCCTTGGCGCGCTCGACAGCTTCCCGGCTTCGTGGGGAAATCGGCCTGAGCGCATCTAAGGCTGTCTTCGCCTGGCCGCTGTCATGACTCACGCGCATATCTAATGCCTCGTCAAGCAGTATCGACATACATCAATGAACCAGTCTTTGCGATATAATGAACAAGCATTTCGTAGAGGCTTCGGACACGCTCGGACACTAAGGGAAGGTTCAATAATTACCTGAACACATCTATCCGCTATCCTTATCGCTTTCGTTGTCGTGATCGCGGTCTCACCGTGCGGATATTCGATTACGATTACGATTACGACAACGACAACGACAACAAGGGGATCCGGTCTCGGAACTTCCGCTGCAAAGCACTAGGTAGTTCAATCCGCGGCGTTTTGAGCCTTCGGGCTCCATGCAGTCTCAGAAACTCCGGCGTTTCGAGCATAAAGCGAATATAATCATACGCTTACGCGACTAATATCAAGTTTGGGACGACACGGCTTCAGGGGGGCGGGAAACTGCATGAAACCGGCAAGATTGAACACCCTAATCAGTGCCTCTAAACGCTTGGCCACTTCGTACGGCCAAGCCACGTACCGCATCGACACCCGGTAAACATCGAGTTGCTCATGTCCGAAATGCATTTCGGTCCCCGGTTACGACAACGACAACGACAACGACAACGATTGTACGTTGTATAACTTATTCTTGATTCGTTCCTTAGTCAGATTGCAGCCACTTCGGTCAAACCCGCATTCCGCGCCTTTTGCTGTAATCTCTCAAGCCGTTCCAGGCAGGCCCAGGCTGGCGTCAATTTGTCATCTTTCGCGACCTGTGGGTCGATCGGTCCCATATACGACATGTGCTTCCTCGAAAGCTCGCGAATCTGTGCATCCATTACGCTCAGGCTGGCCCCTTTCGAGAAGACTCTGTGTTGTTGGAGGTTCTCCGAGATTGTAGGCCAATATCCGGCACTGCACCATCGGCCGCTGCGTTGTGAGGCGGCAGCATCGACGACCATGTCAGGACCTTCCGAGCAGCTGCAAGATCACCTGCCGCTTCGGCCGCGGCCCGTCCAGCTCCACGAAGAACACGGACTGCCATTCGCCGAGCAACAGCTCGCCGTCCGCCACCGGGATACTCTCCGAGGCGTTGGCGAAGAGCCCGATCAGGTGCGCATGCGCGTTGTCGCGATCGTCCACCGGGGCGATGTTGTGGCCGTAGTCGCCGTCGCGCGGCACCAGGCGCTTGAGAAAGGTCACCATATCCTGCTGGAGTCGTTCCTCGCGCTCGTTGAGGTTCAAGCGCGCCGTGGTGTGGTGCGAGATCAGCGTCACCAGGCCGTCGCGGAGCTCGCCAGCCGCGATCCGCTCGCGCACCGCGGCGGTGATGTCGATGATCTGGATGGGCTCGGTGGTGACGAGCTCGATGCGGTCGATGCGGGCAAGCATGGCAGTGCGGCAGCCGTGGTCGGATCGACGCAGCAGCATACTGAAGGCGGCCGCCCAGGGCGAGGGGGATGCCGGCTGTGCTGGAGCGCCCGGGCTCGCGCGCGCCGGCGAGCGACAGCACGCATTCCCTGGGTCGTGGCGTGCCCCGCCGTTGCTTGACCGTCATCATTGTGATCCCGAAGCTCGTGTGGGAGCCTGTATTGTTCGGACGAATGACCATGCCCTGCGCCGCTTGCACTGAAACCGCCCCCAGATGCCCCTGCCCGACCTGGTCAACACCTTCGGCCAAGACCTGCTGCGCCGCCATGGACGGCGGGTGCACAAGCTCGCCATCCACGCGGGCTTCACCTGCCCCAACCGCGACGGTACCAAGGGCCGCGGCGGCTGCAGCTTCTGCAACAACCTCTCCTTCAGCCCGAACGCGAGGGCGTTGCCCAGGGTCGCCGAGCAGATCGAGGCGGGGCGCAGGGTCGTGCGCAAGCGCACGGGCGCGGAGCGCTACATCGCCTATTTCCAGGCCTACACCAACACCTACGGCGACGTGGAGCGGCTCGACGCGCTCTACCGGTCGGCACTGGCAGAGCCGGACGTCATCGGCATCTCCGTCGGCACGCGGCCCGACTGCGTGCCGGACGCGGTGCTGGATCTGCTCTGCGATTTGCGCGACGCCGGCCACGAGGTCTGGCTGGAGCTGGGGCTGCAATCGGCGTTCGACGCGACGCTGGCGCGGGTCAATCGCGGCCACGGCTTTGGCGAGTATCGCCGGGCCCTGCTCGCGGCACGCGGGCGGGGTCTCCGCGTCTGCACCCATCTCATCGTCGGTCTGCCTGGCGAGGGGCGGGACGCGGCACTGGCCAGCCTGGACCTGGTGCTGGCCCTCGGCACGGACGGGCTCAAGCTCCACCCGCTGCATGTGGTTCGGCACACCCTGCTGGCCAAGGGATGGCAAGCTGGCGGCTACCGACCGCTCGCCATGGACGCGTACATCGGCATCGCCTGCGACCTTATCGAGCGCACCTCCGCGGCCATTACGTACCACCGCGTCACCGGCACCGCCAGCCGCGACATACTCCTGGCCCCAGAGTGGTGCACCAAGAAGTGGGCCGTGCTGAACGGCATCGAGTCGGAGCTGCGCCGCCGCGGCACGGCGCAGGGCGCCCGCGCCAGAGGGCGGATAGCGGCGTGACGGCCGAAGTGCGCAGGGCGCGGTGCGCGGTCCGCACCTGTATGCTGCGCCCATGCACTCTGCACTCTGCACTGCTGGGCTCTGCGCTCGATCGGTCCAGCATCGTCGCCGCGCTCGTCTGCCGATCCCATCTGACCAAGCACATACGAACCGAGACCAATCCATGGAGCTCGTCTGCCCCGCTGGTAACCTGCCGTCGCTGAAAGCCGCCGTGGACAATGGCGCCGATGCCATCTACACGGGCTTCCGCGACGACACCAACGCCAGGCATTTCGCCGGGCTCAACTTCACGCCCAACAAGCTCGCCCAGGCCTTGCGCTACGCCAAGCAGAAGGGCAAGCGCGTGTTCATCGCGCTCAACACCTATCCGCGCCCGAACGGCTTCCGGCGGTTCGAGCAGGCGGTGGACCAGGCGGCGGACCTCGGCGTTGACGCGCTCATCTGCGCGGATATCGGCGTGCTGGACTATGCCGCCGAGCACCAGCCGGGCCTCAACCTGCACCTCTCCGTGCAGGCCTCGGCCACCAACTATGAGGCGCTCAGGTTCTACCACGAGCACTTCGGCATCAAGCGCGCGGTGCTGCCGCGGGTGCTGTCCATGGCGCAGGTGCGCCACGTCATCGAGCACAGCCCGGTGGAGATCGAGGTGTTCGGCTTCGGCAGCCTGTGCGTGATGGTGGAGGGGCGCTGCATCCTGTCTTCCTACGCCACCGGACGCTCGCCCAACACCTTCGGCGCGTGCTCTCCGGCAAGCCACGTGGAGTGGATCGAGACCGACTCCGGTCTCGACACCCGGCTGGGCGGCGTCCTCATCCAGCGCCACCCCAAGGGCGAGAATGTCGGCTATCCCACGCTCTGCAAGGGCACCTACCGCGCCGGCGGCAACACCTACCACGCGATCGAGGACCCTACCAGTCTGAACGTCATGGAGCTCTTGCCGCAGCTGGCGGACGCCGGTGTCGCTGCCGTCAAGATCGAGGGCCGCCAGCGCAGCCCCGTGTACGTGGCCCAGGTGACGCGCGTCTGGCGCCAGGCCCTGGACGCCCTGAGGCGCAACCCGGCGGGCTTCGTGCCGCGCCCGCAGTGGACCGCCGAGCTCGCCAAGGTGTCCGAGGGCGCCCAGACCACACTTGGCCCCTACCACCGACCCTGGCAGTGAGCCCTGCCAATGAGTGTGGCAGTCCCATCCATGACCGATACGACCAGGCCGCGCCTCTCCCTCGGCCCGATCGCCTACTACTGGTCGAAGGAGCAGGTCGACGACTTCTACGCCATGGTGGCCGACAGCCCGGTGGACATCGTCTATCTCGGCGAGACCATCTGCTCCAAGCGCAACCAGATCCGCTACGAGGACTGGCTGGAGCTCGCGGCGACCCTCGAGGCTGCGGGTAAGGAGGTCGTGCTGTCCACGCTGGCGCTCTTGGAGTCGGAGTCGGAGCTCAGGCGTCTGCGCGCAATCTGCGGCCAGGACGACTACCTGGTGGAGGCCAACGACATCGGCGCCGTACAGCTGCGCCGCGGGCGCCCGTTCGCGGTCGGCCACAGCGTCAACGTCTACAACGAGCGCACCTTGAATATCCTCGCCGCCGGCGGCTGTATGCGCTGGGTGCTGCCGGTGGAGCTGACCCGCGAGACCCTGGCCGAGATGCAGCAGCGCCGCCCAGACGGGATCGAGACGGAGGTCTTCGCCTACGGCCGCCTGCCGCTCGCCTACTCGGCGCGCTGCTTCACCGCCCGGGCCGGTAACCTGCCCAAGGACGACTGCCGCTACGCCTGCATGGACCATCCGGATGGTATGGTCGTCGAGACCCAGGACGACAACCGCTTCCTCTCCCTGAACGGGATTCAGACCCAGTCCGCACGCACCATGAACCTGCTGCCGGCGCTGGACGAGATGAGATCGCTCGCCGTAGACATCCTGCGCATCAGTCCGCAAGCCCGGCGCACCGGCGAAGTCATCGACATCTTCCATCAGGTGCTCACCGGGGAGCGTACGCCCGCCGCCTCCGCCGAGCCCCTGGCCGAGCTCATGCCCACAGGCCCCTGTGACGGCTATTGGCACGGCGCCGCGGGCATGGACGCGCTCGCCGCCACCTGACTCCTGCTCCGTCAGGCTTCGACCTGCTCCAGGCCCTCACCCTCGGTGCCGCCCGTGCCTGGTATCCCTCGAGGAGGCCCGCGAGCGCCTGCTCCAGGCCGCCCTTGCGGTTGACGAAGACCAAGCCGTGCCCCGAGAGCGGGTCCTGCCCCAGCGCCTGCCGCGCCAGCGCCGTCAGACCCGTGAAGGATTGGCCAAGGTCCAGGGGCTGCCCGCAGAGAATCAGACGGCTTGCGGTCGAGGAGGTCGCCACGGAGACAATGGGCGACGCAGCAGCGGCCAGCGCTCGCGGTAGGCAATCGTCTTGATGGTGTCGACGAGGTGCCTGGACTGGGCACCGAGTTGGCGATGGCCGGCCTCCTCGGGCCAATCCTCCCCGGGGAATTCGTGAGTCAGTCAGGCAAGCAATGCGCTGCGCTCGCATGCGCCGCAGTAGTCCGGCGAATAGCCTTCACGGTCGGTGACCTGCATGCAGCGATGGCGCAGCGGGTCGGCATCGAGCTGTGCCTGCTCGATTCGCCGTGGCAGAGGTTGCTCGAGCTGGGGCACCATCGCCTGCTCGATGACCT
>JANQFI010000273.1 GCA_028277905.1 Chromatiaceae bacterium | reverse complement strand
GTCGCGGCAGCGGGCACAGAGCTCGACTATGCGCCCGCTGCCGCTCCTTGAAGGCGAGCGAAAATCCTGCGCCATTCGGTATGCTTGCTTCCGGCAATCGCCTCAGGTCTCCGGCATCCCCCCGTCCGCCTCCCCAGACGCTAGCTGCCGCCGCCAGCCGAGGTGCGCGGCGCCGCCGCTGCGTGGTCCTGCCTCGCAGCTCGAGCCCTTGCTCGCAGCATCCCCACCTTGACGCGGCCCGGGGCTTTCGTTTTTCCTAGGCGCCCTGCGAGCCCGCTCCGGAACCGTCATGCACCTCATCATCGTCGAATCCCCCGCCAAGGCCAAGACCATCAACAAGTACCTGGGCCCCGAGTTCGAGGTCCTGGCATGCTATGGGCACGTGCGCGACCTGGTGCCCAAGGAGGGCGCGGTGGACCCGGAGCACAACTTCCAGATGAAGTACCAGGTCATCGACCGCAACGAGAAGCACGTCGCCGCCATCGCCAAGCTTCTGAAGAAGGCCGACGCCCTGTACCTGGCGACGGACCCGGACCGCGAAGGCGAGGCCATCTCCTGGCACCTGTACGAGCTGTTGCATGACCGGAAGCTGATCGGCGCGCGGCCAGTGTATCGCGTCGTCTTCAACGAGATCACCAGGCGTGCCGTCAACGATGCCGTCGCCAACCCGCGTGCGCTCTCCCACGACCTCGTGAACGCCCAACAGGCGCGCCGGGCGCTGGACTACTTGGTGGGCTTCAACCTCTCGCCGCTACTCTGGAAGAAGGTCCGTCGCGGACTCTCTGCCGGGCGGGTGCAGAGTCCGGCGCTGCGGCTCATCGTCGAGCGCGAGCTGGAGATCGAGGCCTTCCGGAGCCGGGAGTACTGGACCTTGGAGGCGGACGCCAAGGCACCGAATGAGGAGCTTGGCCACAGGCCCTTTACCGCCAAGCTGACCTGGCTCGGCGGCGCCAAGGTCGAGCAGTTCACGATTACGGACGAGACGCACGCCCGCGAGGTGGAGGCTGCGCTGAGCCAGGCTGCAGCTCGGGCCGCGGGCGGTGTCCAGACGGGCAAGCTGCTTGTGGAAAAGGTCGAGCGCAAGCAGCGCAAGCGCAACCCTGCGCCGCCCTTCATCACCTCCACGCTGCAACAGGAAGCGGCGCGCAAGCTCGGCTTCACCGCCCAGCGCACCATGCGCACCGCCCAACAGCTGTACGAAGGTGTCGACATCGGCAGTGGTGCCGTCGGACTCATCACCTACATGCGCACCGACTCGGTCAACCTGGCGCAGGAGGCCATTGCGGAGCTCCGGGACTACATCGGCGAGCGCTACGGCGCCGATCACCTGCCGCCACAGGCGCGGGCCTTCAGGACCAAGTCCAAGAACGCCCAGGAGGCACACGAGGCCATCCGCCCCACCTCCATACGCAATGTCCCGAAGGAGATCAAGGCCCGGCTCACGGCCGACCAGGCCAAGCTGTACGAGTTGATCTGGAAGCGCGCGCTGGCCTGCCAGATGGCCCATGCCCTGATCAACCAGGTGGCAGTGGACCTGTCCGCCGGCGCGGGCAACCTGTTCCGCGCGACCGGCTCCACAGTGGCCGAGCCCGGCTTCATGCGCGTCTATCTGGAGGGCCGCGACGACGCCACGGGTGCGGACGACGACGAGGAGCGCATGCTGCCCGACATGCAGCAGGGGCAGCTCGTGGACCTGCTCGCCATTCGCGCCGAGCAGCACTTCACCGAGCCACCGCCGCGCTACAGCGAGGCCTCGCTGGTGAAGGCGCTGGAGGAGCTCGGCATCGGCCGGCCGTCCACCTATGCCTCCATCATCTCCACGCTGCAGGAGCGCGAGTACGTGCTGCTGGAGAAGAAGCGCTTCCTGCCGACGGACGTGGGTCGCATCGTCAACAGGTTTCTCACCGAGCACTTCACCTCATACGTGGACTACGACTTCACCGCAAAGCTGGAGGACGAGCTAGACGCCGTCTCCCGCGGCGAAGAGGACTGGATTCCGCTCTTGGAGCAGTTTTGGAAGCCCTTCAAGGACCGCCTGGACCACACCCAGGAGAACGTCGAGCGCAAGGACGTGACCCAGGAGACCATCGACGAAGCATGCCCCGAGTGCGGCGGCCAGCTCGCCAAGCGGCTCGGTCGCAACGGCCTCTTCATCGGCTGCACCAACTTCCCCGAGTGCAAATACACCCGGGACCTGGACGAGAGCAAGGGCGAAAAGGACGAGCCTGCCATCGTCGAGGGCCGCAACTGCCCCGAGTGCGGCGCGGAGCTGGCCATCAAGCGCGGGCGCTACGGCAAGTTCATCGGCTGCACCGCATACCCCGAGTGCCGCTTCATCGAGCCGTTGGAGAAGCCCGTAGACACGGGCCTGAGCTGCCCCAAATGCAACGCCGGGACGCTGCAGAAGAAGAAGTCTCGCCGCGGCAAGATCTTCTTCTCCTGCTCCACTTATCCCAAGTGCGACTATGCCGTCTGGAACCAGCCGCTGGCAGGGCCCTGCCCGGAGTGCGGCTGGCCCATCCTGACGCTCAAGGTCACCAAGACCAAGGGCGCGCAGAAGGTCTGCCCGCAAA
Source organism: Chromatiaceae bacterium (assembly GCA_028277905.1). GTDB lineage: Bacteria > Pseudomonadota > Gammaproteobacteria > Chromatiales > Chromatiaceae > Thiohalocapsa. The sequence goes on along the minus strand of JANQFI010000273.1, from coordinate 12,807 downwards.
AGGAGTGCGGCTACGCTGCGCCGGCCGAGGAGGCCGAGGTGGAAGCGGCCTCTTGAGCCGACGCAGGCGGCCGCGTCACGAGCGGGCCCGCCCTACCCAGCCTGGCCACCAGCGCCTTGGGCACTCGCGAGGGGCACTCGCGAAGCCGCCCGGTGCGGGGTCGGCGCCGCTCGCGTCTGCGAGAAAGGCTTGCCGACCCCGGCGCGGCTTCCTGTCAGAATCTCGGCAGCTCGGGGAACTTGAGCTCACCCTGGTGCACATGCATGGCGCCGAATTCAGCACAACGGTGCAGCGTAGGCACGGCCTTGCCGGGGTTGAGCAGCCCGTGCGGGTCGAAGGCGGCCTTGACGGCATGCATCTGCGCAAGCTCTTCCGCATTGAACTGCACGCACATCTGGTTCAGCTTCTCAACGCCGACGCCATGCTCGCCGGTGACCGTGCCACCGACCTCGACGCAGAGCGTCAGGATGGCGCCACCCAGCGCCTCGGCGCGCTCCAGCTCGCCGGGGATGTTGGCATCGTAGAGGATGAGCGGGTGGAGGTTGCCATCGCCGGCATGGAACACGTTGGCGACCCTGAGCCCGTACGCGGACGACAGTGCGGCGATGCGATTCAGCACCCTCGGCAGCTCCTTGCGCGGGATGGTGCCGTCCATGCAGTAGTAATCCGGTGAGATGCGCCCGACGGCCGGGAACGCCGCCTTGCGCCCCTTCCAGAAGATCAGCCGCTCGGCGTCGTCGCGAGCGGTGCGCACGTCGGTCGCGCCGGCGGTGAGCAAGAGCTCCCGCACGCGCATGATCTCCACCGACACCTGGGCGTTGAAGCCATCCAGCTCGCAGATCAGGATGGCCGCGGCGTCCACCGGGTAGCCGGCGTGCACGAAGTCCTCCGCTGCGCGGATGGCCGGGTTGTCCATCATCTCCAGCCCGGCCGGCACGATGCCGGCGCCGATGATCTGCGCCACCGCGGCGCCCGCGGTCTCCACGCTGTCGAAGGCGGCGAGCAGCGCCTGGGCCCGCTCCGGCTGCGGCAACAGCTTGACGGTTACCTCGACGATGACGGCGAGCATCCCCTCGGAGCCTGTCATCAGGGCCAGCAGGTCAAGCCCAGGTGAGTCAAGCGCCTCGGCGCCCACCTCGAACAGCTCGCCGTCGATGCTGATCAGCTTGAGCTTGACGACGTTGTGCACCGTGAGTCCGTACTTGAGGCAGTGCACACCGCCCGAGTTCTCGGCGACGTTGCCGCCGATGGTGCAGGCGATCTGCGAGGAGGGATCCGGCGCATAGTAGAGCCCATAGGGCGCCGCCGCCTCGCTGATGGCGAGGTTGCGCACGCCGGGCTCGACCCGCGCCGTCCGGTTGTCCGGGTCGATCTCGATGCGCCGGTTGAACTTGGCCAGGGATAGCAGCAAGCCGTCCGCCAGCGGCAGCGCACCGCCCGATAGCCCGGTGCCGGCGCCGCGCGCGACCACGGGCACGCCCTCCCGGCGACAGAGCCTCAGCACCGCCTGCACCTGATCCAGGCTCGAAGGCAGCGCCACGACCAGCGGGCGCTGCGTAAATGCGGTGAGGCCGTCGCACTCGTAGGGCCCGAGCTCCGCCGGCGTGGACAGCACCGAGGCCGCCGGCAGGATGCGCTTCAGCGCGTCGATGATCTCTGGCTTGGGGTTCAGCGGGCGTTCGTCGGGGATTCTGGGCATGGCCTTGGCGTCAATGCTCGGGGGCATCTCGGCGCATGCTGCGACCCCGGGAGCCGTTCTGCAAGGTCAATCATGCGGATCTCGCGCCCATGCTGCGGTAGATTCGGCGTCCTGAGCCCGACAGAGCCAAGAGCACGCGCCACGACCGCCCAGGCGACCGCGGCAAGCCCCATCGACCATGACGCTAGCGCAGAACCACCGCATTCGCCTGAGCGGCCGGCTCCTGCCGGACGCGAATGCCGAACATGCAGCGGCGACGCTCGCTCGGCTGCTCCGCACCACCCCCGAGCGCGCGGCAGCCCTGCTCGACGGCGCCGGGCGCTCACTGGGTGGGCGCCTGAGTGCGGCACAGGCCGCACGCGTCTGCGACCGGCTGCGGGCCGCGGGCGTCGAGTGCGCCATGGCGCCCGAGCCGACCACGGCGCCGGCAACACCAAGTCCAGCACCGGCATCGAGCACCTGCACGGATGCGGGCACAGCGGCCAAGCTCGGCTTGGCTGGTGCCGCAGCAGGCGCGGCCGCGCTCGCACCCATGACCAGGCGCTGCCCGGCCTGCGGCGCCGAGCAGAGGGGCCGCGACATCTGCGCCGCCTGCGGCATCGTGTTCGAGAAGTACCATGCGCGGCAGCGGACGGACGCGGCACGCCGCCCCGCAGCGCCCGCGGGCAGCCTGGCAGCCGACGCCCGTGCCGCGGAGAATTGGCGCATCGCCGGCCAGTTGCTGCTGCTGGTGCTGCTCGCCAGCATCGCCGTGGCGCTGTTCAGCCACTGGCGTCGCGATCAGATCCCCGAGCCGGGCTTCTATGACCTCGGGCGCCTTGCCGAGCCACGGCAGACGCCCACGGGCCGGCCAGCCTTCCAGGTAGAGCAGGAGGGCGTCGTCTACAGCATCCGGCCGCTGTTCGATTACGTGCTGGACGGCGTCGTCGTCAGCCTGCACGACGCCCGCGCCTTCACGGACATCTGGCACCATGGCGACTGGCAGGATTTCCTCAACCTGCGCGACCTCTGCGTCGTCTGGGGCGGCAACGTCGCAGGCGGCGTCGTCCGCGACATGCACTTCCACAACGGCAACTGGACCTGCTGGGCGCAAGCCGGCGACGACCGGGTCTGGGCACGCTTCAATCCGCACCAGCTCTCCAACAACCACGTGCTCGCCAGCGATCCCGAGGTGCGCCGCGCCATCCGGCGGGTGCGGGTCGGCGACCAGATCCAGTTCCGGGGCGTGCTCGCCCACTATGCCCACGGCGGCGGCTTCGCGCGCGGCACCAGCGTCACGCGCACCGACGGCGGCAACGGCGCCTGCGAGACCGTCTACATCGACCGGCTGGAGATGCTGCGGCGGCCCAACCGCGGCTGGCACCTCGCCTACCGCGTCAGCCTGGTCACCGGCATCGCTGCGCTGCTCGGCGGCATCGCTGTGCTGGCACTGGGGCCAGTGGCGCGGCGGCGCTAGCGACTCCCCAGTCGCGCCAAGCGCGGCTTGAGCTCGACTTCCGGTGCCGGGTCCCCGACCCAGGGGCCCGGGCCTGGCGGAGCCGCAGCGCCGGAAGGCGCAAGCGCCGCCGCGCAGGGTCGCGACCGGCGCGGGCTCGATGTCCGCGCCAGGGATCTCGGGCGTCAGGAAGCCCTATGCCCGGCGTCGAGCCGGGCACAGGGGGACGCCGGGGCCCCCGAGCACCTTGCCGTCCTGCGACCGCAGAGGCAGGCTCGCCAGGGGCTCAGTACCAGACCCCCGGCAACCGATAGCGCGGGCGTCGCGGCTCGAGCAGGTCGAGCGCAGGGGGGTAGGCATCGCCCGCGAAGGGCAGCCCTGAGCTTGGCCGCCGCGGCACCAGCGCCAGGAGGCGCTCAACGCGGTCCTCCGTCTGCGGGTGCGTGCGCAGCAGTGAGGGGTCCGGCACCCGGCGGCCGGGCATCAGGATCTGCTCCCAGAAGCGGCCTTGGTAACGCTCCAGCTTATCCAGCGCCGAGGCGAGACCGGCCGGGTCGCCGGTCAGCTCGGCGGCGCTCAGGTCGGCCTCGTACTCGCGGTTGCGGGACAGGGCGAGCTGCACCAGGGCACTCAGGCTGGGGGCCGCCAGCAGGACGATCAGCGCCAGCCAGGGTACCCGAACCTCCGCCACCAGAGCGGCCGGCAAGCTCAGCAGCAGCAGGACCTGCCCGAGTAGCCCGAAGCTGCCGGTGATGCGGCTCACCAGGTCCGCGAAGGCCATCACCGCCAGGTCGCCGTTGGCGACATGGCTGATCTCGTGCGCCAGCACGCCCGCCTGCTCGCGGAGATCCAGCCGCCGCAACAGGCCGTCGGAGACCGCCACCAGCGCGTCGCCCCGCTGCCCGGTGGCGAAGGCGTTCATGACACTGGAAGGGATGTAATAGAGCCGCGGCAGCCGGGGCAGGCCGGCGCGGCGCGCCAGCTCCGCCAGCATCGCATACTGGCGCGGCGCCTCCTCGGCGTGCAGCACGCGGCCCGGAAAGAGCATCATGACCAACCGCGGCGAGGCGGCCGGGTTGGCGAGATACAGCACCACCACCATACCCAGCGCGATTGCCGCAAGCGGGGCGCCGCCGAGGATCCAGGCCAACAGACCCAAGAGACCGGCAAGCGCCGCCAACAGCAGGGTCGCCTGCAGCGCATTGGACAACCGGTGCTCGGACAAGCGCTCTCGCTCCATGCACATCGAGTTGGGGGCGCGCGCCTGCGGCGCAAACGCAACAGGGACGGGATCCGGGCCGGCCGACCGACCCCAGGCCGCGTCACCATGATGTCGGCGGCGACCGGCAGGAGCAGTCACCTCCGAATTCCGGTCACGTCGGATTAGGGTTAGAGATCGGGGTCGATTTCGACACCCGTTGCGAGCCCGATCTCGATGTGGGTCCGAGCGCCCTCAATACCGCCGCTCACGATCCACCCGAAGCGCAGCGATCAGCCCGAGGCCGGCGAGCCCTGACGCGGCCGCGAAGGTGGCCAGCGGGCCGGCGCCGGCCCACAGCGAGCCTGCGATCAGGCTGCCGATGGCACCGCCCAAGCCGAAGCTGACGCTGTTATAGAGGGCCTGGCCGCGGCCCTGGGTGGGACCTGGAAAGTAATGGTGCACGAGGTGGATGGCGGCGGCGTGGAAGGTCCCGAACGTGGCGGCGTGCAGGCCCTGGGCAAGGAGCTGCACCGCCACGAGCTCCACGAATGCGCCGATCAGGAGCCAGCGCAATACGGCCAACGCCAGGCTCGCCAGGAGCATGCGCCGGGCGCCGAAGCGGGTCAGCAGCCGGTGCATGTTCACGAACACCAGCACCTCTATGCCGACGCCCAGTGCCCAGAGGGCGCCGACGGCGCTATCCCCATAGCCTTTGGCCTCGAGATGGATCGAATAGAAGGCGTAGTAGGCGCCGTGGCTCGCCTGCATGAGCAGGCATGCGGCAAGAAAGGCGAGGATTTCCGGGCGCACCAGCAGCCTGCGGAGCCGTAGCTGGGCGTGCTCCCCATGTGACCGGGCGCGGTCCGGGATCAGCAGGCACGCAAGCCAGACACCGGCGAACAGCGCAAGCAGCGCCAGGGGCACCACGCGGCTACCGGCGCGCTCTTGCCCCCAGCCGAGCAGCAGCACCGCAACGATGAAACCGATGCTGCCCCAGACGCGCACGCTGGCGTAGCGGTGCGTGCGACTGCCTAGATGGTTGAGCGTGACCGCCTCCATCAGCGGCAGGGGTGCGTTCCAGAAGAAGCTGAAGGCCGCCATCACTAGGGCCATGGCCCAGAAGCCGTCGGCCCAGAACACGGGCAGGACGCACACCAGCGCCAGCAGCGCGCCGAGCCGCACGATCGGCATGCGCTCGCCGGCGCGGTCCGCGAGCACGCCCCAGACATTGGGCGCGAGGACCTTGGTGCCCATCAATATCGCCATCAAGACGCCGATGGCGGCCGGCGCGAAGCCGCGCTCCAGCAGGTAGGGCCCCCAGTAGGGCACCAGGGCACCCAGGGCCCCGAAGTGGAAGAAGTAGTAGCTGGAGAGGCGGGCGTAGGGCATGCGATCGCTGGTGGTCGCGGTCAAGGGCCTGGGCGCGCATCGATGAAGGGGTCAACTGCGCTTTCCGGGTTCAATACTGGATCCGGCGATCGACTCGCGCAACGACGCGAAGGGCGCAACCAAGACAGGTGCTTGAGACGCATCTCGGCCGGGGCCGCAGGGTGATCTCGATCGGCGTTGTGCCCGTTGCGCGCTGCCCGCTGCCCGTTGCGCCTTTGCCTGAGCCGCTGCGACCGCGAGCCGGGCTGCGACCAGCCCGCAGCCTAGCCGCGGCCGGCTGGTATCGGCGCGAGCGGCGGCTTGACGTGCGCGTTCTGGCCGCGGTGGCGAAGCAGATGGTCCGCGAGCACGATGGCGAGCATGGCCTCGGCGATGGGCGTGGCACGGATACCGACGCAGGGGTCGTGGCGGCCCTTGGTGACGACCTCTGTGGCCTGACCTTCCAGGCTCAGGGTGCGGCCTGGGAGCCGGATGCTGCTCGTGGGCTTCAGGGCGAGTCGGGCGATTATGCGCTGGCCGCTGGAGATGCCGCCGAGCACGCCGCCGGCGTTGTTGGAAAGAAATCCCTCCGGGGTCATCTCGTCCCGGTGCTCGGTGCCCTTCTGCGCCACGGCGGCGAAGCCGGCGCCGATCTCCACGCCCTTGACGGCGTTGATGCCCATGAGTGCATGGGCGATGTCGGCATCCAGCCGGTCGAACACCGGCTCTCCGAGTCCGGGCGGCACACCCTCGGCGACGACGGTCACCTCAGCGCCGATGGAGTCGCCGGTCTTGCGCAGCTCATCCATGTAGGCCGCAAGCTCGGGCACCCGTGCCGCCAGCGGGCAGAAGAATGGGTTGCGGTCGGCCTCGGCCCAGTCGAAGCCGTCGGAATCCAAGCGAGCGGCGTCGATGGGCCCGAGCCGCGACAGGAAGCCCCGTACCCTGACGCCGGCCAGCTCCCGCAGACAGAGCTTGGCGATGCCGCCGCCGGCGACGCGAATGGCCGTCTCCCGCGCCGACGAGCGACCGCCGCCGCGGTAGTCGCGGAAGCCGTACTTCATGGTGTAGCTGTAGTCCGCATGGCCGGGGCGGAATCGGCCGGCGATGTCGGCGTAGTCCTTGGAGCGCTGGTCCTGGTTCTCGATCAGAAGCCCGATGGGTGCGCCGGTGGTGCGGCCCTCGAAGACGCCCGACAGGATGCGTACCTGGTCTGGCTCGCGGCGCTGGGTGGTGTGCCGGGACCTGCCCGGCCGGCGGCGGTCGAGGTCGCGCTGGAGATCGGCCTCGCTGAGCCTCAGCCCCGGTGGGCAGCCGTCCACGATGCCGCCGATGGCGGGCCCGTGGCTCTCGCCGAAGCTGGTCAGCACGAAGGACTTGCCGATGCTGTTGCCGGACACTTGGGTTTCGATGTCGTCTTGAATCCGGACGCTAGCCTTGCTCCCGCTTCCGCGCAGCCGGACTGGCGGCTCAGAACGCCGGCGGCGGTACCGTATCCGCCTCGGTGAGCCATTCGTTGCCCTTCGCAAGCACGTCGCGGGTCAGGGTGCTGGTGGCCTGGTGCAGCCTGATGCCATTGATGATGTAGTCGTAGCGTGCGGCCAGATAGTCGAACTCGGCCTGGAAGAGCTGGCGCTGGGCGTTCAGCACGTCGACCTGGGTGCGAGTGCCGACCTCCAGACCGGCCTGGGTGGACTCCAGGGAGCTGCGGGCGGACACAATGGCCGCCTGGCGCGCGCGCACGTCGCTGATGCTGGAGATGATGCCGCGGAAGGCGTCCTTGACCTGGTTGATGACGGCGCGGCGCTCCTGGTCCAGCCGGTCCTGTGCGGCGCGGAAGCTGTGCCCCGCCTGGCGGGTGCGCGAGGCCACTGCGCCACCCTGGTAAATGGGGATATTGATGCTCAGGCCCACGAAGCCGGTGTCGGTGTCCGTGTTGAATTCCGAGCCGTCGCGAGCGATGTCGTATCCGGCCTGGGCGTCCACGGTCGGGAAGTAGCCGGAGCGCTCGATCTCGATGTCCTTGCGTGCGGCCTCGGCGGCCTCCTTGGCGGCGATGATGGCATAGTTGTTGGCGAGCGCCGTCTCGGCCCAAATATTGATATCGTTGGGCTCCGGCGGTGCCAGCGGCAGCCGATCGCCGAGCCGCGCCAGCGGCACGGAAACCGGGCCGATGATGCGGCGTAAGGCCTCCCAGGCGTTGTCTAGGTCATTCTCGGCGGTGATCAGATTGGCGCGGGAGCGGTCGTACGCGGCCTGGCTGTCGTTGACGTCGGTGATGGCCACGAGCCCCACCTCGAAACGCTGCTTGGACTGCTCCAGCTGGCGCTCGTCGGCCGCCACCAGTGCCTGGTTGACCCGCACCGCGTCGGCGGCCTCCAGCACGGCGAAATAGGCGTCGGTCGTGCGCACCATGAGGTCGATCTGCGCGTTGCGGAACTCGGCCTCGGCCTGGGCGATGGTGTTGTTCGACTGACTCAGCCGTACCCAATTGGCCCGGTCGAACACCGACTGGCTCACCACCGCGGCGATGTCCCCAGTGCCGAAGCTCTCACTCCGGTCGAAGCTGCCGAGCGCGGTACGCCCCGAGGAGCTTACGTCCTGATACTGGGCATCACCCGAGATGCCGAAGCTTGGCAGCAGCAGCGCACGCGCCTGCGGCTTCACCTCACGCGTGGCGTACAGGCTCTGCTCCGCCTCGCGCAGGGTCGGGTCGCTTTGCACGGCCAGGTCGTAGATCGCCAAGAGGTCCTCGGCCGGGGTCTGAAACGGTGTCAGAGCGGTGACGCAGGCGGCGAGCAGCAGCGCCGGTCGGTGCTTGATCATGATCTCTCGCAGATTGGGCTGGCGTGGCGTCGTGTTGACCAGGGCGAGAGTATAGGGGAGGGTGTACCCGCGCCACAAATGCAAGCGATCGATCGGACCGGATATCGGCTCCAGAAAGCTATTTGAGTCAATCCACTATTGTGTTTCCCCGATACTCGCAGGGGGCCTGAGATCTCACTGCTGTTGCAGAAATGAATCAAGATACGCCCGCGCCTGCGGTGACCACAGGCTACCGTTGGGCGGGCCTGCTGGCCATGGTAGCCGCGCACCGGCGCGAGCTCGTCCTCGCCAATGTCATCGCCGTGCTCGGCACCCTGGCCGCGGTTCCCGTGCCGCTGCTGATGCCGGTGCTGGTGGACGAGGTACTGCTGGAGCAGCCCGGACCGGCCCTGGCCTTCATGGACCGGCTGTTTCCGGAGGCCTGGCAGGGTCCGGTGCTCTATGTGCTGGCGGTGCTGGCCGCCTCCGCGGGGTTGCGCGCCTTGGCCGTGGCGCTCGGCGTGCTGCAAGACCGGCAGTTCACGATCATCTCCAAAGACATCGTCTTCCAGATCCGCGTGGCCCTGTTGCGGCGTCTGGAGCGGGTATCCATGGCGGAATACGAGATGCTCGGCAGCGGCACAGTGGCGTCCCACCTGGTCACGGACGTGGACGCCGTGGACGACTTCATCGGCAGCGCCGTGGCCAAGCTCATCGTCGCGGTGCTGAGCATCGCCGGCACGGCCGTGGTGCTCCTGTGGATGCACTGGCAGCTCGGACTCTTCATTCTGCTGCTGAACCCCGTGGTGATCTACATCACCACGGTCTTCGGCCGCCGGGTCAAGGAGATGAAGCTGCGCGAGAACGCCGCCTACGAGGCCTTCACGCAGAGCCTGACCGAGACGCTGGACGCGATCCAACAGATCCGCGCCTGCAACCGCGAGCGCTTCTTCATCGGTCGCGGCGTCGACACCGCCGCGGCCATCCGCCGCTGGTCCTGCGCCTTCAACTGGAAGAGCGACGCCGCCAACCGGCTGTCCGTCGTGGTATTTCAGTTCGGCTTCGATCTATTCCGCGCCGCCAGCATGCTGATGGTGCTGTTCTCGGACCTGACCATCGGCGAGATGCTGGCCGTGTTCACCTACCTGTGGTTCATGATGGGACCCGTGCAGCAGGTGCTGGGCGTGCAGTATGCCTTCCACGCCGCCGATGCGGCGCTGCAGCGCATCAATCGGCTCCTGGCCCTGGACCCGGAGCCCGACTGGCCGCCTACCCAGAACCCCTTTGCGGGTCGGCGCACCGTGGCGGTGGCGGTACGCGCACTGGACTTCGCCTATGGCAGCGGCCCCAGGGTGCTGGACCGCGTCTCCTTCGAGGTCCGAGCCGGCGAGAAGGTCGCCATCGTCGGCGCCAGCGGCGGCGGCAAGACCACCCTCGTGCAGGTGCTGCTCGGGCTCTACGCGCCGAGCGGCGGGCAGGTGCTCTTCGACGGCGTGCCCGTGACGCGCATCGGCATGGACGTGGTGCGGGACAACGTGGCCACCGTGCTGCAGCACCCAGCGCTGTTCAACGACAGCCTGCGCATGAACCTGACCCTGGGACGCGAGATGCCGGACGCCAGGCTCTGGGAGGCGCTGCGCGTCGCCCAGCTCGCCGACGTCGCCGCGGGGCTAGAGCAGGGCCTGGACACGCCGGTGGGCCGAGATGGCGTGCGCCTGTCTGGCGGGCAACGCCAGCGCCTGGCGGTGGCCCGCATGGTGCTCACGGACCCCAAGGTCGTGGTCCTGGACGAGGCCACTTCGGCGCTCGACACCGCCACCGAGGCGCGCCTGCACGTCGCGCTGTCGCGCTTCCTGGCCGGGCGCACCACGCTGATCATCGCCCATCGACTCAGCGCCGTGCGCCAGGCCGACCGCGTGCTGGTGCTGGAGCATGGGCGCATTATCGAACAGGGCAGCCACGCCGAGCTCATTGATGGCGACGGCGCCTATGCGGCCCTGTATGCAGGCCAGGTGGGATGACTGGGGATCCCCCAGCCCCGGCTAGGCTCCTGGTTCAGGCGGCCCTGGCCGCACAGCTCGGCTCGGGCTTCCTAGCCCTTTGATCAATGGACAGTCGGGAGGTCATGGAGCAGCCTGTTATACGCCATATAATCCAAGGTTGCGTATAAACGCCGCTCGTCCAGACCCTTGCGATGCAGATCGAGTCCCTCTCGCTGACCGCCCGCACCCTATATGCAGAACTGCTGGAGCTTGGCCTGGGCGCGGGCGTCGTCGAGCAGGTCCGTCCGCCTCGCGGCAGTCTCGTGGAGAAGCGGGTGCGCGGACGCCGCTATCTCTACTACCAGTCTCGGGACCTCGACGGCCACACCCGTCAGGCCTATCTGGGTCCGGACAGCGACGAGACGCGCGGTCGCGTCGCGCGCCTGAGGGAACGCACAACCGAAGCGGCCGATGACCTGGCTCACCTCGGGGCCCGCCGGTATGGCGGTCAAGGGGCAGAAGGATCGTCTTCAGGCCCTCCAGGTCATCAGAGTGTTGCTCGACGAGGCCCCTGACGGCCTCACCCCCCGCGTATGCCGAGCTGGCGGCACGCGGCGACGGCTGGAGACGCAAGATCCGCGACGCGCTGGAGCAAAGCCGGCATATGGAGCCGGCGTTGGTGGAGCGTCTCGAGCGCCTGCTTGCGTCGGCGTAACGCATTGGCGAGCAAGGGTTGGTGAAGAGCACCTAGGGCGCGGTGAGCCCAGCCTAGGGACCTCGCATACACCCTGCGAGCCCCAGCTAGCGCCACGATTCAGGTGATCCTGGAGGCACAGGGGCGCTTGGGTTTCCTATCACTAGGATGGCAGGAGGTGCTGACCCGTGCCCAGGACACCCTGCCGGGCTTGAACGACGGGAGTGATTTGCGCGTTCTGCGTCACCCGGCGAGCCAAGCGCCCCTCCCGTATATCCATTTCCTCTAGCCTTGGTGCTAGCCTGACCCGGACGATGACATCGTCTCGGATCATGACGACGGCCATCAGCTTAGTTGGCCTATGCGTGGCGAATCGCCCCCAACGGCCGCAGCTCGCGGACCAGGAACGGCTTCGACCACTGGGCGAGCAATCGCTCGCGGGCAGTCAATTGTGCCGCTTCCCGGATGGCGCGAATGCAGCAGTACTGCACATAGAGCTGGAACGCGCTACTCGAGTTCCGGAAACTCATCCGACGAGGCATGCGATTCAGGACGTCGATCATGCTGACTTTAGTGGACCCCTTGTCCAGGACAGAATGTCCTGGAGTTTAAGCTGCGCTGGTTAAGTCAATGGCAGCTCCTCGGGCGGAAGATCCTTTGGCGCCTGATCGAGCATCAAGCGCTTCTTGATCTTGGCAGCGCTCTTTCTATTGCTGTTTCTGGCTTGCGCCGGGCTGTTGTTCTTATCCTCGGATGTCGGCGGCGACGAATAGATCAACCGCTGGCAGAGCTTAGCGAGCTGTCCAGTTTTCGGGGTCCAGTTCACTCCTCTGTCCTGGCGAAGATCGCGACTCAGTCGAGCTCGGTCTCGATGAGGTCCAGACACAAGACGTGACACGTCACCTCGATGCAGGCCGGCACTGCGCGCGGCGTGGGGGATCGGCGTAGGCGGGATCGGCTTAGGGAACGTGCGCGGTCCCGGCCCTGCCCTGCTCTGGGATGGCTCGCCTGAGCTGCCTAGCCCGGCGGAGAGGCAGGATGCGCGAGGCGCACTTGAACCCCGACATCGCAGAAGGGCTGACGGCCGGGGCTAGCCCAGTTGGAGGCGCCGGCATCGTCCGGATGCGGGCCAGGGCCGTGGATACCTCAGTGCGTGTTGTCCTTCGTGCTGTCGCTCGCCGCCGCAGCCTCGGCCTCGGATTGCTTCTGCTGCTCCTCCTCGCGGCGCAGACGGTTTTGGCGCTGGGTCCACCAGAAGTAGCCCAGAACGCCGAAGATAGCGGCGAATTCGAGGGTCTTGAACGTCTTCATATCCATCCGCTGTTCCTCCGAATGCTGGTATCGCGTGTTGGTGCAGGATCGCCCCCAGGGGGTGCCCGGTGCGCCGGGGCGTCGCGACCGGGATCCTTATCCAGGGCAGTGCATGGGGCCAGACGCGAGTCTACGCGCTAGTGCGCCAAGCGAAGCTTGGCGCTTCTTGCCGGGTGAAAGTCCCGGCCGGGAGAGAGACAAGGACAGTCACTCGTAAGGGCTAACCACCCACCCGTATCGCGTGTTGCGCCTGTGGCGGATAGCGACGCCTCGGTAGGGACACTGGAGCCATCGTGAACAAGACAGGTGAAG
>JANQFI010000232.1 GCA_028277905.1 Chromatiaceae bacterium | reverse complement strand
AGCGGGCACAGAGCTCGACTATGCGCCCGCTGCCGCGCCTTGCAGGCGAGCGAAAATCCTGCGCCATTCGGTCTGTTTGTTTCCGGCAATCGCCTAAGGCGATTTCTGTCGATTGCCGACTTCGATGGCGACGAGCTCCCGAGCCGGCTCAGCCTGCCAAGGCTTCCATCCGGATGCGCACGATACCGTCCTGAACCGCTTCCAAGTCCGCGATGCGCGCCAGCGCGCGGTTCATGCAGGACTCGCGGACGCGGTGAATCAGCATGATCAGCGGCACATGGGTCTCGCCAGCGGCGGGCTCCTTCTGCTGGATGGCCTCGATGCTGATGCCCTCCTCGCCGAGGATGCCGGCGATACTGGCCATGACGCCGGGACGGTCGAGGGCAGTTAGCCTCAAATAGTAGGCAGTTTCCACGTCCTCCATGCGCAGCACGGGGGTGCTCGCAAGTTCCGTGGGCTGGAAGGCGAGGTGCGGGACGCGGTTGGTCGGGTCGGTCGTGAGCGCGCGCACCACGTCCACCACGTCCGCAAGCACGGCCGAAGCGGTCGGCAACGCACCGGCACCGGCGCCATAGTAGAGGGTCGGACCCACGGCGTCACCCTTCACCAACACTGCGTTCATGACGCCATCGACGTTGGCGATGAGCCGGCGGTGCGGGATCAGCGTCGGGTGTACACGCAGCTCTATGCCATCCTCGACGCGGCGGGCAATGCCGAGGTGCTTGATGCGATAGCCAAGCTCGGCGGCGAAGGCTATATCCTGCGCCTCGATCCGGCTGATGCCCTCGGTGAAGGTCTTGTCGAATTGGAGCGGAATACCGAAGGCCAGCGACCCCAGGATGGTCAGCTTGTGCGCCGCATCGATCCCCTCGACGTCGAAGGTCGGATCGGCCTCCGCGTAGCCCAGCGCCTGCGCCTCGACGAGCACGTCCGCAAAGTCCCGGCCCTTGTCCCGCATCTCGGTCAGGATGAAGTTGCCGGTGCCGTTGATGATGCCGGCAATCCACTCGATGTGGTTGGCCGCAAGCCCCTCGCGCACGGCCTTGATGATGGGAATACCGCCCGCGACGGCGGCCTCGAAGGCCACCATTACGCCGCGTTCCTGTGCGGCGGCGAAGATCTCGTTGCCGTGCAGCGCGATCAGCGCCTTGTTGGCGGTCACCAGGTGCTTGCCGTTGGCGATGGCCCTGAGCACCAGTTCCCGGGCCGGCGAATAGCCCCCGATGAGCTCGACGACGATGTCCACATCCGGGTCGTCCACCACCGCGAAGGCGTCGTCGCCGATACGACCGATGTCGCCCAGGCCCTCGATGCGGTCCGGGTCGTAGGCACGTGCGGCAGCATGGCTGATGCGGATGCCGCGGCCGGCGCGACGCGCGATCTCTTCACCATTACGGCTCAGCACCGTTACCGTGCCACCGCCGACGGTGCCGAGCCCCAATAGACCGATGTTCACCGGTTCCATGATGTCTCCTCGCGTCGTTGTTGTCTCGTTATCGCTGTCTCGTCTGCGTGGTCAGACCGGCTGCGATTCGGGCTGTGCCGCACGCTCCAACGCCGGCGGAGCGAGAGGCGACTGGGCGGACGAGTGGAGGGGCGGATGGGCAGGTAGCTCGCCAGAGGCGCCCTCGGCCTCAGCGGTACGGGCGTCGTCGCGGAACATGTGCTTGATGCCGCGCACCGCTTGGCGCGTGCGATGCTCGTTCTCGATCAGGCTGAAGCGCACGTGATCGTCGCCGTAGTTGCCGAAGCCGATGCCCGGCGAGACCGCCACCTTGGCGTCGCGCAGGAGCTTCTTCGAGAACTCCAGCGAGCCCAGTTGCCGATACTGTGCCGGGATGCGCGCCCAGACGAACATGGTGGCCTTCGGCCTAGGCACCGCCCAGCCGGCGTCGTTGAGGCCGTCGCAGAGACAATCCCGGCGGCGCTGATACATGGCGCGAATGTCGGCAACGCACTGCTGCGAGCTCTCCAGGGCGTGGATGGCGGCCACCTGGATGGGCGTGAAGGTGCCGTAGTCCAGGTAGCTCTTGATGCGTGCCAGCGCCGCAACCAGGGCCGGGTTGCCGCACATGAAGCCGATGCGCCAGCCCGGCATGTTATAGCTCTTGGACATGGAGAAGAACTCCACGGCCAGATCCTTCGCCCCGGGCACCTGCAGGATGGACGGCGCGGTGTAGCCGTCGAAGACGATGTCGGCGTAGGCCAGGTCATGCACGACCCAGATGCGGTGCTCGCGGGCGATGTCCACCAGGCGCGCGAAGAAATCCAGCTCCACGCAGGTCGTGGTGGGGTTGCCCGGGAAATTCAGCACCAGCATTTTCGGCCGGGGCCAGGAGCTCTGGATGGCCTCCTGCAGCTCCTCGAAGAAGTCCACGTCGGGCGTCAGGCGTACGTGGCGCACGTCGGCGCCGGCGATGATGAAGCCGTAGGGGTGGATCGGATAGGCCGGATTCGGTGCCAGCACCGTATCACCGGCGCTCATGGTGGCCAGGGCCAAGTGTGCCAAGCCCTCCTTGGAGCCGATGGTCACGATGGCCTCGCTGGCCGGGTCCAGATCGACGTCGTAGCGGCCCTTGTACCAGCGAGTGATCGCCCGGCGCAGCCGCGGGATGCCGCGGGAGACCGAGTAGCGGTGGGTGTCGCGGCGCGCCGAGGCCTCCATCAGCTTGTCGACGATGTGCTGCGGCGTCGGCTGGTCCGGGTTGCCCATGCCGAAGTCGATGATATCCTCACCCCGTGCCCGTGCCGCGGCCTTCAACTCGTTCACGATGTTGAAGACATAGGGCGGCAGCCGCTCGATGCGGCGGAACTTGGGCTCGGGGGCGACCACGTTGGACCTCGGTGCTTGGTGCAGGCTCTGGGCATCAGGCTTGGAGCATCAGAGTGTAACCGCAGCACTAGCGGATTCAAACGCCCATGCCCTTGGTTGGTCGCGGTGCCGCCATATCGCGATCCTGTGGAAGCCTCGACCGCAGGCGATTGCAGCCAGCTCGGGTGGGTAAGCGCAGCACATCGATCAGCCGATTGCCGGCCACCGCCGCCACGCGCTGTCACCAAGCCAGCACCCGCCCGTGCAACGACCACAGCGACAGCCCACCCTACAAGCCATCTCGGAGCCCATGGCCTTTCGCTACCAGCCGTTCTATTGCGAGGAGAACGCCTGGTGGCTCTGCGCAGAGCCCGCGCTCGGCGACGGCCCGCGGCAGGTCGTGTTCGTCGTCAGCCTCGAGGGTGCCTGTCCGATGGCGGCGCAGCAGTCCGCGCGGCCGGGCGCGCTCTGCTGGTGGGACTACCACGTGGTGGTGTTGGATGGTGCCGGGCGCCTGTGGGACCTCGACACCCGGCTCGGCTGCCCGGTGCCCGCGCGCCTTTGGCTGCGCGGTAGCTTCCCGTTCATCGAGCGACTGCCGGTGGCTCTGCAACCGCTGTTCCGGCTCGTCCCCGCCGCTGCCTATCGCGCGAGCTTCGCCAGCGACCGCAGCCACATGCGTGGCGCCGACGGCGGCTGGCTACATCCACCGCCAAGCTGGCCGCCCATCGGGTCGGGCATGCGCCTAGCTGCCTACCGCAGCACCAGCGCCGGCGGTCCTGGCGAGCTGCTGGACTGGCCCCGAATGCTCCGGCGCGTCGGCGACGGCGGATGACATATCGGCACCACTGCCGCACACTCCCCCATGCGCTTCTCAACCCGATTCCTGGCCATGATCATGCTGCTCACCGGCGCCGCTCAAAGCGGCGCCCAACCCGGTGCCGAGCTCGGTGCCCAGCACCCTACCGGCGGCCTCATCGACGACTTCGGCGCCGCCGATCGCCGCTCGCGCCTCGGGACGACCTGGCGCCTGGTGACCGACCAGGTGATGGGCGGCGTTTCCACCGGCCGGATGCAGCGCCGCACCATCGACGGCCGCGCCGCGCTCTGCATGTCCGGCGACGTAAGCCTCGCCAACAACGGCGGCTTCGTGCAGCTGAGCCTGGACCTGTCGCCGTCCGGCCTGCTCGACGCCGGCGCCTTCGCCGGCGTGCGTCTGGTCGTCCGCGGCAACGGCGAGGCCTACAACCTGCACCTCAAGACCGCCGCCACCAGCATGCCCTGGCAGTCCTACCGGGCCGGTTTCACCGCCGGCGACACCTGGCAGGAGGTGCGACTCCCCTTCGGCAGCTTCGCACCGCACCGCCTCGTTCCGGCGCTCGATGTAACTCGCCTGAAGCGGCTCGGCATCGTCGCCATCGGCCGGACCATGCGGGCGGAGCTGTGCGTGGCGGAACTGGGGCTCTATCGCTGATGGCCCGCCGCCAGCGGCCTTCACGCCCCAAAATCAAATCCATTAGTGCTATCCGCCAGCACCTGCACCGTCGAAGCGGCAGGCCAGGTCGTCGCCCTGCCCCGTCACAGGCCGTTCCCGCCCTGCTGGCGCAGCTTCTCCTCGATGTTGCGCGCCAGGCGCGCGATCTGCGGCCAGTCGTAGGTGACGATATCCTGGGCATGGGCAAGATTGTTGCGCAGCGAATCCAGGTCGCCCATGACGCGCTTGGCGGCGCCCTTGGTGCGCAGCCCGAAGGCAAGGCGTTGCTCCTCGTCCTGCATCAGGATCTGCGCCTTGTCCCCGAGCTGCAAGCAGTCTGCCAGGTCCACGTGCTGGCCGCGGCGGCGGCGCTCGTCGAGCAGCCGCTGCGCCTTGTTCAGGCGGCCGGCGGAGAGCAGCTCGGTCCAGCTCCCGTCCGGCCAGCGGGCGCGGATGCGCTGTAGCAGCTCCATCTCCAGCAGCGTGATGATGCCGAACAGCCACATGCGCACGACCGGCTGCTGCATGTCACCGCGGGTGATGACCCCAGCCACATCGCCCATGGCGGTGACGAAGCAGAAGTCGTAGTGGGTCAGCACATGCACCACCGCGGACAGGGGCGCATCGCGCGGCACCACCTGGGCCTGCTCGAAGGTACGCAACAGGTCATCGAGTCCCCCAACCGGGCGCCTGTGCCGGCACAGGTAGCCGATGCAGACCCCGTCACGGCGCAACCCAGCCACCTCCAGCTCCTCATGCTCCGCCAACGCCCGCAGCGCCTCGACACCGCGCTCGCTGTCGAAGGAGCGCAGCGGCTGCGCGATCTCGCTGGCGGTGAAGGCCTCGGTGAACAGCCGCAGCGCGCGCCGCTGGGACAGGCTCAGCGCGCCTGGCAGTTGCGCCAGGTCCCCCGCCATCACGCTCTGCGGCGGTGCCGGTAGCCCGAGCCGCCGGGCACAGGCGGCAATGGCCTGCTGCGCGCGCCGGTACAACCGCAGGTCGCCCTCGCCCAGCACCTCCAGCAGCGACGCCGCCTCGCCTAGATAAATGCGGGCGAAACGCGCATCGTGCCGGCATATGTCGGTGCAATTGTCGATCAGGTCGGCCAGCTTCACAGTCTTAGCCCGCGCCGACGCCTGCGCCAGGTGATGCCGGTCGATGGCCTTGCGCGCGGCACGGTTGCCGTCGCCGGGCCTGCTCACGTCAGTAAGCTCTGCCACCAGGTCCCGCACGCCGCGCCCAAAGGCCCGCTCCAGGTCGCCGAAGGTGGCGGGCGTGTCCTCCACGGTGTCGTGCAGCCAGGCGGCGGCAACCATCTCGACGTCGTCCGTCACACTGGCCACATGCTCCGCCACCGCCTTCAGGTGCTCCTGATAGGGCTGATTGCTGTACTTGCGGCGCTGATCGATGCGCTCATGCGCCTCGGTGGCAAAGCGGCGGGCATCGGCCACGAGATCGCTCAAGGCTTGGCTCCTGAGACCCCCTGGGAGAGTCATCAAGGATACGGCGTCCGAGTCGCCGGGACACGAGAAACCTTGAGTGACCGCCATCTTTGCAAATGAGTCAAGTTTTTGTGTGCGGCGCAGCAAAATCATGGCTCGTCGGTCTGAGGCAGGGCCTCGCTAGATTCCTTGGAAGCCGAGGACGAGCGCCTGCAAAATGTCGGCGCCCCGCTCGCGCATGGTCGACAGGTAGGAGCCGATGGTGGCGAAGCCCCCGATGCCGGTGGCGGTGCGGAAGCCGCCCGGGGCTTTCTGCTTGGGCAACCGTTCAGACCGCCTCCCAAGGATCTGCGCCTGAGAACCAAAAATCAGAGGCTTATGTTCGGATTTGGTAACTTCTCAATAACTCAGGGCACAGTGCTTGTCGCTGCGGCGCGCTCGCGAATGACGTCCGGCAACAGGGCAATGCTGCCGTGTCCGCCAATGCGGTCACCCAGATACTCCCAGAAGGAGATGCCGAGCTTGCGGCAGGTCTTCTGCAAGCTGGCGCAGGCATCGCGACAGTGTTTGCCCAGATCGCACCGGGTGCCGCCGCTGATCTTGCGCCATGTCACGGAGTCCCGGATGTCGCCTGCACTGCCGTTGGTGTGCAGGACGATGTCCGGGCGTTTGCGCACCAGCAGCAACTGCTCTTGGTGTCCGTGCAGCCGTTTGCGGGTCTGGTTGCGGGTGGCGACGGCGGTGCGCTGGGTGAAGATGGCGTCGCAGCGTGCCGTCAGCGCCGGGACCAGCGTCGGATCGGGGTCACGTCGATAGGCTTTGAGGTCGGCGTCGAGATCCCAGCTCTGGCCGCGCACGCGCTGCTGGTCTCGGCGCTGCTGAGCGTTGTGCGGGATCCGCTGGTGCACCAACCGCTCGGCATGCACCCAGCACAGGGCATGGCGCAGGCTGGCGA
>JANQFI010000666.1 GCA_028277905.1 Chromatiaceae bacterium | reverse complement strand
GTTGTCCTTGAGGATCACCGGGATGCAGTGCAAGGGACGGAGCCGATGCTGCGCGGCGAGCGCCACATCCAGCGCGCGGGCGCGGTCCAGTGCCCTCGGGTTGATGCGAATGATGGCGTTCAGCTCGCCGGCGGGTGTTCGGGGTGGGGCCAGCGCGGTTATCGCTGCTTCGGCGCCCAACACCTCTGCGGACGGCTCGGCCGCCGGGTTTTCGGCCAAAGGGCCTGGCGCCGACGGTGGGTCGTAGGCCGAGATCCGCGCCAGAAAACCTCGCGTCAGATCCTCGCAGGTGATCTCACGACGGCGCAGGGCCGCATGGGCATCGTCGATGGTGAGCTCGATCAGGCTGAGCTCGTAGGCCCCATGGCGCACATGCCCAGGATCCCGAGAGCAGGCCGCGAGGCCCAGTGCCAATAGCAGCCAGCCCAGCGCGGCCAACCCCCCGGGCACAAAGCTCAGGACCGTCGGGGCGGGACGACAGTCAGCCATGGCTGGGCCCCGGAGCGCGTCGGCGCTCCCCTGGATCATTGATCCGATGTGATCGGCAAGCCAGGTGTCAACCCTGGCCTATCCCTTCTCCGCCAACCGGTTCTCGAAGTGGCTCAGCAGCCGCGAGCGCAGGGTCTTCTCCTTGTGCTTGGCGGCAGCGGCGAGGCGCTTGTCGGCGACGCCGATGAGGGTCTCCTGGGCGCCCTTGGCCGTGTCGTCGTCCGGGACACGCTGGGTGTAGGTGCCGTCGGCGTGCATGTCCCAGGCGGTGCGCTGGTCGGCGAGCTGCACATCGAGGATGAGTCTCAGCTCCTGACGCAGCTCTGGGTTCTCTACGGGGGCGTGCACCTCCACGCGGCTCTCGAGATTGCGCCGCATCATGTCCGCTGAGCCAATGTAGTATTCCTCGTCGCCGCCGTTGCGGAAGTACAGGATCCGCGGGTGCTCCAGGAAGCGCCCGACGATACTGATGACCCGGGCGGTGTCGCTGAGCCCCGCGATGCCGGGCCGGTAGCGGCAGGTGTCGCGGACGATGAGGTCGAGCTTGACCCCGGCACGACTCGCCTTGTACAGGGCGCGGACGATGTCCGAGTCCTCTAGCGCGTTCATCTTCATCTGGATAAGGCCGCCACCTTGCTCCTCGTGGAGGGCCATCTCGCGCTCGATCTTGGCGAGGATGCCGCGCTTGAGGGTATAGGGCGCGGCGAGGATCTTGCGGTAGCTCGGTGGCGGTGAATAGCCAGTCAGGTAATTGAACAGCTCGGTGAGGTCGGCGCCGATGTCTTCATCGCAGCCGAGCATGCCGAGGTCGGTGTAGAGCTTGGCGGTGCCGCCGTGGTAGTTGCCTGTGCCGATGTGGTAGTAGCGGCGCAGCTGCGAGTAGTCGCGGCGCACCACGAAGATCAGCTTGCTGTGGGTCTTGAGGCCCATGACACCATAGGTGACGTGGATACCCTCGGCCTCCAGGCGCCGCGCCCAGCCGATGTTGGCCGCTTCATCGAAGCGCGCCTTCAGCTCCACCAGCACCGCGACCTGCTTGCCGTGCTGGGCGGCGGTGATGAGCGAATCCAGAATCGCCCCGCCCGAGGTGCGGTACAGGGTCATCTTGATGGCCAGCACCTTCGGGTCCTGGGCCGCGGTGGCGAGGAAGCGCTCAACCGTGGTCGAGAAGGACTCGTAGGGGTGCTGCAGCAACAGTGGACCGTTCTCCCGGACGATATGGAAGATGTTGCGCCGGTCGTTGCCGAGTAGCGGATGGTCGCCGGGCCGGTGGGGCTTGTCGCGCAGCTCCGGGATATCCAGGCCGGCCAGCTCGAACAGGTCACGCTTGGCCATCATCCCCGCCACTTCGTGGACGTCCTCTTCCTCGTTCAGGCCCAGCTCGGCGGCGAGCATGCCGCGGTGCACCGGGTCCATGCCCGCCTGCACCTCCAGGCGCACGATGGGCGCGAAGTGACGCTCGCGCAGCTCCGTCTCGATGAGCTCCAAGAGGTCGTTGGCGGCCTCCTCGTCGGGCTCGACGATGGCGTTCCGGGTCACGCGGAACAGCTCGCAGCTCTCGATCTCCATGCCCGGGAAGAGCATGTCGAGGTTGTTGACGATGAGGTCCTCCAGGGTCACGAAGGTGTTGACGTGGTCCACCCGGATCAGCCGCTTGCTGATGTCCTTGCTGACCGGGACCTTGACGCGTGCCATATAGCTCTCGCCGCCGCCCGGATAGCGCAGGGTCACGAGCAGGTTCAGCGCCAGGTTGGAAATGAACGGGAAGGGGTGGGCCGGGTCCATGGCCAGCGGTGTGATCATTGGAAAGATGGCGGTGCGAAACTGCTCGCGCAGGCGCTCGCGGACGTCCTTGGGCAGGGAATCGATGATCACGAGGCGAATGTCGTGCCGCTCTAGCTGCGCCATCAGTTCCAGGTAGATGCGCTCTTGGTCCGCCTGCATCTCCGCCAGCACGGCCCGGCATTCGGCCACTTGCTGGTCCGGCGTGCGGCCGTCCACGGTCGGCGTGTGCACGCCGGCGGCGATCTGCTGCTTGAGGCCGCCGATGCGCTTCATGAAGAATTCGTCGAGGTTGTTGTTGACGATGGCCAGGAACTTGATCCGCTCCAGCAGGGGCGTGCGCGGGTCGTCCGCCTCATGCAGCACCCGGCGGTTGAAGGCGAGCCATGTGAGCTCGCGGTTCAGGTACAGGACGGGGTCGTCGAGGTCGTGCGCGTCAGCGGGCGGCGGTGTCTCGGCCACTACGGCGGTGATGTCGGTGTCCTCGTCGAGGACGGCGTTCTGGTCAATGTCGTTCATGGGGCGGTGGCTCTCATTGGGCTGCGGCTGGCGTAACCAACGAGCTATGGTAACAACGCGGATGGTCGGCGTTGCGTCGGTTTTGCGCAGGGACTGCCAGCGTTGGAAATGCTTCCGGCGCAGGCACGGCCGTCCGCGCCATCGCGCGATGCCGGCACCTGAGCTGGCTTCCGCTCCACCAGCGAGACAGGCACATGAGCAACCATGCCGAGGCCACAAATACACGTCTCGCCAGCGCCGGCCCGCCGACGGACTTCGGGCTGGACGCGGAGGTGGCGCAGGACTTCAAGCACGACTGAAGCATCGCACCCGCATAGGCTAGAATTCCGTGGAAGCAACGATTTAAGTAGGGGAATTCCTCAGATCAGTTACCCTGAGAACCCCATCACCACCACCGGAAGAGGCCCAGCCCAATGAGCCAAAGCCTTTGTGCCCACCATCCGCTGCGCGCTGCGGCGGTCCCCTTCATCATCGTGCTGCCCTTGTTAGTGCTGACGCTGCCGGTAGCCCTGTCCGCCCGGGCGGAGCCGGCGCGGGGCACGCTCGGCATCCGTACCCTGCCAGGCGACGCCGAGCTGACCGTCGACGGTGCACCCAAGGGCCGCTCGCCGGCCTCCGCGGAGGAGTCGCTGCTGATGCACCTGCCAGAGGGCGAGCACCTGATCCGTGCCGCCAAGGACGGGTTCGACCCGGTGGAGCGCAGGGTCTTCGTCGCTGCCGACACCGAGCGCACCGTCAAGCTCGACCTCGCCCCGCACATCGAGATGGTCCGCATCCAGGGCAGCTGCTTCTTGATGGGTAGCCCCGCCGATGAGGCCGAGCGGGACGGCGACGAGGGTCCGCAGCACGAGGTCTGCCTGGACAGCTTCGAGATCGGTCGCTACGAGGTCACCTTCGCGGACTGGGACGCCTGTGTCGCCGACGGCGGCTGCGAGGCGCGGCCAGACGACGAGGGTTGGGGGCGCGACCGCCACCCCGTCATCAACATCTCCTGGCAGGACGCACGCGATTACACCCGTTGGCTGAACGGCAGGGGTGGTCAGAGCGGTTACCGGCTGCCGAGCGAGGCGGAGTGGGAATTCGCCGCCCGCGCCGGCACCAAGACCCCGTTTTCCACCGGCGAGTGCATCAGCACGGACCAGGCCAACTTCGACGGCACCTTCGAGTACGGCGATTGTCCGCCGCCCACCCAGGTGGACCTACACAGGACCCAGCCCGTGGGCAGCTACGAGCCCAATCCCTGGGCGCTGTACGACATGCACGGCAATGTCAATGAATTCGTCGCCGACTGTTGGAACGACGACTACGACGGTGCCCCCACCGACGGCAGCGCCTGGGAGGACGGCAACTGTACTCGGCGGGTGCTGCGCGGCGGCTCCTGGCATGGTTACCCAGGATACCTGCGCTCGGCCTACCGCTGCCGCTCCGGCCCCGCCTTCAGTCATCGCACCATCGGCTTCCGGCTCGCCCGCTCCGTCGACCATAGCGGTCGCACGGCGGATGCCGGCGCCGGCGCGCACTAGGCCTCACCACAGCGCTGCGGAGCGCCGTCAGGGGTGCCAGAGCTTAGGCGATTGCCGGAAACAAACAGACCGAATGGCGCAGGATTTTCGCTCGCCTTCAAGGCGCGGCAGCGGGCGCATAGTCGAGCTCTGTGCCCGCTGCCATGACGCAGAAGGCGGGCGAAAAGACAAGCCAGGCCGTATGTTTGTTGACAGAAATCGCCTTAGGTCCCCCCCCGGCCCCCGGGGTGGGGGGCTGGCGCGGCTATGCTCTGCGCGGCAATGCGTTATTCTGCCGGCCCTTTGGCGACGCCTTTGGCAGCCCATGGCGGCAGGCAGCGATGACCCGACAGCGGCTCCATGAGCTCAGAGCACCTCGGTTGCGCCGCCGGTTGCCGCGCGCCGTCCCGAATCTGAGGGCCCTGCTGCTGTTAGCCCTGCTGCTGCCCGCTGTCGCCGGCGCCCGGACGCCATGCCTGAAGCTGGTGTTCAACCGCTACTGCCTGGGCGGCGACGTCGATGTACTGGCGCAGCAGGTACCGCCTGACCTGCGCCACGACCAGGTGGATCGGGTGGCACTGATCTACTACGAGGGCAGGGAGCGCGACTATGTGCTCGCTTGGCGCGGGCTCGTCTACAAGGTACTGCGCGATCATCGCATCGCCTCGCAGCTGCACTACGAGGACCTCTACCGGCTGTTGCGGGACAAGTACGGCGACGGCGAGGATCGCAGCAGCTTTCCGGCCTACGCGCACACACCGGGGCGCAAGCAGATCTCCATTCGCCGGGGCGAGGGCCGGGCCGTGCACCTTTGGCGAACGGACGCCGGCTGGCACATCGAGCTTAGCTGGACACGGGAGACGGGTCTGGCCCTGGCCTATATCGCCGATGATCTGGACGCGCAGCAGACCGCGGCGATGGAGAGCGGTTACTGAGCCGCCGTCCGGTGCCAGCGGGGACGCGGGGGCGCCCGGGTCGGCCTGTCATTGGGATCGACGAGCCGGCAGCCGAATGCCCGCCGGCAGACCGCATCGACCCATCCTCGGCCCCGCGGCTCCTAACCAAGCCTCCCCCAAGTCGATTGAGACAAGGACAACGAGCGTCAATGGTCCCGGTGTCTCTGCCATGCTGCATTAGGCGTCGACGCGGGCCTCCAGCGCGGCACCCTCTCGGCAGCAGGCCGAGAGTCGGGCCTGGACGATGCGGCCGACGGCATCCGCCGGCATGTCCCGCAGCCGCACGGGGAGGTAGTTGGGCGTGAAGCCTGCACCAAACAGGCCGGCGCCATCCGTGTTCTCGCCTTCGATCAGCACCGGCAGGGTGCGGCCAACCTGGGCGTGCAGGTATTCTGCCTTGAGCGCAGCGCCCAGCTCGTGCAACTGTCGGGCCCGGGCACGCTTGACGGGCTCCGGCACCTGCGCCGGCATGTCCGCCGCGCGGGTACCGGGGCGTGGCGAGAACGGGAAGACGTGCAGCTGGCCGAAGCCGACGGCGGCGACGAAGTCCATGGTCTGACGCCATTCGGCATCCGTCTCGCCCGGGAAGCCGGCGATGATGTCGGTGCTGACATTGAAGTCCGGAATGGCCTTGCGTGCGGCGTCCACGATGCGCCGGAGCTCGGCCGTGCGGCAACGCCGCGCCATGCGCTTGAGGACAGTGTCAGCGCCGCTCTGCAGCGGCAGGTGGAGGTGCGGCATCAGGCGCGGGTCCTCGAACCTGCGCCAGAAGGCGTCCGGCAGGCCCCAAGGCTCCACCGAGCCCAAGCGGATGCGCGGCACCTCGGTCTCACGCAGCACCGCATCGATCAGGCCGGCAAGGTCCAGCGCCTGCCTGGTAGGCAGGTCGCGCCCGTAGCCGCTGAGCTGCACGCCGGTGAGGATGATCTCCTGCACGCCGGTACTGGTCTGGGCAGGCGCCACCGCGTTGATCTCGGCCAGGATGTCGGCGAGCGGCCGGCTGCGCTCGGCCCCCCGCGCCAGCGTAGTGGCGCAGAAGCTGCAGTGGAAGCGGCAGCCGTCCTGCACCTTGACGAAGGCACGCTGGCGCCCGCGGGCGAAGAGCGCCTCGGCGGCATCCGCTTCGGGAGCTCGGATGTCGGGCTCGGGCAGCGCCAGGGCCTTTGCCGCGATCTCGACCAGCCGATCCTTGTCCGGATTCTCGACCACTAGGTCGATCCCGGCGGCGCCAAGCTCGCCAGAGTCCAGCGATGCCGCGCAGCCACTCACGACCAGCTGCGCGCCGGGGTGCTCGCGCTTCAGGCGCCGCAGCAGCTTGCGGGACTTGCGCACCGCCTCGGCGGTGACGGCGCAGGTATTCACCACCATCAGGTCCACCGACTCCCCGGCACCTGCGATGCGGCAGCCGCGGCGGCAGAACTGCCGCGCCCAAGCCTCCAGCTCCGCCTCGTTGAGGCGGCAGCCAAGGGTCCGCAGCTGGATGCGCAGGGGTCTGGTGGCGGGCATGCGGTGAGCGGGGCCAGCGCGATGGGGCCGTGCTCAGGCCCGCGGCGGCGCGCCCTTCGGCGGCGGCGGGGAATTCTGGTGCAGGATCAGTGTCCAGCCCGCTTCGCCCCGGCGGCGGTAGACGTTGGTGGCGAGGATACCGGGCGCCCCTGGCGGCAGCTTCGCGGCGTCGTTGTGCTCCTCTAGATAGTGAATGGCCACGTCACCGAGGTCCACCCAGCGGATGTGGGTAACCCTGATGTCCAGCGGAACTTGGCTGCGCAGGAGCTCGCGCATCATGTTGCGGACCTGCACGCCATGCACGATGGGCTGCATCGGCAGCACGCAGGCGATGTCCGGCGCGTCATCCCAGACGCGAGCCATCAGGTCCAGATCGCGTCCCTCCAGTGCATCGTAGAAGGCGTCCTCGGCCTCTTGCGCGGTCTCGAAGGGCACACTCACGGCTGCCCGCCTTGGTGAATGCCATGAGGCATGCCGCTCGGCGTCGGCCGCGGCGGGACGACCTCGGCGCCGTAGCCTGACGGGTCGGCGCGCCGCGGAATGCTGATGTGCACTGCGTCGTCCCTATCCTCACGCTGCAAGGCCAGCACGTCCGCATCCGGCGGCGCTGGCAGGCGCTTCACATTGCGACCGCTGGAGAATCCCCAGCTGCGCCGATAACCGTAACCATTGTCCAAGGTCTCCGCACGGGAGGTCTCGGCCCTGCGTTCGACCACCAGCAGCAGGCCGCGGCCGGCGGGGCGCACCTGCACCTGCTCGGCGGGCAGACCGCGCAGGTCGATATCCAGCAGATAGGCGTCGTCATTGCGACCCTGGGTAAGCCCGAGTCCGGCGAAGTCGAAAGTCGTGCGGCCGGTTTCGGGGTCGTACTCGGGTAGTGTCCCGCTGCCAGCGGCGCCAAACGACCGCGTCGGGGGTTGTGCGCCCGGTGGCAACTGGGCTGGGAAGGGCATCTCCGATGGCGGCGGGGCGAGCGGTTGGGCGGGCGGATGGCTGGGCAGGGCGGTAGCAGGTGCATCGCCCGGCATCGCCGGCGCCGCGGAGGGCGTCCAGTCGTCGCCGGACGCGCCGGTGGCCAGCAGCAGGCCGCAGCACACGAGGGCGGCCAGATGGACCCGGGCAGATGTCATGGATCAGACTCCTGTATGATGTCATCGTGAGCTCTGTGAGATGTGCTATGTGAGATGTCGAGATTGTATTATCGAGGGCCATGATTGACGGCGCAGTATAGACGCTCCGCACCAGCGCCGTGCGAGTGTGCCGTCAGGTTCGAGCACGCCCCATTCTAATGAGCAGGGAGCAGCGGAGCGGGGCTCGTGCGCCCGCGACGTCGTATCAGTCTCAGGCCGAGCCGGACTGAATAGGCCCAGGCGTCCATGTCCCGGCATAGGCGCTCGGCGCCGGACAATTGGCCCGCGATCCGGATCTGCAGGCAGCAGATGGCCTACTCATCTGCGTCGTCGTCGCCGGCATCCTTAGCGCAAATCTCGACGGCCCTGCTCGGTCATACAGACGTAGTGGCAGATCGTGTGCAATTCCAATTACCCGGAACGAGATTCAACCGCGTTTCGGTGTGCGGGAGCCGGCTCACTCATCGGTCGCAGCGGTCGGACGCGGCGGCCAGACTGTCAGTAAACTTTACAATCGTAGCTCGATTGCCGGCAAGGTTGGAAGCTTCTCGGCAGCCAGCTATTCAGAAACAATCGCTTGACCCAATCGGTATGAAGTTTGCATAAAGTTCTGGGGCAAGCCCCGTCCGAGACCAAAAGTGTAAGAGCCCCCGGTATGACCCTAGTTTGCTACGCCAAAGCAGCTTCGACTGCGAGCACGCTTCGGCCTCGTCGAGATTTGGGCCTAGGCGCACCGGCTCTGCCGCGTCGCCGCCGTGTTACTTCGACAGGACCTGTCATCCCATCGCTGCGGCGCGCCGGCAAGCTATCATTGGGGCTAGCGCTCATCGCTGTGAGCGTCCTGATTGTGTCGGGCCCTGCCTTCGGCAAAGCGCTGGCCAGCGCCTCGCTGGACGTCGCCAGCTTCATATGGTTTGTCGACCTCGGCGCCCCAGGTCCATCTGCCGAAGACGAGATCTTGCTTGCCCGCATCTCAGGCAACGATCCCGCTTATGGCGATTTGGACAGTGCACGCGACGATGCTGGCTTGGAGGTTTCGATCGCGCCTCCGGCGGGTACGGGAGACGACTGGGACGGCGACCGGCGAGAGGATGAGCTCACGACTCCGATTGACCCCCCTCGCTTGTGTGTCGGTGCTGATTGCGATCAGGCCCCGCCCGAGAATGACTTCTCACCGCTGCCCGTCGAATTTTCCGGGACCTACTCGAACGCCGACCTGGCGCTCAGTGGCTACATGATGGACGTTACACCTGGTGGTCCCACGGGGGGCGAATCGCTTGGCTTGCGGGCAGATATCTCGCTGCCTGTGCCGGACCCGAGCGCGGTTTATGCAGGCGAAGCAGAGGCAACGCTCCGCCAAGATGCGGACATCGAGTTCGATCCCAGCGCTGCCGGCGACATCTTCTCGACCTACTTTGCGGTCATCTTCGAAGCCCAAGCCTTGGCCCGATTATCGGATGGTGAGCAGGAAGACAGCGAAGCCGTTGCTGACCTTGAGTTCGAGGTCAATGTAGAAGGGGAGGACGGGACAGACTTTTCGTGGGACGTGACCAACCTGAACGCGGAAGTGACTCCTGATGATCAAGAGTTGCTGGACAAGGAAACTGCTCCGCCGACTCCAGGTCCGGTTTATTCCTTTACTTCCGAAGGCATGCTCGTGCTGACGCGGGGTGTGGAATACGAGCTGGATATCGATATCCGTGCTTTCGTTACGGCCACGGCGAACGAGCCGCCGGTCGGGGTTCCGGCGCCCTCAGCCTTCATGCTGGTGTTGTCGGGTCTCGTATTCGCACCCTTGTTCAGGCTTCGCGCGCGCCGCGGCGACGCCGCCCGGAGATGCCGCCCGGAGTCGCCGTTGAGGGGATCTGGTCCGCGATTGCGCTGATCGGCTATGTCCCCGGGCGATCCCAACGAGGCGATCGTTTTGCCGCACTAGGCCGTATCCTCGCTGTTCGGCTCCCAGCTTATAGCCCCCCGCCGCTGACGCGCGATTGGTTTGAAACTCCTTTCGTTTAGCACGGGTCGCGCTGGGCCGGTCTACCTCGCGATTCTGTTTGCCGTTTCTGGCTGCGAGCGCGGCCTGACCGATAAGCGCACGGCCGAAGCATTGCTTGCGCATGCAGTGGAGACCGCGGAGAGCGGGCAGCCACAACGGGCAGTCGTCGAGCTTCGGGAGGTTGCGAAGCGCTATCCTCAGAACGCCGCGGTGCGCTGGCACTTGGGCCGTCAATACCTGATGCTTGGCGCCCCGGAACGCGCCGAAGCCCAGATCCGCAAGGCACTCGATCTGGACATCAGCCTCGCAATAGCCTTGCCGGATCTAGTCCGCGTCCTGCGCGCAAAGGGCGACCACAGGTCAATTGTCGCACTGGAAGTACCGGGCGTCGCTTCGCCCGAGCTTCGAGCCCATTTATTGGCTCGTCAGGCCGTTGCGCACGCGGCATTGCAAGAGTTTGCCGAGTCGAAGGATAGCCTTGCGCAAGCCCAATCGCTGGCGCCGGACGACGAGCAGGTTCGGCTAGCCGAAGCGGAATTGCTGCTCGCTCAGGATATGATCGCGCGGGGTGAAGCCCGGCTCCGTGCCCTGACGCTGGACTTTCCTGGCAGCGCCGAAGGGCTTGCGAGACTTGCCGATGTCGTGCGCGATCAAGGCCAACTTGAAGCGGCCGAGTCGCTGTACGGACGCGCATTGGATCTCAGCGAGCATAAGCTGCACTTGCATTTCCTGCGTGCGGAGGTTCGCCTCGATCTCGTCAAGCTCGATGCAGCGCGAGCGGATCTCTCGGCGCTCGAAGCATGGGCAGATGGTAGTTTTGCGACGCTCTATATCCAGGGGCGGATGTTGCTGTTGCAGGGCCGCGCAGACGAGGCGTTGACCTCCTTCGAAGCGGCGCAGAAGCTCGATCCTAGCCACGTCGGCACCCTGTTGTACGGTGGTGTCGCTGCCCATCTCGCAGGCCGCAGCAACCTTTCCGAGGACTGGTTGAATCGCGTCCTCAAGGAGCGGCCGCGCAACGCCGGCGCGCTTCTGTTTCTCGGCGCAATCCGCTTCGGGCAGCAGCGTTACGACGATGCCGAGCGCTTGCTGAGGCCGGTTCCAGCGGCGATGCCGGGCAATCCGGTGCCCCGACGGCTGTTGGCGGCTTCCCTGATTGCGCAGGATAGGGCGGCCGAGGCGGTGCCGCTGCTGAGCGAGTTGGTGGTCACCCGCCCCGACGACCTCCGCTCGCAGTTGGATCTTGCTGTAGCACTGGTTCTGAGCGGCGCGAAAGGGCGCGGCGTCGCGGCCCTGGATGGATTGGTTGCGCGCCACCCCGACTATCGTCCCGCCTATGCCTATCTGATCGCGTACCACGTGCGCGAACGGCAGTGGGTAGCGGCAGAGCGCTGGGCAAATCGATTCGCCGAGCAGTATCCCGATGATCCCCAGCCGCAGGTCTTCCGGGGCGAGGTGTTGTTGCAGGCCGGCCGCGCTGCGGATGCGCAACGGGTCTTCGAGGACGTATTGCGCGTGCGCCCTACCCACGCCGATGCCAATCTGCGGCTCGCAGCACTGGCCCTGGAACGGGGCGACAGCGATGCGGCGACGGCACACTTCGCGCGCATTCTGGAGCATGACCCGCAGCATCTGGACGCGGTCATGGGTCAGGCGAAGCTCGCCGCGGATTCGAAGCGCGTCGAGGATGCCGTCGGATTACTGGAGGCGGCGGTCAGCGTCCAACCGAACGCGCTGGCACCGCGCATGATGCTGGCACGCCTTCTGCTTTCGCAGGGCGAGGCGCAGCGGGCCGCCACCGCGCTACGGGGCGATGCGAGCCGCGACTTCCGGCGCCATCCGGCTTACCTGCGGCTGCTCACAGAGAGCCTCATGGCGGCGGAGGCACCGCAGCAGGCCGCGGAAGCGGCCCGAGAGCTGGTGGTGCTGCAACCGAGCTCGCTGGACGCCTACGGCCTCTATGCACGGGTCCTGACGCTGCTCGACGACAAGGTTGCGCTGGAGAACACGCTCAAGCAGATGCTCACCATCGAGCCGACCCATATACCGACGCGCCTAGAGCTGGTGCGCCTCAATATCGCGACAGGGCACTACACGGTCGGCGAGCGGCTGCTGAGGCCGCTGCTCCAGAGTCTGGACCGTCCGCCGCTTGCAGATCTTCTGTACGGGCTCATACTGACCGCCACCGACCGCTCCACGCAGGCCGTGGCGCCACTCATGCAGGCGCATCGCCGTCTGGGCTCCCAGCAGACGCTGCTGGCGCTGGCTAACGCGGAGGCGCTCTCCGGGCGTCCCGCTGATGCCATCGCGCGAGAGCGCGATTGGCTGGCGCAGCATCCGGACGACATCGAGGTGCGCGTCAATCTGGCCGGGCATCTGGCGGACGCGGCGCAGGTCTCCGAGGCGATTTCGGAATACCGACGGGTGGCGGAAGCGCGCCCCGACCACTTGGTTGCGCTCAACAACCTGGCCTGGCACACCCTGGCCCAGGACCCGCGACAGGCGGCAGCCTATGCGCGCCGGGCCTTGGAGGCCGAGCCCAATTCGCTGGAAGTGGCGCACACGCTGGCGACCGCCGAGGTGGAGGCGGGCGAGTGGCGCAACGCGGAGCTGACCCTGGATCGCGCCCTGGCGCGCTACCCCACTGACAGCGGCCTGCTCTGGCTGTCCGCGCGGGTGCTGCACCACAAGGGCCAGGGCGGGGATGCGCTGCAAAAACTGGAGTGGCTTCTGGATCATGACCTGCCGGACGCGGAGCGCGAGCGTGCCCAGGTCCTGCTGACCCAGATCCAGGACGAGCTGCGGGCGCAGGAGGCGCAGAAATCCTGGTAGCCACCCTTGCGTCCGAGCGCTGCCGTCGCATCCGCGGATTTACGGATCGACGGCGCAGGACGGGTCGCCGGTCGATGTACTAGTGGTTTGCTGCGGAAGTTCCGAGACCGGGATCCCCTCGTTGTCGTTGTCGTAATCGCAATCGCAATCGCAATCGAATATGCGCACGGTCGAGACCACGACCACGAGCACGACCACGAGCACGACAACGACAACGACAACGACCTGAGACGGTCTCGGGACATTCGCACTGCTGCACTAGGCTCGTGACCAGGCTTCCTGCCGCGATCCCTATGGAGGACCCAAATGGCGAGACAGCTCTCCGACGACCCTGCGACGCTCGCGGTGCCTGCCGTCCCCGGCCAAACCCCGCTGCAAGGCCCGGCGGGGGCACTGGACAGCGCGATCTCCGAGAGCGCCGTTGCCGCAGCCATCGCCCTTAGCCTGGGCCTTGGCGCGCTGGCCGCGTGGGCGGTGCAAGCGCCGGCCAGTGTCCAGCCGTCGCTTGCAAGCCTGCTGCAGCTCATGGTGGCCATCAAGGCCCTGATCTTCGCCGGTGCGGGTGCCCTGGTGCTGCTACGGCTGCGCGGGCCGGTCGCCGGCGGCGCGCTGGGGGGATACTGTCTGGGGCTCGGCATGTCCGCCGCCGCCCTCGCCTGGCTGTGGGGGCTCTCCGGCATGCTGGCCGGCTCGGCGCTCTTCTATGGCGGTCTCGTCCTGACCTACCTGACGGCTAGCCGTGACCCGCTGTTGGCGGCCGGACTCCAGCGCGGAGCCCCTTCGAGGCGCCGCCTCCCGCGGGACGGGCGGAGTATCGGCTAAGGCAATTGCCGCAAACAAACATACCGAATGGCGCAGGATTTTCGCTCGCCTTCAAGGAGCGGCAGCGGGCGCATAGTCGAGCTCTGTGCCCGCTGCCACGACGCAGGAGGCGGGCGGAAAGACAAGCCAGGCGGTATGTTTGTTGACAGAAATCGCCTAAGTGGGGCTTGGCGGCGCTTGAACCGGGTCGGCGCCCCTGGGCCGCACCTCGGTCCGCTCACCCGAGGCGCGGCTTGCAAAGGGCGCGTGCAGCGGCTAGGTTAACGCCCGCGCTCTGGCCCCGACCTGGTGCCTCGCAGCAAGCCGCAGCCGCAAGCCCCACGCACGCTCCATGGATGCCCTGGTCGTCGAACGACTCCGTAAGGTATACAGCTCCGGATTCGATGCGCTCAAGGGTGTCGACCTGCGGGTCGAGGAGGGCGACTTCTTCGGCCTGCTGGGTCCGAATGGTGCCGGTAAGTCGACCCTCATCGGCATCGTCACCTCTCTGGTGAACAAGACCGGGGGGTGCGTGCGGGTATTTGGGCAGGACCTCGACCGCGCGCCGGAGGCGGTGAAGGCGGCGCTCGGTGTCGTACCCCAGGAGTTCAACTTCAACCTCTTCCTGCCGGTAGCCGAGGTGGTCGCCAACCAAGCGGGTTATTTCGGTATCTCGCGGCGCAAGGCAAAGGCACGCACGGAGTTTCTGCTGAAGAAGCTGGATCTCTGGGAGCGGCGGCGCTCGGAGATGCGCGACCTCTCCGGAGGCATGAAGCGCCGGCTTATGATCGCGCGCGCGCTGGTGCACCGCCCGCGGCTCTTAATCCTGGACGAGCCCACGGCGGGTGTGGACATCGAGATCCGGCGTTCCATGTGGGAATACATGCGCGAGCTGAACGCCGAGGGCACCACCATCATTCTCACCACGCATTACCTCGAGGAAGCGGAGAGCCTCTGCCGCAACATCGCCCTCATCGACCACGGGCGCATCGAGGCCGTGGCCGACACCCGGGCATTGTTGGCGGGTCTGGACGCGGAGACCTTCGTGCTGAACCTGGCGAAGCCCCTTGGCCAGGTGCCGCGCGTGGACGGCTTCGAGCTGACGGCCTTGGACGCGACCACATTGGAGGCCCATGTGCGACGTGGACGATCCCTGACTGCGCTCTTCGCTGGCCTCGGGCGGCACGGCGTCGAGGTCGTCAGCATGCGCAACAAACAGAACCGGCTGGAGCAGCTGGTCATGGAGATGGTGGCGCGCGGCCGTGGCGCCGCTACGGCGCGTGCCGCATGAGCGGGCAGCACAGCGAGGGCGTGCGGCGCTGGTATCGCTACTGGATCACCTTCTCGACGCTGCTGCACAAGGAGGTAATGCGCTTCTCGCGCATCTGGGTCCAGACCATCCTGCCTTCGGCCATCACGACGACCCTGTATTTTGTCATCTTCGGCCGGCTCATCGGCGATCGCATCGGCGCCATGGACGGCTTCGCCTATGTCGACTTCATCGTGCCCGGACTAGTGCTGATGGCGGTTATTACCAACGCCTATAGTAATGTCGTCTCATCGTTTTACAGCAGCAAGTTCTCCCGCTATGTCGAGGAGCTGTTGGTGTCCCCGGCCCCGCCCTGGGTGATCTTGGCGGGCTATGTGGTCGGTGGAGTGGCCCGCGGCGTGACCGTCGGCATTGTCGTCATGTTGGTGGCTATGCTGTTCACCGACGTGACGCCTTACAACCTGATGGTGACGCTACTGGTCTTTCTGCTAACAGCCGTGCTTTTCGCCCTCGGCGGCTTCATCAACGCGGTCTTCGCCAATAGCTTCGACGACATCTCCATCGTGCCCACCTTCGTGCTGGCGCCTATGACTTACCTCGGCGGGGTGTTCTACTCCATCGAGCTGCTGCCGACGTTCTGGCAATGGGTCTCGATGCTCAATCCAGTGTTATACATGGTCAACGCCTTCCGCTACGGCTTGCTCGGCACCACGGACATCCCGCTATTCACGGCCTTCATCATTATCAACGGCTTCATCATCGTATTTGCGCTGATCAGCCTCTGGCTGCTACGCAGCGGTGTCGGCATCAAGCGCTGAGCCGCCGGACGGGTGAGCGCACCTCCTCGGCGGCCGGCAATCCGCGGCAGTGCCCTTGTGGGTCGCGCGTCCAGGCCCTGTCGTCGCCTGTCTGTATCGGTCGGGCGCCAGAGAGTGGCCATGATCGGCGTGCACCCGGCGGCGCGTGCATCCGTCCGGCGTGCTAGAATTTTATTGCAAAGACGAGCTTAACCTACTGAAGCTAAAACTACTGAAGCGAAGCGCTCACCGCCTTACTCGCCAAGGCGTAATCGCAACGCGTGCCCGGCCGCGCGCAGCGCTCATCCGTCAACTCCAGGGATTCCGAAGCGCAGATGGCTAGAAGCACTCGCCACCCCTCCACCAGCAGACGCCGCCGCGCCCGCCGCGATGCAGGCATGCACCTATTCGGTCTTGCCGGACGCGCGCTGGTGCTGCTCGTCCTCGGCGCCGGCCTCGCGGTCGGCCTCTACGGCCTGCATCTCGACAAGGTCGTGCGCGCCAAGTTCGAGGGCAAGCGCTGGGCACTGCCGGCGCGTGTCTACGCGCGCCCGCTGGAGATCTACACGGGTCGCTCGCTGTCGGTCGCCGAGTTGGAGGGCGAGCTGGATCGACTCGGTTTTCGCGACGACCCACAACTCGCGCGTCCCGGCTGCTATCACATCGAGAACGAGGTGGCCGCGATCCGAACCCGTCCCTTCCGCTTCTGGGATGGCTTCGAGCCGGAGCGCTACTTGCGAGTCGACCTCTCCGGCGGTGTCGTCAAGGACGTGGTGGATGGCGGCGACGCCACGCCGCTGTCGCTGGTGCGCCTGGACCCGGCGCTCATCGCCAGCATCTACCCGACGCACAACGAAGACCGCATCCTGCTCAGTCGCGAGCAACTGCCGCCGCGCCTGGTCAAGACGCTGCTCGCCGTCGAAGACCGCAAGTACTACCAGCACCATGGCGTGGACCTCAAGGGCATCCTGCGGGCGGCTTACGAGAATGCCCGCGCTGGGCGAACCGTGCAGGGCGCCAGCACGCTGACGCAGCAGCTGGTCAAGAACTTCTATCTGACGCAGGAACGCACCCTGAAGCGCAAGCTCAACGAGGCCTACATGGCCGTGCTCTTGGATTGGCGCTACGACAAGGACGAGATCCTGACGGCCTATGCCAACGAGGTCTATCTGGGCCAGGACGGGGACCGTGCCATTCATGGCTTCGGCCTCGCGAGTCGCTTCTACTTCGATCGCGACTTGGACGAGCTGGACATCCCGCAGACGGCGATGCTCGTCGGCGTCTTGAAGGGGCCGTCAGAGCTCAATCCCAGGCGCAACCCTGAGCGCGTGCTCCAGCGGCGCAACCTCGTCATCAACCTGATGGCCCACCATCGCATCATCTCTGTCGCCGATGCCGATCAAGCCAGGCAGGCACCCTTGGGGCTGGTGGACGGTGGGGCACGGCCGAGCGGCGAGTATCCCGCCTTCATCGACCTGGTGCGACGCCAGCTCCGCCGGGACTACCGCGAGGAGGATCTGCGCTCCGAGGGGCTTCGGATCTTTACGACCCTGGACCCCCTGATACAGGCGCACGTCGCGCTGGCCGTGCAAGAGCGTCTACCCCAGCTGGATAGCTCGCGCCGGCTGCCCCTGGGCACCTTGGAGACCGCGGCAGTGGTGACGTCCGTCGCCCACGGCGAGGTGCTGGCTGTCGTCGGCGCCCGTGATTCGGGCTACCCCGGCTTCAATCGGGCGCTGGATGCGGTGCGGCCCATCGGCTCGCTGATCAAGCCCGTCATTTACCTGAAGGCACTCTCGCAGCCGGGGCGGTACTCGCTGGTGACGCCGATCCCGGACAGGTCCGTGAACCTGCGCGTCGGCGGCAAGCTGTGGCGGCCCAAGAATTACGATCATCGCGTGCACGGCAACGTGCCCCTGTATCGGGCCCTGGTGAAGTCCTACAACCTCGCCACGGTCAATCTGGGTCTCCAGCTCGGCGTCGACCAGGTGGCGGAGCTCCTGCAGCAGCTGGGCGCGGTGCGTGAAATCGACAGGGTGCCGGCGATGCTGCTGGGCTCGGTGTCGCTGCCACCGGTGGAGGTCGCGCAGGTCTACCAGACCATCGCGGCGGGCGGCTTCCGCGCACCCCTACGGGCGATTCGCGAAGTGCTCGACGCATCGGGCCGGCCGCTGAACCGCTATCCGCTGGCCGTGGAGTCTGTGGTTGCCGCCGAGGCCGCCTATCTAGTCCAGTGGGCGATGCGCCGGGTCGTCACGCAGGGCACCGCGACCTGGCTCAATGGGCGCCTGCCATCCGGTCTGACGGTCGCCGGCAAGACCGGCACCACCAACGACATGCGCGACAGCTGGTTTGCCGGCTTCAGTGCAGACAAGGTGGTGGTCGTCTGGGTCGGGCGGGACGACAACAAGCCCATGCGTCTCAGCGGCTCCACCGGGGCCCTGCGGCTGTGGGGTGACATCATGGCTGGCATCGACAGCCAGCCATTGCAGGATATGCTGCCGGAAGGTGTCGTCGCCTCCGGCGTCTGCGGCCGTGCCGTGCCCTACATCGACGGTTACGGCGGGAGCACCTGCAGCCGTGGCCCTGGCCCTGCGGCGGCGGCCGGTGGCTCCTCCCGCAAGTCCTCCGCGCCAGCAGCGCCCGTGGTGGCACAGAAACGGCCGCACTCGGAGCAGCCCAGGGAGCGACCCGCGCCGAAGCCGCGGGACGAGCGGCCACAGCGTCAGCCCAGCCCTTTCCTCAGTGAATTCTATGGAAACTGAGCCATGTCCATCGCATCGCGGAAATCTCTCCGAGCCCTCGTCTCGGTGGCCGTCGCACTCCTTGCCTTGACTGGCGGCTGCGCCATGCAGGAGCGCGCCGGACCACCGGCGCCGGTGTACGACTCGAGGGCGCAGCGGCCTATGCCGGCCACGACCTCCACGACCGCCGAGGTTGCCGAGCCGGCGCCAGCCCCGAAGTCGAAGCCGCAGGCCGCCGCGCCGCAGCCCACAAAGGTGTATGCCTACACCCCACCTGAGCAAGTCCAGGATCCGGCGCCTACGCCCAAGCCCGAGCCCGTACAGGCCGCGACCGCGACCCCGCAAGCACCGGCGCCCGCCACCCGGCACCAGGCGGGAGCCGCCCCGACCCCGAAGCAGGCTGCGCAGCCAAGCAGCGAGCAGAAGCCAGTACCGCGCGTGTCGACCGTCGATGCCCCGACAGCTGGCGGCGGAGCCGCACCCCAGGCCCAATCCGAGCCCAAGCCCACGCAGCAGGCGGCGCCCTCGCCCAGGGCGCCGGCATCGCAGCCGAGCCCCATGGCCGCGATGCCCGCTCCCGCCCCGGTATCCCAGCCCCAGCCGCGGCGGAGCCTGCCGCCGGTATCAGCCCCTGCGCCGGCAGCACCGCCGGCGCCCGAGGTAGCGGCCACCACGGCACCAGGGTCCGAGTTGGCACCCGCCAACATGGCGCCTGCGGTGGAAGCGCTCGCCGCCCGCGCGGAACAGCAACGCCAATCCCGTGACTATGCCGGCGCTGCGGCGACACTCGAGCGTGCGTTGCGCATTGAGCCGCAACAGGCCTACCTCTGGAATCGCCTCGCGCGGGTCCGGCTCGAGCAAGGACAGGGAAGCCAGGCCAGCAACCTCGCCGCGCGCTCCAACGCCCTCGCCGGGAGCCAGTCGAAGATCAAGCAGAACAACTGGGACATCATCGCCACCATCCGTCGGCAAAGCGGCGACATTGACGGTGCCGTCGAGGCGGAGCGCAAGGCCGCCGGCGGCTGATGCGCTGCAGGCACAGCCACGGTGGCGGTCGATCGCATCGACGCGGTGGTGGGCGCGGCGGGCTGCTGGCCGGGGCGGGGGAGTGCCTCCGCTGGCGGCAGCAGCAGGCCACACCGAGACAGGCTTCGCATCCGGGCGCGGACGCGCGTCCTTGCCTTGCTCGCGAATGCCGGCATGTGCGCAATTCAACAGCCGCGCGCTTTGCCTTTGCGTATTATTGGAGAACGGCCACACAAAATACAACGAATCCAGGAAGGGTCTCCCCGAGCCGCGGCTCGGCCGTCCACCAGTGCGACGTCAGAAATATACAAATGCCGGTGACAGCTGTGCACATAGGAGCCGGGGCGGGCGACGATGCTATGGGGCGCACGGTCCAACCCAGTTGCGCTAGCATGCAGGTGCATGCCAGAGATCGCCGATGCAGCACGAAGCCAACAGCAGAAATCACCCGCACAGCCGGCCCGCGGCCTCCGCTGCCGCCGTCGCCATGTCCAAGGACGCCGTCGCCGAGCGCTTGGTCCGACTCGGCGCTCTCTCGCTCAAGGACGCGCTGCCGTTATTGTTGTTGGAGCTGGATCGGCTGCGCGCCGCCAGCCTGGATGTCGAGGACCGTATCGAGCTGCTGCAGGCGCTGAAGAAGCCGGTGCTCAAGGCCGCCGCAAGCCTGCCGAAGCCGACGCCTGGCTCCCGCACGGCGCTGCGCACGGCCGACGGTGGCATGACCTTGGAGCAACGTCTGATCAACCTCATGATTACCAACCTGCGGCAGGCCCTGTACGAGTACGACCGCGCCCAGGGTAGCCGCCTGGCGGATGACGATGGGCTGCGCATCTGGCTGTTGCAGCAGGTTTTCCGCTTCTTCGGCCGGCAACTGCGCTATACCGTCGATTGGGACCGGAGCTGGCCTGGGCATACCTGGCAGGAACTGCATGACCTGTTCGTGTACCTCGTGGTGCGCGGCTCGGTGGCGATGGATTCGGCCTTCACGGTAGCGGTTTTCGACGACGAGCTCGACGCGGCCACCGAATACAAGCGCCTGTTGCTGCTCGGGCTGGTGGACGAGCTGACGCAGCGTGCGACAGCGTCTGATGCCTATTTCCACCTGCTAAAACGCTGGTCGGTCGACAGCACGCTGGTGGAACCGGAAAAGCTGTTGGGGCAC
Organism: Chromatiaceae bacterium; assembly: GCA_028277905.1. Taxonomy (GTDB): domain Bacteria; phylum Pseudomonadota; class Gammaproteobacteria; order Chromatiales; family Chromatiaceae; genus Thiohalocapsa. The sequence goes on along the minus strand of JANQFI010000666.1, from coordinate 3,274 downwards.
CGCGACCAGATCCAGGTCGTAGTAACCCAGGATGCACCGCCACAGCTGCTCCGCGGCACCCTGGAGGCGTCGTTTCGCGGTTGGGTGCTACGCCCGGCGCAAGCCTGCATCGGTTACATCACGCAGCATCGTCACGACCGAAAGTCCGCAGAGGGCCATCCTTCGCCAGAGCACTCCGCGCATGCCCGGGTTACGGCGCAGCCCCCCGGCTAATCCACGCAAGGCTGCCTTACTGCCCGTTCGCCTGCTGGCCGTCGATGCCTCCGCCGCACATTGTTCCGCCGCATTGCTGCTGGACGGTTAGGTCGCCCAGCGCCTGGCGCAGGCGCCGCGGCGCCAGGGTGAGCTGATCCCGGGTAGGATCGACGCCTCACTGGCTGCCGCCGGATTGCGCGTGGCGGAGCTGGCGCGGCCGGAGACGCTCTGCGACCGAGCCCAGTGCCGGGAGTCCAGTGCCGGGAGACCGGTGCAGGGAGCAGGACGGCCGCGCATGGCTCCCTCAGCCGGCGCAGGCCGTCGCGACGCCGAGGGGCCGCACGGCCTCGCGCGCTAGCGAGCCGTCGCCGGACACCAGCACTTCCCCAATGGTCGGTGACCAATCCGCCAGCACATGGCGGTGGGCTGGCACGCCGTCCAGTTGCAGGGTGTGATCCGCCGGTCGATGGGTGTGGCCGTGGATGAGCCGGCGCACGCGGTACCTGCACATGTAGCGGAGAACGGTCGCGGCATTCACGTCCATGATCTCGGCCGTCTTGCTCGCCATGGCGCGCGTGCTCTGCTGTCGATAGTTAGCGGCCATCTGCCGGCGCCGATCTAGACTCTGGCGCAGGAATAGCCACCGTACAAGCGGGTTGCGCACGCGTCGCCGGAAACGTTGGTAGGGGGCGTCGTCCGTGCACAGTAGGTCGCCGTGCATCAGCAGCACCGGCTCGCCCGCCAGCGTGATTCGGGTCGGGTCCCGCAGCAGCGCGATGCCGGTCCGGCGCGCGAAGCGGCGCCCGAGCAGGAAGTCGCGATTGCCGTGCAACAAGCGGCAGTGGGTGCCGCCCTTCACGACCTCGGCGAGGCCGGCTTCGACATCCACAAAGCTGTCGTCGTCGTCGCCGATCCAGGCGTCGAACAGGTCGCCGAGAATGTACAGGGCCCCGGCGCCGCGGGCCCGGGTTGCGAGCCAATGCAGGAACAACTCGGTCAGCTGAGGTTGTCGTGGCGACAGGTGCAGGTCGGAGATGAACAGCGCTTCTCCGGCAGGGTCGGCGACGCTGCGGCCCGGTAAGCTGGCCAGGTTCGGTAGCCGCGTCATCCGAAGGTCGACGCTATTAGACGCCTCGTGACCCTGTGCCGGCGATGGCTGGCGCTCAGCTCCTTTCCACCACCTCGGCCGTTTCGATGATGACGTCCTCCACCGGCACGTCCTGATGACCCCTGCGCGTGCCGGTCTTGACGGCCTTGATGGCGTTCACGACATCCATGCCGTCTACCACCTTGCCGAACACACAATACCCCCAGCCGTCCTGCCCCGGATAGTCCAGGAAGCCGTTGTCGGCGACGTTGATGAAGAACTGCGCCGAGGCGGAGTGCGGGTCGTTGGTGCGCGCCATAGCGATGCTGCCGGTGAGGTTCTTGAGGCCGTTCTTGGCCTCGTTTTTGATGGGCGCACGGGTCGATTTCTGCACGAAGTCGGTGTTCATGCCGCCACCCTGGATCATGAAACCGTCGATGATGCGGTGGAACAGGGTGCCGTCGTAATGGCCGTTGCGGACATACTGCTCGAAGTTCGCCGCGGTGACCGGGGCGTTGTCGTGATCCAGCTCGATGTGGATATCACCATGGTTGGTGGTCAACTTGATCATCGGAGCAACTCCTGTCGGAACTGGGGCCGGGCCGCGATGCGGGCCGACGTTTGAGGCCGTGCTGTTACGACATCATGCTACGGGTTTCGGCGCCGGCGCAAAACCCCCACGCCGGGCACGACGTTTCGCGGCTGGTACGGGCTTTGCTAATATGCGCGACTACGGCATAGGGTCACCGCCCGTGCAGCTTCCCCGCAGCTCGACCCCGTGATAGCCCTCAGTGACAGTTGGCGCCTCATGCTCGAGATCTACAACAGCCTCTCTCGATGCAAGGAAGTCTTTCACCCGCTCACGCCGGGACAAGTGCGCATGTACGTCTGCGGCATGACGGTGTATGACCTTTGCCACCTGGGGCACGCGCGGGTGCTGGTCGTGTTCGATGTGGTCTACCGGCATTTCAAGCGCTTGGGCTATGACATCTCCTATGTCCGGAACATCACGGACGTGGACGACAAGATCATCCACCGCGCCCACGAGAACGGTGAGCCCATGGCGGCACTCACCGAGCGCTTCATTGCGGCGATGCACGAGGACGCCGATCGCCTCGGGGTGCTGAGGCCTGACGCGGAGCCGCGCGCCACCGCCCACATGGCGGAGATCCTGGACATGATCCAGCGCCTGCTCGACAAGGGCCATGCCTATGTGGCGGAGAACGGGGACCTCTACTACGCGGTGGCGAGCTTCCCAGGTTACGGCCGGCTCTCCGGCAAGGACCCGCAGGAACTGCGCGCCGGTGCCCGCGTGGAGGTGGGGGAGGCCAAGCGCGACCCGCTCGACTTCGCACTCTGGAAGGCGGCCAAGCCAGGCGAGCCCGCCTGGGCGTCGCCATGGGGTCCGGGGCGGCCGGGCTGGCATATCGAGTGCTCGGCCATGTCCACCGGCTGCCTCGGCAACCACTTCGACATCCATGGCGGGGGGGCGGACCTGATGTTCCCGCACCACGAGAACGAGATCGCCCAGAGCGAGGGCGCCACGGGCAAGCCCTTCGTCCGGTACTGGATGCACAACGGCTTCGTGCGCATCAACGACGAGAAGATGTCCAAGTCCCTGGGCAACTTCTTCACCGTACGCGACATCCTGGAACGCTACCAGGCCGAAGAGGTCCGCTACTTCATGCTGAGTAGCCACTACCGCAGCCCGCTCAATTACGACGATGGCCAGCTGGACGGCGCCCGTGCGGCGCTGACGCGGCTCTACACCGCGTTGCGCGGGCTACCGAAAGGCGGCGAGCGCGCTGGTGCCGAGGCGTACCGGGAGCGCTTCGACGCGGCGATGAACGACGACTTCAACACCCCCGAGGCCCTGGCGGTGCTGTTCGATCTGGCGCGGGAGCTGAACCGCGTCCGCGCGCAGGACGAGGTTGCCGCGGCTGGGTTGGCGGCGGAGTTGCGCTGGCTCGCGGGCGATCTGGGCCTGCTGGA
>JANQFI010000647.1 GCA_028277905.1 Chromatiaceae bacterium | reverse complement strand
CACCTGGAAGACTTCGAGCACATGCCGGCCATCCTCGAGGAGCCGATCTTCCAGAAGGCCTTCTCGGTCGCCGAGCTGGCCAACCTCAGCCGCGAGCAGTACGGTGCCTATGAGCAGAACCTGCTCGACTACTGGGGCGTCAAGGCGGCGGTGGATACCGCCTATGACGAGGGTCGCGAGGAAGGCCGCGAGCAAGGCCGCAGGGAAGGCCGCAATGAAGGCCGCGAGGAGGCCCGCAGCCAGACTGCCCGGCGGATGCTCGCCCAAGGCTACGCGCCAGCGGAGGTCGCCGAGCTGACCGGCTTGAGTCCAGCGCAGGTCGACGACCTCGGGGTCGCGCCATCCACACCGCCAGACGACCCCAGGGGCGCGGGGAAAGCCTAGCGACGATGGCGTTGCGCAATGGCGGAGCACCGGCAGGTGGACTGCGGCTCGGTCGCGGCCGCCCGCTCAGCAGCCGCTCGGCAGTCCGGCGAGTGCCATGGCGAGCTCGGCTTCGTCGAAGACCAGGTCCTTGAGCTTGCCCGCGTTGTAGTCGATGTAGGCCTGCATGTCGAAGTGGCCGTGGCCGCAGAGGTTGAACAGGATGGCCTTGGACTCCCCGGACTCGCGGCACTTCTCGGCCTCGTCGATGGCCGCCCGCACCGCGTGGTTGGCCTCCGGTGCGGGCAGGATGCCCTCGGCCTTGGCGAACGCTATGCCCGCCGCGAAGCACTCCAGCTGGTTGTAGCTGCGCGGCGCGATCTCGCCGAGCTTGGCGAGGTGGCTGATCTGCGGCGCCATGCCGTGGTAGCGCAGGCCGCCGGCGTGGAAGCCCGGCGGCACGAACCCGGAGCCTAGGGTGTACATCTTCACGAGCGGGGTCAGGTGCGCGGTGTCGCCGAAGTCGTAGGCGAAGGCGCCCTTAGTCAGGGTCGGGCAGGCCGATGGCTCCACGGCGATGAATTCCGTGCTCAAGTCCCGCTGCCATTTGTCGTGGAGGTATGGGAATGCCAGGCCGGCGAAATTGCTGCCGCCGCCGGTGCAGGCGATGATCAGGTCTGGGTAGTCGTCGGCCATTTCCAATTGCTTGAGGCATTCAAGCCCGGTGACCGTCTGGTGCAGCAGCACGTGGTTCAGCACCGAGCCGAGCGCGTAGCGGGTGTCGTCGCGCTGCACCGCCATCTCCACCGCTTCGCTGATCGCGATGCCGAGGCTGCCAGTGCTGTCCGGGTGCTCGGCGAGGATGGCGCGGCCGGACTCGGTCTCGTCGCTTGGACTCGCGATGCATTGCGCGCCGAGCGTCTCCATGTAGGCACGCCGATAGGGCTTGCCGTCGAAGCTGACCCGGACCATGAAGACGACGATCTCGAGTCCGAAGCAGGTGCCCGCCAGCGCCAGCGATGAGCCCCACTGGCCGGCGCCAGTCTCGGTGGTGATACGCTGCACGCCCTCGGCCTTGTTGTAGAACGCCTGCGCAATGGCGGTGTTGGGCTTGTGGCTGCCGGCGGGACTCACGCCCTCATACTTGTAGTAGATGCGGGCCGGGGTACTCAGCGCCTCCTCCAGCCGGCGGGCGCGGAACAGCGGCGATGGGCGCCACTGGCGGTAAACGTCAAGCACGGGTCCCGGGATCTCGATCTCGCGCTCCATCGACATTTCCTGCTCAATGACGGCGCGCGGGAAGATCGGTGCCAGGTCGTCCGGCGTGATGGGCTGATTGGTGCCCGGGTGCAGCACCGGTGCCAGGTGCTCGGGCAGGTCCGCGTTGATGTTGTACCAGTGCCTGGGCAGGTGCTCTTCGTCGAGCAGGTACTTGACGCTCTCGCTCATGGGTTCTTCTCGTGGTCTCTGGGGTGGCCGGCGTTGAGCCGCTGGCGGGGGGCCTTGATCGTCCAGGGAGCAGGCCCGCAGGATCCCTTGGGCGATCGCCGGAGATTGTCATAACCAGATTGCGCCGGATTCTCGTCTGCCTGCAAGGCGTGCCAACAGGCGCTTGGTCGCAGGATGCAACTGTTGGTGCGACGCGGCAGGCGGGCGGAGAGACAAGCAAGCTAGTATGAAAATCGACAGAAATCGCCTTAGGCGATTGCCGGAAACAAACAGACCGAATGGCGCAGGATTTTCGCTCGCCTTCAAGGAGCGGCAGCGCGTGCATAGTCGTTCTCTGTGCGCGTTGC
>JANQFI010000645.1 GCA_028277905.1 Chromatiaceae bacterium | reverse complement strand
GCAGGATTCTCGTCCGCCTTCGCGAAGCGGCAGCGCGTGCATAATCGTTCTATGTGCGCGTTGCCGCGACAAAGAAGGCGGGCGAGAAGACAAGCCAGGGGGTCTGTTTGTTGACAGAAATCGCCTTAAACGCTTGTGCCGAACTCCTACAATCCGTGGATAGGGGATGCGCCTCGCTGCCTTGTCCGCCGAATCCGACGAAGTCGGATCGCGATCGCAAGGGCAATCCATTGCGACCCCAGTATCGCGACCGATCCCGATCCCACTGCCCGTCGCATTTCGGCGGGCCCGTTCCGGTCCTGCGCCCGGACGCCGGTCCTTCCGGGTCACGGCGATGACCCCCAGGTGACGGCGAGCGCCACCGAGCCGACTCCGGCGTGGACGCCCAGCGTCGGCGAGGTGTCCATGATGTAGGCGGGCTCGCGGCCCAGCACCGGCGTCGCCCTATCCGCGAGCCGTGCGGCTGCCTCGGCCGCCTTCACATGCACGACCGCCCAGCGCCACGTCGGGCATTGCCGCGCACCGTGCCGCAGGCGCCGCAGCAGCTGCCGCTCCAAGCCCGGCACCGAGAAGGCCGCACCTCTGAGGCTGACCACGCCCGCGCTGGAAACGCACACCAAGGGCCTCAACCCGCTCCACCGGGCGAGCCGGCCGACGCCGGGGGGCACCCGCCCGCTGCGGACCATGGACGCCACGGCCGGCACCACCACGAAGATCTGGGTGCGCTCCGCCAGTCGCCCGGCCGCCCCCGCCGCGGCCCCGGCGTCGGCCCCCGCAGCCAGGGCCTCTGCCGTGCCCAGCACGATCAGCCCCAACCCGGCCGATAGCTGGCGCGTGTCCACGCAGTGCACGCGTCCCTGACCGGCACGCTCAGCCGCCAGCCGCGCGGCGCCCAGGGTACCGGAAAGGCGCCCCGACAAATGGAGCGACAACACCGATGCATGGCTGCCCAGAAGGTCGGCGTAGAGGCGCTCGAAGCGCGCGGGCGGCGGTTGAGACGTGGTGGGGGACTCCCGGCGCTCCCCCAACAGGCGGTAAAGCTGTGCCGCCGTCAGTGTGCGGCCGTCGATGTACTGATCCTGTCCCCATTGAATACTCAGTGGCACCTGGTGCACCTGGAACCTGTCCCGCAGCGGCTCTGGCAGGTCGCAGCCGCTGTCCGTGACCAATCCGACCGCCGAAGCCGGCCGGTGATGGGCGGCGTATTGCAGGCGCATGTCCTCGACCTGCTGTGGTCCGAGTCTCCCGAGACTGCTCAGTCGGGCGGCGGCGCGGTGGGGGGTGTCGGTATGCAGATGCACCTTCAAGCGCGGCGCGCGACCGGCGGTGATGATCGAGTCGCCGAGATCGGCCAGTATGGCACGCAGCCGCTCCGGCGTGGCCGCTGTATCCTCCAACAGGATCTCGGTGCACCAGCGAAGCTTCGGGGCTGCGGGTGCGCCTGCCGGGTGATGGTCGATGGCGTGAAACGCGGTCGGCGCAGCGACCGCTGCAAGCTCCGTTTCAATGCGTCCTGGCCGGTCGAGCGCCGCCGAGAAACCCCGCAGCAGGCAGACGAAGCCGTCCGCGCCGGCATCGACGACACCGGCCTCCGCCAGCACCGGCAGCCGCGCCGGCGTGCTCGCCAGCGCCGTCTCGGCGACCTCGAGGGCCCCTGCCAGCGCGATGGGCACAGGTGTCTCGGGGCTCGGCGTCGCCAGCGCCGCCGCCCAGGCATCCATCACCGTCAGCATCGTCCCTTCCACCGGTGCGGCGACCGCGCTACGGGCGCACTCCGCCCCGCGCCGGGCGGCGTCCGCCAGGTCCGCGGCGTCGATCTGTGCGGCGGTCTGGAGCCGCGCCGCGAAGCCATCCAGGAACTGGGCTAGGATGATGCCGGAGTTGCCGCGGGAGGCCGCGAGCGCGGCGGTGGCGAGACAGGCCAGCAGGCGGCCGGCGTGAGCTTCCGGGCCGCAGTCGGCGACGGCCTCCGCAAGGGTCGCGGCCATGTTGGTGCCGGTGTCGCCGTCGGCCACCGGAAAGACGTTGGCGTCGTCCAGGCGAGCGCGGGCCTCGATCAGCGCGTTCCCGGCCCGGTGCCAGCAATGCCGGAGCCAATGCCCGTCCAGCGCGAGGGGCGGGTGCCCCGCGGCCCCTGTTTCGACGTCGAGCCGGTCGCTCATTGCTTGTCTCCTTTGCGTCGTCCGTCGAGACTCGGCCGTGGATTGCGCATTTTCATCGCACGGTCCGGCTGTTGCAGGCATCCTTGGGTGGCAACAGGTGGCAACGCCAAGGCCCGACAGGATCCGGGACATGTCTCGCTATTCCGCACTCTATTCAGCACTCGGTTGGTAACATGGATCCATTTACCCGCAACTACAGCATCGCCCTCATCGTCATCCTGGCGGGGCTCACCGCCTGGTGGATCTCCGCTAGCTGGAACCCGCGTGTCGCCGCGTTGAACGCGGTTCTCGATGCCGACCCCGACCTCTCCGGGTACGTCTACGACTTCCGTGTCCTCGACCACGCCGACGGTGCGGCGGTGTTGTCCACGCCGCGCTCCTTTGACGTGCCGGCCATGCGCTTTCTGGAGATCGTCAAGCCCGAGCTCGCAGGCAAGGCGCAGGACCATCCAGCGATGATCGCCGCCCAGCAAGAGTTGATCCAGCACCAGAAGCGTGCCCAGAACCTGATGTTGGGCCAACCGGACGTGAACCGCGTGGATTGGCGCCTGGACGTGCGCTGGCTCGCCGACCATGGCGTGCAGGTGCCCGCACGTTGACGGGCGACGCCGGGCCGGACGCCGCCAGCTTCGCCGTCGATGCAGCGCCGGCGCGCGGGCCATGGCCGAGCCGGCAAGTATCTCGGTGCGCTCGGGCCTTTGCGCCTTTCCCGCAATATCGACGCCCGGGCGGCCGAATTCTCGCATTCCAGAGCGCAATTCACGCCCGCCCCTGACGTCGCGGTCGGGCGTATGCCCCTGCGCCATGTGGCCTGATGAGTGGCTGTACGCCGCCGGTCGCCGCCGCTTGGGCGCTGAGATTGCCGCCGGGCCTTGCATCGGCGCCACTCTTCAGGCAGCTTACGCCGCCCGCGTGGTGTCCGCACCAACCCTTTCCAGGTGGCGACACCTTGACCATCACCCATCGGACTATTCGGCGTTGCCGCGACAAGAGACGGCCGCGCACGCCCATGCACAAGATCACTTCGCCGCAATTGAGGAGCACGACCTTGAATAACCTACTGCCCCGGCTGACCGAACGGATCGCCACGATCACCAAGGTCGACCCCGGAAGCATCCTGGTGAAGGGCACTGTCGCCTTCCTGGCGGTGGGCTTTCTCTACCTGGTGTTCGCTCTGACCCGCTCCCCGCAGGAGCTCGCCCCCGAAGAGGTGGCGACGAACCTGGCGCCGATCGGCAGCGTTGCCGTGGCGGAACCGCCGCCTCCGCCCGAGTCTGCACCGGTCCCCGAGGCCGAGTCCGCCGGCGAATCCGCTGGCGGGCGCGCCGCCGAGGCGCCTGCGGAAGCGGACTCGTCAGAGAATGCCGAGGCCGCCCCCGCCGAGTCAGAGACGGCGGAGACCGCTGCCGGCGAGGCGGCGCCGGCAGCAAGTGGTGCGACCGAGACCACCGCGGCCGGGTCCACCGAAGCCGGGGCATCGGGGGCCGAGCCTGCCGAAGCCGAGGCGCCCGCAGCAGAGACCCCGGCAGCCGAGCCTGCGGAAGCCGAAGCGCCGCCTCCCGAGGCCACTGCTGCGGAGCGTACTGAAGCCGAGGCGCCGACCGCCGAGATTGCTACCGCCGAGCCTGCCGCACCTGCCCCCCCTGAGCTGGGTACTGGTGCGGTCGAGCCGACACAAGCACCGGCGGCTCCTGCCCGGCCCTCCGCCCAACCGATGATGCCACCATCCGCCTATTACGCAGGCCCCAACACCTTCCCCGTGCCGGTCGCGCCGAAGCCCCTGGGGCCGAGCCATATCCCGCCGCGTTGGGCACCGCAGTTCTCGCCTAGGCCGCCGGTGCCCGATCGTCGCTGAGCCCCCTGGCTCTGCACGTCGCTGCCTATCTCCTATCCGGCGGTTGTGCGGGAACCCCGCCAAATCTCTCCTCGCCACATCTCCCAGGGCCGACCCATGACGCCGATCAGCGCCCGGCTATAGGCGAGCGCCGTGAGGAAGGTGAAGCCAGCCAGCGTTGCGTAGCCAACCCAGAGCATGGTGGACTGGGTGGGATCATGGGCGAACCGAATGCCGTTCTGTATCGCCCAAATGGCCATCGCCTGGCCGGTGACCAATATCTGAACGGCAGTCTGGACGAGTGCGCAGCCGGCATCCGGCACCCTCAGGTTGTACGTGACCACCTCCTGCCAGCGCATGCCGATATAGTCGGCGGGCGGGTAGAAGGCCAGCGACATCGCCGCCTCCGACCACAGCAGCAGCACGCTGATCCAGACCGCCCACTGGCGCGCTACGGCGTGGCAATACTCGGCGCGGACCTCGCCACGCAGGGCGCGCGACAGGCGCGGGATCAGCAGCGTCAGCAGCAGCAGATCCGCGAACAGGACGGACCACTGCTGCGCTGCGAAGGTCAGCGCGCTGGCGAGCAGCACGACCGCAAGCAGTGCCGCGACGACGGCGTCGCGCAGCAGTACGGGTACGCGGTTGTGGACTATCGCCAGCAACCGCCCGTTGCCCTGCCTGGTTTCGGCCAGTAGCGCCCGGCGCAGCAGGTGCGACCGCTCGCTGCCGCTGATGAAGATCATGCCGGCGATCAGGGCCAGCACCGCGGCGCTGGCGACACAACCGGCACGGTTGGCGTTGAAGACCCACACCAGTAGCGTCAGCCACACGATGAGCATGGTCAGCAGCCGCATGACGACAGCGTAGGACATGAAGCTCGGTCTCGGCATAGTGGCTTCCCCCTTTTGCTCGCTGCGCATCTGGGCTGTGCACCTGGTGCTACCCGGGGCTGCCAAGGCCGGTCCAGCGGCACCCCCTTCGCTTGGCGTGTAGGCCGTTAGTGTATCGGCTCCGCCATCGCCCGACTGCGATGCATTTGGCTTCGCGATGCCTGCGCTGCACTCGCCGGCGGCGCTGCTCGGCCATGGCCCGGCTAGGGTTATGCCGACCCTTCTTGGCGTAGCGCTCGCGCGGCGCGGGCGGACACCGACGTCGCGGCAGCCTGACCGAGCGCGGACTTAGGTCCAGACCTCCCGAACACACTGTCCAAAAATACTGTAATGCATTGAATTAATTAAATATTTCTAAATATTGGACGATTTGCGGCAAACGGAAATTGGTAAGTGACTGTTTTTAATAAATGCCGCTCACCCCAATCCAGTGATGTGGGTGAAAAATTGTCCAATATTCTGGTCGCTTTCCGCTCGATTTCGGGAGGTCTGATGTTTGTTTCCGGCAATCGCCTTAGGTCATTTTGCGTGTAGCTTCTCGATGCTGTCGAACAGATAGAAGCGTTGCGCCAGGATCGGCTGGCCGAAAAGCTCTACCTCCATAAGCAGGGTCACGCCATGGTTGCTGACACCAGTGAGCTTGCCCTCGTGGCGCAAGCCCTTGCTGTCCACGACCACTACCTCGTGCTCCAACAGGTCGCGATAGCGCTCCACCGGGGTCTCAGGCTGCCGCGGCGGCGGATTCGCCACCCGGGCCGCCACTTGCGGTAAGGGGCCGCTCGGGCGGCCCAGCGGCAGTGCCGCGGCTGGCCCGCCATCCTCGGCCGTACGCGCTCCGGCTATCTCGGTCTGCGGGCGCGTTGCGTCGGTGCCGGTGCTGGCCCTCGCCACCACCGCATCGGCCGTCTGCCCAGGCATGCGGGTCGTCCCCGCGGTTGGTGTCGGGCCCAGCATCCAGAAGGCGATTGGGGCGGTGGTCGGCGTCTCCATCCGACCTGCAGCCGTCGCATCGGCATTGGTCTCCGACCCTTCAGGCGCGGTGTTGGGCGCAGCGGCGGCGGCCACCGAGGCCGCGGGCGCTGCACCATGCAGAGCGGTTGCGATCTGCGGGCGCAGGTTCAGCGCCGTCTGCACCGCCCAGCCGGCGGCGCTAATGGCGAACACCAGCGCCAGCACGGCTAGCACGGGCCCGCGGTCGCGGCGCACCACGAAGCGTCGCCAGGCGAGGGCTACGGCCAGCGCGAACAGGCTGGACGAGCCGGTCAGCAGCCAGCCGGCAACGGAGCCGGGCTGGATGCGGGCCTGAATCTCCAGATAACCCGCGTAGCTCAGCCCGCATACGCCGATGATGCCCAGCAATTGGTGATAGGGATTTGCGAAGGTTCGGCGCAGCGGGCGCTCTGCGGGCGCCGCTGCCGTGGCGCTCGGTGCAGACTGCGCCGCGGCCGCCGCTCCAGTTCCCGCGCCATCACCACGGGGCGCGAATGCCTCCGGCGAGAGCTGCTCCAACTCCGCCGAGGCCGTGGCGATGGCAACCGCCGCATCCACGTCGCCCGCCTGCGCCGCCGTCTGCGCCAGGCTGTTGGCGATGGCCATAACCTGGGGGTGGTCGAGCTGCGGCTCCCGGCCGTCACGCACCGCCTCCAGCGCGCGCAGCAGCGGCGTCATCAGCACCGCCACATCCTCCGGGCTGCGTTGCTCGATCTGTTTGAACTCGCCGAGAACCGCGGCGATCGAAACGGACATCTGCGTCGCTCTGGGTCGTCCCATGTGTGCATGCGCCATGCGCCATGCGCCCGGTAGCCGCGGGCTCAGCAGCAACGCGCTTACAGTACATGCTCTGCATAAGCCTAGCCGCTTTGCTCACGAATAGTTGCCACGGTTTGGCTACGCCGGCGCATCGGGCCAGACAGGGTATCCTGAAATCAAACAACGCCGTGCGCAAGGTATGGCGAAGCGCAGACTTGCTGGCGGCCTCCTGCGCAACCGGCGGCGGCGGTGCGCAGCGAGCTGCCAGCATTGGCCCCGATTCCGGCGCAGCTCCCGCGATCGCCAGTGGGCCCGCATCGCGTATTGTCCTCGGGGCCGCCGCCGTTACACTAAGCGCTGGCCCCACCGAGCCCAGCCCCGCCCATCGCCACCATGTCCGCTCTGGATCAGCGCGCCGCCGTCGTCCTGCTCTCCGGCGGCCTCGACTCTGCTACCGCCCTGGCCATGATCCGCGCGGAGGGTCTGCACTGCCATGCGCTCAGTGTCGATTATGGACAGCGCCACCGCGCCGAGCTCGAAGCCGCCCGCGCCGTCGCACACCACCTCGGCGCCGTCGCCCACACCATCATACCGCTGGATCTGCGTCCCATCGGCGGCTCCGCCCTCACCGACGCCGCCATCGGCGTCCCTGAGGCGCCCACCGACGGCATCCCCGTCACCTATGTACCGGCCCGAAACACCCTGCTTCTCGCCCTCGCACTGGGCCTCGCCGAGGCCGCTGGCGCCGGCGAGATCGTCATCGGCGTCAACGCCCTGGACTACTCCGGCTATCCCGACTGCCGCCCTACCTTCATCGCCAAGTTCCAAGAGCTCGCCGCCCTCGCCACCAAGGCCGGCGTCGAGGGCAATGCACCGCGCATCCGCGCCCCCCTTATCGACCTCGGCAAGGCCGAGATCATCCGCCGTGGCACCGAGCTCGGCGTGGACTATGCCCTGACCCTCTCCTGCTATCAGGCCGACGACCAAGGCCGCGCCTGCGCTCGCTGCGACTCCTGCCGCCTGCGCGCCGAAGGCTTCCGCGTCGCCGGCCTGCCGGACCCCACCCGCTACCGCTGAGCCCCGATAGACTCGACGCCCCAAAGGAACTGACCCGCCGCGCGCACCGCATCACACCTGCGCGCCCACAGCCGAGGCACCCGATACACCTGACCCCGGGAGAGCGAGCAGCACCCGCCCCGACAGACGCCGACGCCGCCGGTGCGCTTCCGGCCACCGCGCCGCTGCGCTAGACTACGGCGCCTATCCCAACGCGCCCTTAGCTCAGTTGGTAGAGCATCTGACTTTTAATCAGGTGGTCGTTGGTTCGAGTCCAACAGGGCGCACCA
>JANQFI010000636.1 GCA_028277905.1 Chromatiaceae bacterium | reverse complement strand
GACCTCGATGCCGCGCTGATGCCGGCCCGCGACGGCGGCTGGCGCATCGGCCTCGAGGCCGCCGACGTCAGCGGCAGTGTCAGCCTGCCAGGCCGTGATGCCGCGCGCGGCACGCCGATCGCGATCCGGCTCGACAAGCTGGACATAGGCCCGCTGCTGGCGGGCACCGGCCGCTCCCACGGCCATTCCAAGAGCCGCTCCCACGGCGACGCGCCGGCCCTGGACCCCCGCGAATTGCCGGCCCTGTCGCTGGGAGTCGAGGCCCTGCGCCGTGGCGCCCATGCCCTGGGCCGGCTCCGGCTGGACCTCGCGCGCGTCGACAACGGCATCCGGGTGCACGAATTCTCCCTCACTGGTCCGCTCGTGAGGGCCGGCGGCGGCGGTGCCTGGACCCGCGACCGCACCGACTACACCCAAACCAGCATCGACCTGCGCCTCGATAGCGAAGATCTGGGCCGACTGCTACAAACCGCCGGCCTCTACAGCGAGCTCGCCGGTGCACCGTCCAAGGCCGAGCTCGCGCTCACCTGGCCCGGTGATCCCGGCGGCTTCAGCCTCGCCCGCACCCGCGGCAGCATGGAGCTCTCCATCGGCGAAGGGCGCATGCTGGCCGTGGAGCCCGGCCTCGGGCGGATGCTCGCCGTGCTCAACCTAGCGGCGCTGGATCGGCGCCTGACCCTGGACTTCAGCGACGTGGTGGACGCGGGCTTCGCCTTCGATTCCATGGACGGGCGCATCAGCATCGGCAACGGCCAGGCGCGCATCGACCGGCTGCACATCCTGGCCCCCACGGCCGACATCCGCATTCGCGGCGTCGCGGATCTCATCGCCGAGACCTTCGATCAGCGCGCGCGGGTGACACCCAAGATCGGCACCGGCGTGGCCATTGCCGGCGCGGTCGCCGGAGGGCCGCTCGTGGGTGCGGCCGTGTACCTGGCGGACAAGGTGAGCGGCGACAGGGTGAGCGAGCTGGCGAGCTACGAGTACAGCATCACAGGCCCCTGGTCGGCGCCCCGGGTCCAGCGGGTGGCCGGCAACGGCAGGCTGCCCTCGCTGCCAGACCTGCTGGTGCCGCAGCAGGCGACGAGTCGCAAGAATGGCCGCACGCCGGATAGCCGTCCGGCCGGCGGCACGCGCAGCGACGAGGGCCGTACTGCGCAGCCCGTCAGCCCCTTCCTGGACACGGACTGAGCCCGCCATTGCATCATCCGCACCGCCCGGCATAGCCTGACCTGCGCGCAGAGGGGTCGGGATGTTATCGTTGCGCGGTCTTTACCGAACCCTCACGCGCGTGTCGGGTCCGGCCATTGCTCCGGATCCCGAGCCGCAACGGCACGCGCTGGCAGAGTGACCTTCAATGAGCTCGAAGCCTCGGATCGCGGCCCTGCAGATGGCCAGTGGTCCCAACGTCAACGCCAACCTGTTGGAGGCGGAGCGGCTGATCCGCGATGCCGCCGACGCCGGTGCCGGCCTGGTCGTGCTGCCGGAGAGCTTTGCCTTCATGGGCCGCCAGGACCGCGACACACTGCATCTGATCGAGGCCGACGGCGACGGACACCTGCAAGGCTTCCTTGCCGCGACCGCCGCGCGCTACGGCGTCTGGCTGGTCGGCGGCACCGTTCCGCTGCGCTCGACCCGCCCGGAGCGCATGCGGGCCGCAGCCTTGATATTCAACGACCAAGGCGTGCGCGTCGCCCGCTACGACAAGATCCACCTATTCGACGTGAAGCTACCGGGTGCCGATGAGCGCTACGAGGAGTCCGCCACCATCGAGTCGGGCGGCGACCCAGTGGTCGTGGACAGCCCGTTCGGCCGCCTCGGCATCGTCATCTGCTATGATCTGCGCTTCCCGGAGCTCATGCGCCACATGCTGGACAGCGGCGTGGAGCTGCTGGCGGTGCCGGCGGCCTTCACCGCCGTCACCGGTAAGGCCCACTGGGAGACCCTGGTGCGCGCCCGCGCCATCGAGAACCTCGCCTACGTGGTGGCTGCGGCCCAAGGCGGCTACCACCTGAGCGGGCGCGAAACCTACGGCCATAGCATGATCGTCGACCCCTGGGGTGCCATACTCGCAGAGGTGCCCCGCGGCACCGGCTGCATCTGCTCCCCCATCGACCTTGGCTTCCAGGACTCGTTGCGGCGCAGCTTCCCAGTGCTGGAGCACCGTCACCTCAAATGCAAGTAAGCTGGTGCGGCGTGCGATGAGAAGGGCTGACGCCAGGATCTGAGGCGATTGCCGTCAAGAACAGACCGCCTGGCTTGCCTTTTCGCCCGCCTTCTGCGTCGCGGCAAGGGGCACGGGGCTGGGCGATGCGCCCGCCGCCGCTCATTTGGAGGCGAAGAAGGAGGCGAACGAGTAGGCGCACGAAGATCCTACGCCATTCGGTGTGTTTTTCTCCGGCAATCGCCCTGGTGCAGCAGTGCGAATGTCCCGAGACCGTCTCAGATCGTTGTCTTTGTCGTTATCGTCGTCGTTGTTGTGATCGCGGTCTCGACCGTGCGGATATTCGACTACGATTGCGGTTAGGACAACGACAACGAGGGGATCCCGGTCTCGGAACTTCCGCAGCAAAGCACTAGCGACGCGAGCACAGCCGTTGCGCAATGCTCCGGCAACCCCATCGTCTCGGAAACTCCAAGCATGTCCCAAGGCCCCTGGCTGCTCACCCGAGCACTGGAGCGCGCATCCGCAATCCTCCCGCACTTCTCACCACGCACTGCGCACTCGCAAAGAATGACCGACACCTTAGCTATTGCCCGCACCCAGATCCTCAGCCCCGTCGGCCTCGACGACGGGCATCTGGAGCGCCTCGCCGGGGCCTTGCACAGCCCTGCCATCGATGCCGCCGACATCTATTTCCAATCGAGCCGCCTGCAATCCTGGGTGCTGGAGGACGGCATCATCCGCGACGGCAACTTCAGCATCGAGCAGGGCGCCGGGCTCAGGGCCATCGCCGGCGAGAAGACCGGCTTCGCCTACTCCGACGAGTTGGCCTTCCCAGCCCTGGTGGAGGCGGCGGAGGCGGCACGTGCCATCGCCGGTTCCGGCGCCGACGGCAGCGTGCGTGCCGGTACCCTGCCGGCGGCGCGGCAGCTGTACCGGCCGCTGAATCCCATCGAGAGCCTGGAGGACGCCGCCAAGGTAGAACTGCTGCGGCAGGTGGACGCGGAGGCCCGCCGCGCGGACTCGCGCGTGACCCGCGTCACCGCGAGCCTGGTCGCGGTGCAGGACACCATCCTGGTAATCGGCGACGACGGCAGTATGAGTGCGGACGTGCGCCCATTGATCCGCATGAACGTCAGCGTCGTCGTGGAGGAGGACGGCCAACGCGAGCAGGCCCACAGTGGTGGAGGCGCGCGGCGGGAGTTGCGCTACTTCCTGGAAGAGGATCGTGCGCTGGGCTTCGCCCGCGAGGCGGTGCGGCAGGCCCTGGTAGGCTTGGAGGCCGGCCCCGCACCCGCAGGCACCATGACGGTGGTGCTCGGCGCGGGCTGGCCCGGCGTGCTGCTGCACGAGGCCGTGGGCCACGGGCTGGAAGGGGACTTCAACCGCAAGGGCACCTCGGCCTTTGCCGGGCGCCTGGGCGAGCGGGTGGGAGCGGCAGGTGTCACCGTGGTGGACGACGGCACCCTGCCGGAGCGCAGGGGCTCGCTGAGCGTCGATGACGAGGGCACGCCGACAAGTTGCACGACGTTGATCGAAGACGGCATCCTCGCCGGCTACATGCAGGACAAGCTGAATGCCCGGCTCATGGCTATGACGCCCACCGGCAATGGACGGCGTGAGTCCTATGCGCACCTGCCCATGCCCCGGATGACCAACACCTACATGCTCCCCGGCGACAAGGATCCGGCCGAGATCATCGCCTCGGTGGACAAAGGCCTCTATGCCGTCAATTTCGGCGGTGGTCAGGTGGACATTACGTCCGGCAAGTTCACCTTCTCGACGAGCGAGGCCTACCTCATCGAGAACGGCAAGCTGGGCCGGCCGGTCAAGGGCGCCACCCTGGTCGGCAACGGCCCGAACGTGCTCACCCGC
Organism: Chromatiaceae bacterium; assembly: GCA_028277905.1. Taxonomy (GTDB): domain Bacteria; phylum Pseudomonadota; class Gammaproteobacteria; order Chromatiales; family Chromatiaceae; genus Thiohalocapsa. Next base: position 14,974 of record JANQFI010000636.1, on the reverse strand, counting down.
GTCAGCATGGTGGGCAAGGACCTCAGGCTCGACGAGGGCGTCGGCACCTGCGGCAAGGACGGCCAGAGCGTACCCGTCGGCGTCGGTCAGCCCACGCTCAGGGTGGACGCGCTCACCGTGGGCGGCACCGCCGGCTGACCAGGCACGCCGGCCGCGACCGGCAAGCTGCACCATCACACCCAGACCGATACAGAACAGGGATCCCGGATTCCATGCCCAACCTGGCTAAGGCAAGCACCGCGGACCGCCTCGGGCGGCTCGAACAGACCATTGAAGACCTGCTCAAGGAGGCGAAGCGGCTCGGGGCCTCGGCCGCCGAGGCGGTCGTAAGCAGCAGCACAGGCCTCGACCTCTCGGTGCGTCTCGGGGCGGTGGAGACCGTCGAGCACACCCGTGACCAGGGTCTCGGCATCAGCGTCTACTTCGGCAACCGCAAGGGCTCGGCGAGCACGTCCGACCTCAGCCCAGGCGCCGTCCGCGACGCGGCACGTCAGGCCTGCAGCATCGCCACACACACCCAGGAGGATCGCTGTGCCGGCCTCGCCCCGGCGGAGCTTCTGACCATCGATCTACCCGACCTCGACCTGCACCATCCCTGGGACATCGCCGTGGACCAGGCGGTGGACATCGCCATTGCCTGCGAGGATGCCGCCCGCCGCGCCGACCCGCGCATCGTCAACTCCGAGGGCGGAAGCTTTGGCACCGACGCGAGACTCTCGGTCTACGGCAACAGCCATGGCTTCATCGGCGGCTACCCGAGCACCCGCCACGAGCTGAGCTGCGCAGTGGTGGCCAAGGAGGGCGAGTCCATGCAGCGCGACTACTGGTGGACCACAGCCCGGGCGCCGGAGGACCTGGAAGACGCCGCGGGCGTCGGCCGCCGCGCCGCCGAGCGCGCCGTCGGCCGGCTCAATGCCCGGCGCTTGGGTACCTGCGAGGTGCCGGTGCTGTTCCGCGCCGATGTGGCCATCGGGCTGCTCAGGAGCCTCGCCGGCGCCATCAGCGGTGGCAACCTGTACCGGCGGACGAGCTTCCTGATGGACGAGCTCGGCGAGCCGATCTTCCCTGACTTCGTGCGCATCTTCGAGGAGCCGCACCGCCCGCGTGGGCTCGCCAGCGCCCCCTTCGACGGTGACGGCGTGGCGACGACGGCCAAGGATCTGGTAACCGGCGGTGTACTCAAGACTTGGCTACTGGACCAGTATTCCGCCTGCAGGCTGGGCCTGACGACCACCGGGAACGCCGGCGGCGCGCGCAATCTGAGCATCGGCCTCGGCAGCGACGACCGCGAGGCGATGATTCGGCGCCTGGATCGCGGGCTGTTGGTCAGCTCACTGATGGGCCAGGGTGTGAAGATGATCACCGGCGACTACTCGCGCGGCGCCACCGGCTTCTGGGTGGAGCATGGCGAGATCCAGTACCCGGTCGAGGAAATCACCATCGCCGGCAATCTCAAGGATATGTTCCACGGCCTCGTGGCAGTTGGCAACGACTGCGACTTCGCCAGCAGCATCACCACCGGCTCCTGGCTCATCGACCGCATGACCGTCGCGGGGGAGTGACCTGAGCATGGCCGGCACCGACGACGCCCTCGCGCGCAGCCTCGCCCTGATCGAGGCGGCACCGGAGTCCGCCAATGCGCTCACCCTCTACGCACTGATCAACACCCTCGAATACGCGCGCGCCGGCTGGCTGTTCAAGCTCGCCAAGCTCAAAGACATGGACGCCGAGGCTCGCCAGCTGGTCTACGCCCTCATGGAACTGGCCGTAACCACAGGCGTCGACACCGCAGCCTGGCAGGACGCCAAGGCGCGCATGGATCGGGCGGTACGCGGTGTCTGACGCGATGGTTGGAGCACATCCTCTACTATCTATTGGGCTGCTGGCGGTGCTGGCGGCCGCCGGCGGCTGCGCCAGCTCGGACCGCTTCCCGTCCGGGGCGATCACGGTCACCGTCGGGCCGGGCGACACCGGCCGCTGCGCCATCTCCCCCTGCCGCGTCCTGCTGGAGATGCCCCCTGGCGACGGCGAGTATGCCGTTACCGGGAACGAGATCAGGCTCGGCACCTATCCTGCCGGCAAGACCGTCGACCTCGGCAACTACTACAAGCCCCAAGCCATCGAGATCCAGGGCGCGGGCGTACCGCGTGCGTTCGTCTATATTCCAGTCACGCCTTAGGCGATATGCGTGCTCCAAGGTCCCGCTACCGGCGGCTCGGCAGGAAGGCCTAGGCCTATCTCCGAGCGAGGTCTGCACTCGGGGTCGATCGGGATCGGGATCGATTGCGAACGCGATCCCGACTTCGATTTCGATCCCTGTGCCATCGTCAGTCGCATTGCGGCGCCGAAGCAGTGGCCCAGGCTTGTCTGGCGTCCCTGAGCGGCCTAGGATCGAGCCGCAGAAGACAAACGTGCGCAACCCGGACCCAAGCACCATGACCGCCGAGCTCGCTGATTGTGCCGAGACGCCGATGCCCGAGACCGCGCGGGACTTCGCCGCGCGCATGCCAGACGGCCACACCCTGGACAGCGACGAGCCGCAGATGGAAACCGTTCAGCACCAACGCCAGCTCGTGCTGCTGCAGACCACCCTGGACTGGCATTGGCGCGATCGCCACGACTACTTCATCGGCGCCAACCTGTCCATCTACTACGACCACGACGAGCTGCGCCGGCGGCGCTTCATCGGGCCGGACATGTTCCTGGTGCTCGGCGTCTCGCCCGAGCCACGGCGCTCCTGGGTGGTCTGGGAAGAGGGCGGTCGCTACCCCGACCTGATCGTCGAGCTGCTGTCCGACGCCACCGCCAAGACCGACAAGACCGACAAGCGCGCCCACTACCAGAACATCTTCCGCACACCCGAGTACGTCTGGCTCGACCCCATCGGCGGCGAATTCGAGGCCCTGCGCCTCGGCCCCCGGCGGATCTATGAGCCGATCCTGCCCAACGCTGACGGGCTGCGCTGGAGCGAGGTGCTGGCGCTGCACCTCGGCGTTATCGACGGCAAGCTGCGGTACTTCGACGCCGACGGAAGCCTGATTCCCACGCCACCCGAATCCGCGCTCGCGGCGATGGCCCAAGCCGCGGCCGAGCGCGAGCGGGCGGCTGCAGAGCACGAGCGCGCGGAGGCCGAGCGCCGGCGCGCGGAGACCGAGCGCCAGCGCGCGGAGACCGAGCGCCAGCGCGCGGAAGCCGAGCGGCAACGCGCCGACGCCGAGCAAGCCCGCGCCGAGAAGCTCGCCGCACTGCTAAGGGAGCTGGGCATAGACCCCGACACCGAATAACCCGTCATCGAAGCCCGCACGCTGGTCTGACGCTAGTCTGGCAATCGGGCCATCGCCGGAGAAGAACAGGCCCAATGGCGCAGGATTTCCGTTCGCCTTCCGTTCGCCTTCCGTTCGCCTTCAGGGAGCGGGTCCTGATTTCGACCTCGAAGCGGGAATGCCGGGCTGATACGGTCAGGCTTCCGGCACATTGCGGCGCAGCTCGTCTAGCCAGACCTCTGCCTCCGCATCACTCGGGGCGCGCCAGTCGCCGCGCGGGCTCAGCGAGCCGGCACCCACCTTGGGGCCGTTGGGGGCACAGCTGCGCTTGAACTGGCTGATTTGGAAGAAGCGCCAGCAGAAGACCTCGAGCCAGTGCTTGATCGTCGCGAGGTCGTATTGGTTGCGGCGCTCCGGCGGCAGATTGTCGGGCCAGTCGCCGGCGGCCTTGTCATGCCAGGCGTGCCAGGCGAGAAAGGCCACCTTGCTGGGTCGCAGGCCGTAGCGGGTGATGTGGAAAGCGTTGAAGTCCTGCAGCTCGTAGGGGCCGATCCTGGCCTCGGTGCTCTGCAGGCCTCCACCGTCGAGCTCGCCGTCGGCGCCCCCCGCGGGCACCAGCTCCGGTGAGATCTCGGTGTCCAGGATGGCCTGCAGGGTCGAGTTGGTGGCGGCGTCGAACTGTCCGGTGGCGATGACCCAGCGAATCAGGTATTGGATCAGGGTCTTGGGCACCGAGGCGTTGACGTTGTAATGCGCCATGTGGTCGCCGACGCCATAGGTGGACCAGCCGAGCGCGATCTCGGACAGATCACCGGTGCCGAGCACCAGGCCGTCGTGCTGGTTGGCGAGCCGGAACAGGTGGCTGGTCCGCTCGCCGGCCTGCACATTCTCGAAGGTGAGGTCGTAGACCGCCTCGCCGGCGGCGAAGGGATGGCCCAGATCCTTCAGCATCTGCATGCATGATGGCCGGATGTCGATCTCGGCGGCCGCTACACCCAGCGCACGCATCAGTGCCCGGGCGTTGTCGCGCGTCCTGCTGCTGGTCGCGAAGCCCGGCATGGTAAACGCCAGCACATTGGCGCGCGGCAGCCCGAGCCGGTCCATGGTCTGCGCCGCCACCAGCAAGGCTTGGGTGGAGTCGAGCCCGCCCGACACGCCGATGACGATGCGCCGGATGCCGCTCGCCCTGAGCCGCTTGGCGAGCCCATGCACCTGGATGTTGTAAGCCTCGTAGCACAGGGCATCGCGCTCGGCGGCGCCGGCTGGTACGTACGGGAAGCGTTGCACGCGACGCTTCAGGCCCAAGTCGCCGGCGGGCAGATCCAAAGCGAACGACAGACGCCGCAACGAGCGCAGCCGCTCGCGATGCGCCCCGGCGTTGTCGCGAAAGCTCGTGGACCGCAATCGCTCCGCCTGGAGCAGATCGAGATCGAGATCCGCCAACACCAGCTGCGAGCCGGCCGGGAAGCGCTCGGACTCCGCGAGCAGTCGGTCCTGCTCGAAGATCACCGCATGCCCGTCCCAAGCGAGATCCGTGGTGGATTCGCCGGGACCGGCGGCGGAGTAGAGATAGGCCGCGATACACTTGCCCGCTTGGGCGGCGATGAGGTCGTTGCGGTAGGCGGCCTTGCCGATGGTGATGTTGCTGGCAGACAGGTTCAGCAACACCGTCGCACCTGCCAGCGCGGCGTAGCTGCTGGGCGGGATCGGCGTCCAGAGATCCTCGCAGAGCTCCACATGTAGGGTCAGGCCCGGGACGTCGGCGGCTTCCAGCAGCAGATCGTTGCCGAAGGGCACCCATTGCCCCAACAGCTCGATCGCGGTGGAGACGGCGGCCGCGGCGTCGGCGAACTGGCGCTTTTCGTAGAATTCCCGGTAGCTCGGCAGGTAGGTCTTGGGCATCGCCGCCAGCACCCGGCCCGCGCGCACGGCGACGGCGCAGTTGAAGAGCCTGCCGTCCACCGCCAACGGCAGGCCGACCGCCAGCAGCGGGCGCAGCTTCCGGCTCGCGTCGACGACCTCCGCCAGCGCCCTGAGACCGCCGTCCAGTAGCGCCTGCTGGTGGAACAGATCCTCGTTGCTGTAGGCGGTGAGGCCGAGCTCCGGGAAGAGCGCCACCACGGCACCGGCGTCATGCGCCTGCTGCGCCAGCTCGATGGTGGCGCGCGCATTGAAGCCGGAGGCCGCGACACGGACCTCGGGCACGCAGACCGCTGCGCGGATCAGGCCCTGCCGGTAGAGGTTGTAGAAGTCGGTGCGCGAGCGCTGATCAGGCATAGCGGGACCGGGCTGCAAGCCGGCCATGGTATCCGGCCATGGCATCCGGCCATGGCATCCGGCCATGGCATCCGGGCGAATGCCGGGATTATGCCTGTTGGCCCAGGGCAGGTCGAAGCGGGGTGCCCCAGTGGCGCCATCTCCGAGGCCCTGGCGCAAGCCGGCGGCGCCACGACGAGACGCCGCGGCGGCACCGAGCCCGGACTTGGCGTCTTGACCCAGCTGGCGAGGCTGATGGGGGCGAGGTCAGCGGCGCCGACGAATGGGCAGGGACACGCCGATGTGACCACGGCGACCGCCATCGCCAGCTCGCGGCACAGGGACCCGGGCTGGGAGACCGCGTCTTGTCCCTCTCCATCGACAATGCGTGGCACCGATAGCGCGAAGACCGCAGCGCCCTCGGCAACGCGAAGAGCAGCCAGATGCCGCGGCTGGGCATGTTCGTCACAGAATTCATCGTTGCACAGTCGGTGGACACCACTCAGGTGCATCCGCTGCCGCGTCCCCGGCTAATCCTCCGCGCAGAAAAGGGGCGTCCGCGGCTAACCCTGCTATAGACATCAGCGAAGATTTCTGGTCCGATGGAACCGCGCGCCTTATGCGCATCTGAACATCACCCAATCGGTTCTGGCCACCGCGGGGTACCGAGGGACCCAGCCCATGAAGAACGTTTTTGTCAGCTACTCTAGAAAAGACGTACCTTGGGTCAAACGTCTGTATGAGCACCTGCGCCCATTAACCGCTACAGGTGACTTTGAGCTGTGGACCGATGCCGACATTGCCCTAGGCGAGAACTGGCGCACCGCAGTACAACGCTCTATCGAATCTGCAAGCGCCGTGGTCCTGATCATCAGCCCCGATTATCTTGCTTCTGACTTCATCGCTAACATCGAATTGCCAAGTTTATTGCGGGCGGCGCAGGAACGAGCTTTGCCCATCTATCCCATATTGGTCCGCCCAGTTGCTATCGCCGGCGCATTGGGAGCTCTACAGACCGTTAACCCCGACGGCGAGCCTCTGAATCAGCTTCCACATTGGGTTCAGGAAGAGGTAATGGCGGAGACTGCGAAAAAGATAGGTAGGCTCGCAGAGACCGCGAAAGTTAGACACGAGACAAGGCTACCCACCAATCCTCACGCGAAGGCAATTAGCGTCGCAATCTCGCAAGCAGGGGCCACCGGCAGTATCAATGTTGGAGGAGTAGCAAATATTTTTGTTGATGCTGAAAGAAGGCTTCAGGGACGTGAAGACAATGACGGCCGGTAGTGACACGAGCGGCAGTGCAAGTTCGGAACCTAGTGATCCTGCGATAACGATCAGCCAAGAAGACGCGGTTGTTTTCAGCAGATTGTTACCCTCCGAGGGCAATTTGTCGAAGTTCGATAGGGTTGCAGGAATGATCGCGTACGCTCAGTACGCATTACATAAGCACCAGTTCATCGAGCAATTCAGCAAGGAGGAAGGGAAACCTCCTGCCGAGGATCACCTCAGGTCCATCATCTTGACGTTTAAGGACGAAAATGGTGCGGCTCTCGAATCTCTGAGGGAACAATCCAAGAATCTACTAAGAGAGTACGCTGAGGAGTACGCGGAATCTGTCGGGCACACGCATATCTCTGGACCCAATTAAGCACGAAGTTCACAAGCGTACGAAGTTCTGGCCCAACGTGGGAGCTAGTATAACTGGCGCATTGCTTTACTCGCTGCTTTTTGCGATGATAATCTTCATTGCAACTGCAGCAATGCCCGAGTCCAAGCTCGCAAGAATTGTTCGTATCCTGACTGACCCAAATGAAGAGGTGGTCAGTAGAAATCCAGCGTCAAGTACTGAAGGCAGGCGACCCCATACAGCGAAGCCCGAAACCGCGACGCAGGGAGAGTAGTCGACCACCAAGACCACCAAGACCACCAAGCTTCTTTATGCACTGCAGCAACATAATTGCCCGTTGGTCTGAGGCGAAGCCTCATTAGTATTATCGGATATGTAATCGCCCTGCACCCATCGCTTGAGCTTGCCAAGGGCGAGTACAAGATCCCTACAGAATCCTTCATGTCCTTCGTCGTGCAATTCGGGAATCTAGTGTCATGAGTGCCCTAGCCCGACTTCGACTATTCGACCCGGAATTGGCTGATTTTGGACCGTTTTTAGCGCCGAAAACGGTGATTTAATGGAGCGGCGAGTGCCGAATCTTGCTGTAGTGCCGACCTTTCGGGACCGTGAACCAGCGATCAAGTGGTGGCACGCCCAGCGATCTGGGCAGACACTGTCGTGACGGCTTCGCCAGCTTGAAAGAGACTTGTCGCAAGCTCGGCGTCTCCTTAGGGGACGATCTCGGCGAGCGCATCCGGACGCCACGACAACATCCCTCCATGGCCCGATATCATCCGCGAGCGCGCCGCAGCGGCGAGCACTGTGCCCCGAGTTTTTGAGAAGTTACGCAAATTCCCCCGAATAGTCGAAGTCGGGAGGAGACCATATACGGGCTAGATTGGTGTCCCCGGAAGCGAATAAGTCGACGCCGGATGCACCGCGGCGGTGCGCCTGACGCCCTATCTCCGCCCCGACGCAAGCCGGTCCAGCCGCAACCGCGAGCGCTCGTCGAACAACCGCCGGGAGCCGATCCACAACGCCGCGACGCTGCCGAATCCGGTGCCGGCGGCGATCAGGAACATGATGAGCAGCTGATACTTGGCCGCCTCCATGGGCGGGCTGCCGGCGAGGATCTGGCCCGTCATCATGCCCGGCAGGCTGACGAGGCCGGCGGTGGCCATGGCGTTGACGACGGGGATCAGCCCCGAGCGCAGCGCGTCACGGCGAATGTCGGCGATGGCCTCTCCCCAGGTGGCACCGAGCATCAACTGCGCCTCGATGCGGTCGCGGGCGTCGTGCGCCTGACGGGTGAGGCCATCCAGCGCGATGGCGATGCCATTCATGGTGTTGCCGAGCAGCATGCCCAACAGCGGAATCAGGTATTGCGGCTGGTACCAGGGCTCGACGCGGATCATCAGGGTCAGCGCCAGCACCGTGACGCTGAAGGACGACAGGAACATCGACAGCACGCCGATGCCGTAGCCCCAAAGGCCGCGGTAGCGCCGCTGCTGCCGCGCCAGGACCTCCCATCCCGCCACCGACAGCATCACCAAGGCGAGCAGCAGGATCGGTGCCGGATGGGTCGTCTCGAACAGCACCTTCAGCACCAGCCCCAGCAGCACGAGCTGCACCGTGCTGCGGGCGGCGGCGATGAGCATGCGCCGCTCCACGCCGAGCCTGTGGCGCCAGGACAGCGCCGATAACAGCAGCACCAGCCCGGCTGCCAGCGCTAGGTCCAGCGACCCAAGGGAGATCAGGCTCATGGGTGCAGCCCCAGCCCGGTCCCGGCGCCTGGCTCAGGCTCGAGACGGCCGTCGCGGATCGTCAGCCGGCGACCCTTCATCCGCAGGCGCTGCTCGCGGTCGTGACTGACCCAGAGCACCGCCGCCGCCTGTTCGGCGCGGTAGTCGGCGATGACCGCCTCCACGCGGCCACGGTTATCCGGATCCAGGTTGGCGGTGGCCTCGTCCAGCAGCAGCACCTCCGGTCGGTTCACCAAGAGCCGCGCCAGGGCCAGGCGCTGGCGCTCGCCGGTGGAGAGCCGGCGCACCTCCCAGTCGAGCACCGCAGCCCGAAAACCGAGCCGCGCCAAGAGCTCCGACAAGCCAAGGCGGTCATGCACGCGCGCCGGAAAGTGCCCGCCCACCTGCTCATCCCACCAGCCGGACTCCGACGGCAGCAGGCCGACCCGCCGCCGCCAGACCGGTGCCGGGATCGACGAGCGACCGACATCACCGCACCAGATCTGCCCGGCGCTCGGGTCCAGGTCCGCGATGGCCCGCAGCAGGAGGCTCTTGCCGGCACCGGACGGACCAGAAAGAAACACGAGCTCGCCGGCTTCGACCTGGAGGTCAACCGACCGGAGCACGGCCGTATCCAGGGCCTGGACGCGCAACGCGGACATGGCGGCGACCGGCCTTACAAAGGGGCCTCAACGGCGCCGGTACAGCAGGTCGACGACGCGGTGACCGAGCCTCTCGCCGCGGTGCTCGAACTTGGTAAGCGGCCGACTCGCTGGGCGCTCGGCGAAGCGGCCGGGGCCTGCCGTATTCTCGAACAACACGGGTAGGCCCTCGGCGACGGCGCGCATGTGCTCGGCATAGGGCGTCCAGTCCGTCGCCGCATGGAAGAGCCCGCCCGGCGCCAGCACGCGTGCCAGGTCGCGCATGAAGCTCGGTTGCACGATACGCCGCTTGTGATGGCGCCGCTTCGGCCAGGGGTCCGGGAAGAAGAGCTGCACGCCGGCGAGGCAGGCGTCCGGCAGACCCCCTTCTGGGGGCGGTCGCAGCAGCGCACGGGCGTCCTCGCACATGACCCACAGGTTGGTGAGTCCGCGCCGCTCGATCGTCAGCAGCAGATGGCCGACACCGGGGCGGTGTACCTCGAGCCCGAGAAAGCCCAGCTCGGGTGCCGCTGCCGCCTGTGCCGCCAGCGACTCGCCATTGCCGAAGCCGATCTCCAGCACCACCGGCCGCGGCGGGTCGAACAGCGCGGCCGGGTCCAGCGGCATGCCGGGGCACCAGTCCAAGCCGAAGCGCGGCCACAGCGTCTCCAGGGCGCGCTGCTGGCCCACCGTAAGGCGGCCCTCGCGCAGCACGAAGCTGCGCACGGGGCGGTGGTGCGGCGGCGGCTTGAGCTCGGTCTGCGCAGACTCCTCGGTGGTCATCAGGTCGGTCACGAAAGGTTCGGGAGGGATTCCGGCGGCGTCGGGCGGGCGGACGCACTGGTGCGCGGCACGCGGCCCGGCGCTATGATCCCGACACATTGTACCGACACCGGCCAACCCCAGACCCGAGCCAACCCGACCGCAGTACCATGCCCCGCATCAGCGTCCACGACTTCTACAACGGCGTCCTCGCCGAGTACGGCGACACCGCCAAGGGCCTCCACTTCAATTCCGACAGCTCGCAGCAGATCCGCTTCCGTGTGCTGCGGGAGTTGCTGCCGGAACGGCTCGCCCGTTTGACCATCCTGGACGTCGGCTGCGGCTTCGGCGACCTGCTGCGCTACTTCCAGGAGGCCGACGACCCACCCCGGCAATACATCGGCATGGACCTGCACGAGCGCATGGTGGAAGTGGCGCGCGAGCGCACCGGCGCCCAGATCATCCACGGCGACGTGCTGACTGATCCCCTGCCGGCGGCGGATTGGTATGTCTGCAGCGGCTCGCTCAACAACTTCACGCGGGACGAGACCAAGCGCGCCGTCGAGCGCTGCTACAAGGCCGCAGGCGCCGGACTGGTGTTCAACCTGCTGCGCGGCAACGACTGGTCCGATACCTTCAACTATCGCCAGCCGGCCGAGGTCGAGGGCTGGGCCGAGGCGCTCGGCGCCGAGGTGACGATCGTCGACGGCTACCTGTTTCGGGACTTCACGGCGGCGCTGGTCAAGGCGGCCGCCTGAAATCTCGGACGCGATGTTGGTGAACGAGGCGCTTGCCGCCCAGGGCAGCTTGGAGCCAGGAGTCCCAGCTCTTGGTCCCGCTCCACGCCGAACTGTCGGCCGAAGGTCTCCGAGCCCTTGGCGCCGGCCTGGTGGAGCGACGGAACGACGGCCGCCCGGGTCGATGTCGGCGTTCGCCTGGCCAAGCACGGGTGCCTGGCGTTGACCGGCGGCTGAAATCCAACACCCTGTTCTCGCTGCGTCCTCGCCCGCCCCCTGGCACAGTCAACCGACGTCCGCCCCTGCGCACAGCCTTCGCATCCTGATCAGAAAAAGGTCCCGTCGATGGGCGATGACGCCGAGGCAAAGCGCTTGGCAGGCATGCGCCCGGCCAGATAGGCCGCGCGGCCGGCCTCGACGGCCTTGCGCATGGCGCTCGCCATCAGCACCGAGTCCTTGGCGGCGGCGATGGCCGTGTTCATCAGCACGCCGTCACAGCCGAGCTCCATGGCCACGGCGGCGTGGCTGGCGGTGCCGACGCCGGCGTCCACCAGGATAGGCACCGAGGCGTTCTCGACGATGGTGAGGATGTTGAGCGGGTTGCGGATGCCGAGCCCGGAGCCGATGGGCGCGGCCAGCGGCATCACGGCGCAGCAGCCGATGTCCTCGAGCCGCTTGGCGATGATCGGGTCGTCATTCGTGTAGACCATGACGTCGAAGCCGTCCGTCACCAGGACCTTGGCCGCCTCAATGGTCTGGACGACGTCCGGGAACAGGGTCTTCTCGTCGCCCAGCACCTCCAGCTTCACCAGATTGTGGCCGTCCAACAGCTCGCGGGAGAGGCGGCAGGTGCGGATGGCGGTCTCGGCGTCGTAGCAACCGGCCGTGTTGGGCAGTATGGTGTAGCGATCGGGCGGCAGCACGTCGAGGATGCTCGGTACGTCCGGACTCTGGCCGATGTTGCTGCGGCGCACCGCGACGGTGACAATCTCGGCACCGCTGGCGGCGACGGCGCGCGCGGTCTCGTCCAGATCCTTGTACTTGCCGGTGCCCACCAACAGGCGCGACATGAAGGCGCGGCCGGCGACGCTGAAGCCGTCGGCGGCGGAGAGGGCTTGGTCTTGAGGCATTGGACTCGGGTCTCTGCGGGGTCTACCGGTCGGATCAGCCGCCGCCGACGGCGTGGATGATCTCTACCCGGTCGCCGGCGCGCAGCCGCTGGCCGTCGAATGTGCCGCGCGGCACCAGCTCGCGATTGACCTCCACGGCGATACGCCGGCCGCCGAGCCCTAGGTACTCGATGAGGCCTGCCATGTCCAGATCCGCGGGGATCTCGATGGCTTCGCCGTTGACGCTGATCTGCATAGGGTGACTCGCGCTGCCGGAGCACAGCCGGTGCGCCGCCGGGTGTTGAGCCCTGGATTTTACAATAGACTCGCAACCAAGCATGAACGCGACACCAAGCCGCAAGCCTGCGGCCACGACGACAGAGGCGAGGAGGGACACTTGATGACCTGGTCAGAGGATTTGATCCCGATCGAGCGCGCACGCACGCTCGACGGGCTCTTTCACCACCGCGTGCGCCGCTCCCCCGAGCGCGTCGCCTACCGCTGGTTCGACCGTGACACCACGGCGTGGCGCGCGCTCACCTGGCGCGAGACGGCGGCTCAGGTGGAGCGCTGGCATGCCGCCATGGCCGCCGAGGACCTGCGACCTGGCGACCGGGTGGCGATCCTGCTGCGCAACTGCCCGGAGTGGGTGATCATCGACCAGGCGGCGCTGTCGCTGGGGCTGGTGACCGTGCCACTGTACACCGACGACCGCGCCGACAATGCGGCCTACATCCTGCAGGACGCCGCGGTGAAGCTCCTCTGCATCCAGGATGTCAATCGCTGGCGGCGGATCGCCGCGGCGGTCGGCGATGATCCCTGGCCGCTGCGCGTCGTGATCGTCGACGGCCGTGACGCCGCCCGCGAGCGGGCGGCGCAGGACCCGCGCGCCGTTGCCGCCGCGGACTGGCTGGCGCAGGCCGATCAGGCCCTCGGATCGAGGGCCGATGGGGAGCCGGCAACCTTGCGTGCGCAACGCGAGGGCGACCCGCACGCGCTGGCCACCATCGTCTATACCTCCGGCACCACCGGCCGGCCCAAGGGCGTCATGCTGAGCCACCACAACATCCTCAGCAACGCCCATGCCGCGCTCGCGGTCGTGGACGTGTACCAGCAGGACGTGTTTCTGTCCTTCCTGCCCCTGTCGCACACCCTGGAGCGCACCGCCAGCTACTTTCTCCCGATGCTGACGGGATCGGAGGTGGCCTATGCCCGCTCCATCAACCAGCTCGCGGACGACCTCCGGGTCATCCGCCCAACCGCGATCATCGCCGTGCCGCGGGTGTTCGAGCGCGTCTACCGGCGCATCAACGACCAGCTCGAGGGCCGTTCCGCGCTGGCCAGGCAGCTGTTCCGACTCGCCGTGGACGTGGGCTGGACCCGCTTCGAGGTTGGCCAGGGGCGCACCGGCTGGCACCCGAAGCTCTTGCTCTGGCCGCTGTTGCAGCGCAAGGTGGCGGCACCTGTGCTGGAGCGCCTCGGCGGGCGCATGCGCGCGGCGGTGAGCGGTGGCGCGCCGCTTCCGTTCGAGGTGGCGCGGGTCTTCATCGGCCTGGGCGTGCCGCTGGTGCAGGGCTATGGGCTCACCGAGACCAGCCCGGTGGTCTCCGTGAACCCGTTGCAGGACAACCGTCCGAAGAGCGTCGGCGTACTGCTGCGAGGCATCCGCGTGCGCATAGGCCCGGACGAGGAGCTGCAGGTCAAGGGATCCTGCAACATGCTCGGCTACTGGAACAATGACGCCGCCACAGCGCGGGTCATCGATGCCGACGGCTGGCTGCACACCGGCGATCAGGCGCGCTTCGAGGACGGCTACCTGTATATCACCGGCCGCATCAAGGACATCCTGGTCCTCTCCAACGGCGAGAAGGTGCCGCCGGGCGACATGGAGATGGCACTCGGCCTGGACCCGCTGTTCGAGCAGATCCTGGTGCTGGGCGAGGGCCACCCCTACCTCGCCGCACTGACGGTGCTGAACGCCGATCTCTGGCCCGGCCTCGCCCGCGAATACGGCCTGGCACCGGACGACCCGGCGAGCCTGGATGACCCGGCGCTGCACAAGGAGATGCTCCGGCGCATGCGCGACGCCCTGGCGAGCTTTCCGGGTTACGCCAAGATCCGCCGCGTCTATCTGACGCTGGAGCCCTGGACCATCGAGAACGGGCTACAGACGCCTACCTTGAAGATCAAGCGCAATCAGGTGCTGGAGCGCTATCGGGAGGCGGTGGAACGACTGTACGAAGGCGACTGAGACCCAAGTCGGGCCGACGCCAGCAGGCCCGACGTAGCCCCCGCCTCGTAGACGGACCCCAGGAGCACGACCCGAACGACTCGCGCTCGATCTGCGCCAGCGGCCCGGGGCAAAACCAGCGGGTCTCGCCGTCCAGCGCCGCGATCTCGTCGGAGAGCGTCAGATACGGCGCCCGGTGGGCCGGCCGTCGCAGTGCAAGGGCCTCGACGGCGCGCTGCCGGTCCCCGAGGCAACTGGTCGTCTATGCCGCAATTTGCCGGACCCGATCCCGGTCGTGCTCCTCGCCCGCCCGGCCGTGGATCCTGGCTACCAGCGTCGGGGCATTGCGGCCCGGCTTCTCGCCACAAGCCGCCGCTGGAGGGCCAGCCCATGACTACCGAGACCATACCCCAAACCCGTTCAAGTTCACCGACGCGCGCATCAAGGCGTTGCCGGCGAGCGGCGAGAAGTACAGCGTCCGGGAAGCGGACTTGGGCATCGATGGCGGAGAAGGCGGGCATCGGGGCCTACGGCATCGAGGCGGCGCTGAACCAGAAAGCCAGCGAAGAACTGCGCGAGCTTAGGCGATTTCTGTCAACAAACATACCGCCTGGCTTGTCTT
>JANQFI010000197.1 GCA_028277905.1 Chromatiaceae bacterium | reverse complement strand
CCGTAGTCGGCCCGTGTCCCCAGGTGGTAGTGGAGCGCATCGGGGTAGGCATTCCAGCCGTCCGTGGTGAGTTGGAAGCGGCCCGCAGTCGCTCGCTCTAGTTTCTCGCAGAAAGCGTCCGTGTTGCGGCCGTCGCGCCGACCCAGGTGCCAAGCCAGCACCAGCTTGGACTCGCGCTCGATCCCGACAAACGTGTAGGCATCGCCCAGCTGTGCACTGCGAATCCGCTTCTTGGCCTTCGTCCGCTCTTTCATTCCGACGAAGCCCCAAATCTCGTCGCACTGCACGTCCTTGACCGGCACGTCTCGCAGCCGCTCGTCTATGAACCGCTCGCACTTGCTGCCCACGTAGACCAGCAGGCGCATGACCGTGTCGCGGTGGACTCCGGTCACACGCTCAATCGAGCGGATGCTGGAGCCCTCGACCAGCAGCGAGAGACACAGCAGCGCCTTGTCTACGGGCAGGCGCATGTCGCCTAGGGGCTTGTCCTGCTCTTCGGTCCAGCTACGCCGACAGGGCTTGCAGCTCCAGCGCTGCGAGCCGTTGCGGTTGCGCCCGTTCTTGCGGGCTCTCAGTTGGCAGTTGTGGCAGACCATGCGGGCCTCCGGGCCGCACGGTGCTATGCTGAGCTTGACGAGTCTGCGTAGCACCGCTGCGCGGCAGTCTGGCCTCGGCGGGAGTGACCGCTCCTACCGGGGCTGTTTTCGTGTCCTTCATTCTGCACTTATTGTGGCATAAATAAGTCTTGCTGTCAAGACTTTTCTGTGCTACAGTTAGTCTCATGGCGAAGATGGGAAGACCCCCGAAAACCGAAGACGAGCGCCAGACCACGACGCTGCGGCTCCGGCTGACGGCCGCGGATGATGCGACCATTCGACAGGCGGCGGCCTCGGCAGGCGAGTCACTGTCCGCTTGGATGCGCGGGGTGCTCTTGCGTGCCGCCCGCCGCAAGCTGCGGCGAGGCTAGCTATCAACAGGCGCGGCCAGTCGACCGCCCAGCCCGCATACCAAGCTGGTGGTGGAGTGATTGGCTTCGTAGATCGACGCATCTTGCGCCCCCTTTCGGGTGTTGACCCGGCGGCGCAAGTGCCTCATAATGAGGATGTTAGGTGCTTGGCCGCTAGGTCAGGTTCAACGAACCGCCGGGGTACCAGCCCCGGCGTTCGTCTATTATGGGGCGGCCTAAGTCCTTTGCCTAGATGAAGTTAGAGGCTCTCAATTCTTCGGGTGAATCCAGCAGGTAACTACTCTTCACCCCGAAGAATAGCCTTGGGCAACCCTCACCCCGAAGAATGCCAAGAGCCTATCTTCGCCCGCTCAGTCTGCGCGAAACAGTAGCGCCCGATAGTCGTCTCTTTGTTTGTGGGCACTCTGTAGAGCCAGTTGAGCACTGCGCTTACTGTCAGCCTTCCCGGGGAAAAGAACCTGTGCTCTTTTGGTGACGGTGGCCTCCGCTTCCTCAGCATCCAACAGGCGCAGATAGAGAGTGAAGCGCTCACTTGAGAATTTCACCTTGGGCGGCTCGACGGGCTTGAGACCCTGAGACTCAAGAATCTGCCGGCACTCAGCGAGGACCTTCCTAGCGGCCTCAAGCTGAGCATCATCTGGTAGCAGGAAGCAAAAGCGTAGCGCTGCGTAGACGGGACCACCGGGCCACAAGGGTGGCTCTGCTGGTAGCGGGTTCCAGTTCGCCAAGATGCTCACGCCGGCACCTGACTCCTGCGAGCTAAGGGCCATGACCCAACGGAGAGAAGCGCCAAGCTCGATCGCTGTCTGCGTTGGCGGAGCGGGCACCATCAGGTGAAAGGTCCGGTTGAAAACCTCCAGCTCCTTGGAGAAATCAATCGTGGCACCCTGGCCAAGCCCGTGTGCCGACACACGGATCCCACGAGAGAAACGCTTCCAGGCATCCTGATAGTCGGAGCGACGGCGCAAGAACTCCCAAGCCCATTGATGGGCTCGAAGGCCCTTCGTGTACTCATAGTCACCTGGCTCTCGCCAGTCTAGCCCTAGATCCACCCGCACCCCCGCGTGCGCCCGCAGACAAAGACGGCGCGGCGGGCCGGTCTGCGGGGAGCCCGGCTGTTCGGCGGCCTTTCCTAGCCGCGCCTGAAGATCAGTACGATTCTAACTGGTACTCTGGCGGCAATCAGCGAAAAGGAGCCGCCGGTGAAGACAGTCGACAAGAAGATCCTGATCGGGTTCGGCGTCGTGATGCTGGTCGGCATCATCGCCGTAGTCGCCACGTTGCAGAGCGCCTCGGCTCCGTCTCAACAGAGCAGCGAGAAGGACAGAGAGACGGCAGAGTACTGGGATGCCGTCAGGTCGCGGCGGCAGCTCCAGGCGGAGGAGCGTCTCGCTACTCTACGCTCGACCGGGATGCTCAGGAGGCTCGACGTGGACGCCAACCAGGCGCACGTCGACCCCGCGCTCTGGCGAGGCTCGAACATTGAGACGAAGCAGGGGATCGCACGCTTCCTCGCCGAGCACTGCGGCCAGCAGGGCAGCACGGCCCAGATCGAGATCTACGACTGGATGAGTGGACGTAGGCTCGCGAGGTACAGCAGGGCCTTCGGCTGGAGAACTGACTAGCCGTCACGCTCTATTAGGACACTACCCCTCGTCCCGCTTCGGGGTTCCGGTAGACTCGGCGGCCATGGGGTCGGCGACGTCTCTGAGCAAGCGAAGTAGCGAGATCCAGGAGATGTTCGGGGCCGTCGCGCCGCGCTACGACCTGCTGAATCACCTGCTCTCCGCGTCGCTCGATCGGCTCTGGCGACGGCGAGCCGCGGCCGCGGTCACACCGACCGAGGGGCCGATCCTGGATCTGTGCTGCGGCACCGGCGACCAGGCGGTGGCGATCCACCGGCGTGGCGGCGAGGTGGTGGCCGCTGATTTCTGCGTCCCGATGCTGGCGTTGGCGCAGCGCAAGTATCGGAAGCTGGACCGCCGGCCGCCGGTGGGACTCGCCGGCGACGCCCTCGAGCTGCCATTCGCCGGCGCTCGGTTCGCCGGCGTCACCGTGTCCTTCGGCCTGCGCAACGTCACCGACCTGGACGGCGCGCTGGCGGAGATCCAGCGCGTGCTCGAGCCCGGCGGTCGCGCGGCGATCCTGGAGTTCACGGTGCCGCGCAATCGGCTCCTGCGAGGGATCTACCTCTTCTACTTCCGGCGCGTGTTGCCGCTCGTCGGCCGTCTGATCTCGCCCAGCCGCTCGGCCTACAGCTATCTGCCGGAGTCGGTGCTCGAGTTCCCCCAGCGCGAGGGCTTCGTCGAGCGGATGGAGCGGGCCGGCCTCACGGGCGGCGCCTGGAGCGATCTCTCGGGCGGCATCGTCGCCCTCTACACCGCCCAGCGTGCCCCATGACGACGCTCCTCAAGGGCAAGCCCGTAGCGGCAGCGATCCGTGCCGAGGTGGCGGCCGCAGTCGACGAGATGACGGCCGCGGGGCTGCGAGCCCCGGGGCTGACGGCGGTACTCGTGGGCGACGACCCCGCCTCGCAGATCTACGTCCGTAACAAGGAGCGGGCGGCCAACCGCGCCGGCCTGCGGGGTGACGTGCAGCGGCTGCCGGCGGACGTCAGCGCGGAAGAGCTCACCCGGCGGGTCGAGGCGCTCAACGCCGACGACGCGGTGGACGGAATCCTGGTCCAGCTACCGCTGCCCGAGGGGCTGCCGGAGGACGAGATCGTCTCGCGGATCGCGCCCGAGAAGGACGTCGACGGCCTCCATCCGACGAGTGTCGGTCGCCTCTGGCTAGACCGCCCGGGCCTGGCGCCCGCGACGCCATCAGGGATCGTCGAGCTGCTGCGACGCTCCGATGTGCCGCTCGTCGGCTCGAACGCGGTCATCGTGGGCCGCAGCCAACTGGTCGGCAAGCCCCTCGCCGCACTGCTCCTGCGCGAGCAATGCACGGTAACGGTGTGTCACTCACGGACTCGGGACCTGGCCGCGGTCTGCCGGCAGGCGGACGTACTCGTCGCGGCCGTCGGCGTGGCGGGCCTCATCGGCCCGGACCACGTGCGGGAGGGTACGGTGGTCATCGACGTCGGCATCAACCGCGTGGACGACGCGGCGACCGTCGAGCGGCTCTTTCCCGCCAACCCCGAGCGCCGGGCGAAGTTCGAGGAGT
>JANQFI010000614.1 GCA_028277905.1 Chromatiaceae bacterium | reverse complement strand
TGGCACGCCAGCGGGGATGGGGGGCTGCGGTCAGCGTGTTCATCGTGCTCTCCGGTTGCTTCGGGACAAGGTGGGCCGCTGAGGAGGCATTGCCGTTGGCGCGTGGCGCGCCCGCGGGCGTCTCCGGCGTAACCGTTTAGCCCCCCCTCAGCGCCGTGCCAGACTTTCGATTATAGGGTTAGGGGACAAACTTGATGTGTTGTGGCAAGCTTCGGCGCAGACCTTCCGGCAACCGTCCCCGGAGCGCCGTAAAGCGGCCGATATGCAGCTCAGCGATCACGATCTCCGACAGCTCGACGAAGCGTACTTGGAGTCGCTCTCCGAGGCGCAGGCGCGTGCGCTGCTGAACAAGGCCGTGGCGGATCTGAAGTCGGCGCGCGAGCGGCTCGGACAGAATCCCACGAACAGTTCGCGGCCGCCGAGCACCCGCGCGCCCTGGGAGCAGGCCGGCGAAGACGAGCAGGAGACCGGGCGGGAAGCGCCGACGGCGCCGAGCGGGGATGAGCAGAGCGATACCGCGGGCGGCGAAGCGGACTCACCGGCCGAGAAGCGGCGCGGAAAGTCCCGCGAATCGTCCTCCGAGCCGGGCAAGCCCGGCAGGCGCAAGGGCGCGCCGGGGTACAGTCGCACGCAGCAGCTGCCGATCGACGCGGAGGTCATCCATACGCCGGCGTGCTGCGCCGCTTGCGCGGCGACGTTGGGCGAATCCCATCCAAGCCGTGCACACAACGCGCGCTACGAGATCGACCTGGTCCACCCGGACGACGAGGGCAACGGCCTGGTGGTGCAGCAGACCAAGCACGTCTACGTCGAGCGGCTTTGCGACTGTGGTCATTGGACGCGTGCCGAGCCCGGGCGCTGTGACGACGAAGGGGATTGGACCGTTGCGCTGAGCGAATGGCATCTGGCCGGTCCGACCCTGGTGTCGTTCATCTGCGCGCTGAGCCTGCGCATGCGCCTGTCGCGGGCACGGGTGCGCGAGCTGCTGTCCGACTGGCTCGGCCTGTCGTTGTCCACCGCCACCATCAACCAGTGCGTGCACGAGGCGGCCCGTGCGGTCGAGCCGGTGGTCGACAACGACATTCTCGAGACGGTGCGCAACGTCGAGCTGCTGCATGCCGACGAGACCGCCTGGAAGGAGCACGGCAAGCTGCTGTGGCTGTGGGTCTTCACTTGCGCCACGGCGACGTTCTTCATCGTCGGGCGACGCACCCGCGCGATGGTCTGCCGCGTGCTCGGCGAGCACTTCGAGAACTGGCTGATGAGCGACGGCTACGGGGTCTACCGCGACTTCGACCAGCGCCTGCGCTGCCTCGCACACATCATCCGCAAGGCCCACGGCCTGGAGGACGGTTTCGATCAACCGGCCCGACGCTTCGGCAGCCACGTGCTGCACGTCATCGAGACCGTCATCGACGGGGTCTATGCCGCCCGTGGCGGTGCGCCACCGGCCGCGGACCTGCGCGCCCACTACGCGCCCTTGCTCAACGAGTTGTTCGATGCCTGTCGGCAAGCCGCCGATGCCGCTCATGAACCGATGCGGGCGCTGGCGCGCGAGCTGCTCAACGACTGGGACACCTTTTGGGTCGTGCTCGACTACCCCGAACTCCCGCTCACCAACAACGAAGCGGAAAGAGCGCTGCGGCACTGGGTCATCGCCCGACGCATCGGCATGGGGACGCGCACACCGCAGGGGACCCGTGCCTTCGCATTGCTTGCCAGCGTCATCGAGACCTGTCGCAAGCGTTCCGCTTCGCCTTGGCCCTATCTCGCCGACGCTGTCCGTGAACGACGCAAAGGCCTGGCGGCGCCGCCGCTACCGGCCGCTGCCTGAGCGCCCCTGGGCCATATCAGGCCCTGAATTCAGGGTGGGGGGCTAAACGGTTACGCTCCTTCAGCCCATCCAGCGCCTGATCGAGCTGCTCCTCGGTCTCGACGCCCCCGGAAAAGTAGCTGGCGGCCGAGACCTTCACGACGCGGTTGCCGTCCAGAAGGCGCAGCAGCTCCTCGACGGCCTTGTTGCGGCG
>JANQFI010000599.1 GCA_028277905.1 Chromatiaceae bacterium | reverse complement strand
CGGGAACGCCTTGCTTAATATGCCTTAACCAAGGCGATTTCTGTCAACAAACAGACCGCCTGTCTTGTCTTCTCGCCCGCCTTCTTTGTCGCGGCAACGCGCACAGAGCTCGACTATGCGCCCGCTGCCGCTCCTTAGAAGGCGAGCGAAGATCCTGCGCCATTCGGTATGTTTGTTTCCGGCAATCGCCTAAGATGAAGTGCGCGCCTTGTCGCCGTGTGGCGGAGCATCAGACATGCATCTCGCACCGCCACACACAGCCCAGCCCAGCCAAAAAGAAGGGGGGAAGTACGTCATGGACTACCACGCCGATGCCGCGGTCAAGACCCTGCCGAACGGCGTCATGCTGAACCTGTATCCGGACAGCATCGGCAGCAGGCTGTCCGATGCCGTCAAGCTGCTGCACGAGCCCGCCTTCGACGACGCCTTCTCGCTGCTGTACCTGTTGCCCACCTGCTTCCACAGCGATCTCGACCGCGGCTTCTCGGTCATCGACTACGACCTCAACCAAGAGCTGGTCACGCCGGCGGACTTGACCGCACTCGCGAGCCGCGGCATGCAGTTCAAGTTCGACCTGGTGCTGAATCACTTGTCCGTGGGCTCGCCACAGTTTCAGGATCTGCTGCAGAAGGGCGACGCGTCGCAATATCGCAACTTCTTCGTGGACTGGAACGCCTTTTGGCATCAGCACGGCGCCATGGGACCGGATGGCCACGTGCTCCCGCACCCGGAGCACCTGGAAAAGCTCTTCCTGCGCAAGCCGGGTCTGCCGATCTTGGACGTACGCTTCCCGGACGGCACCGATCGCCCCTACTGGAACACCTTCTACCAAAAGGTCAGCTATCGGCCCATCGCCCCGGACGAGCTCATCGCCGCCGGCGTCGACGAACTGGTGGCGCCCGCGGTCGCCATGATGGTCAACGGCGCACTGGAGAACGGCGTCGGGCCGGACGACATCGACCTGGATGGCTACAACAGCTACCGCAGCGAAGCCTTGGCCCTGGTGGACGGCAAGCGCGAGTACCTGGGCCAGATGGACCTCAACGCCCGCTCCGAACGGGTCTGGCACTTCTACGACGAGACCCTGGGCAAGCTCGCGCGCTATGGGGCGAAGATCGTTCGACTGGACGCCTTCGCCTACCTGCACAAGGAGCCGGGCAGGGCCAACTTCTTCAACAAGCCCGGCACCTGGGAATACCTGGACCGGCTGCGCGCCATCGCCCGCCAGCACGACCTCATCGTCTTTCCGGAGGTGCATGCCGAGTATGGCAAAGAGCTGCACGAGGAGGTCGGCGCCCACGGCTATCCCATCTATGACTTCTACTTCCCCGGACTGGTCATAGATGCGCTGCACCACGGCACCGCGGGGTCGCTCAAGCGCTGGATCGGCGAGATCCAGTCCAGGGGGCTTGAGACCATCAACATGCTCGGCTGCCACGATGGCATCCCCGTGCTGGACCTGCGCGGCGCGGTCGTGGACGGCGTCGCGCACGCGGGCCTGCTGAACGACGCTCGCATCGATGCGGTGATGGAGGCCATCATCAACCATGGCGGCCGGGTCAAGAACCTCTATGGCACCGACGGCAGGAAGATCGCCTACTACCAGGTCAACGCCACCTTCTTCAGCGCCCTGGGCGAGGACGAGCGCAAGCTGCTGCTCGCCCGGGCCATCCAGCTCTTCATGCCCGGCATCCCCCAGGTGTGGTACCTGGACCTGTTCGCCGGCCGCAACGACTATGCCGCGGCGGACGCCGGCGGCGCCGCCGGCCACAAGGAGATCAACCGCACCAACCTGTCCACCGCCGACGTACGCTTCGGCCTACCGCGGCCCATCGTCCGCGACCAGCTGGCGCTGATCCGGCTGCGCAACACCCACCCCGCGTTCCGCGGCGAGCTGAGGGTCGCCGACACCGAAGATTGTAGGCTAAGCCTGACTTGGCGCAACGGCGCCGACACCGCCACACTAGACGCAGACCTGGTCGACTGCACCCTCGAGGTCATCGCCAAGCGGGCCGACGGCACCGATCGGCGGCTGGCCTTCGACTAGCCGTTCAGCCCGTCGATCCCGAGCAGCGCCGACGCCAGGCCGGCCGCGGCGACCGACCATTTGGAGCCAGCGCGCGCCCACCGAATCGACAGCGCCCGGCTCGGCAGATGCCGCGCCGGGCGATCCCGAACGCCGCGCCCCGCGCCTTAGCAGTGTCGCATGCGCGCTGATCCAGGCCTGCTCGGCGGCTGCCTAGCCATGGGCCTCGGCTTGCATGTCGGTAGCCATTCGAGATTCGTGCGCCTGCGCCTGAGTGTATGCGGCTGCAACGCGCGTTGCAGCGCCTGTGCGGCGTTCTGCCTCAGATCCGCAACAACAACCGCGCCGGATCCTCCAGCGTCTCTTTGACCGTGACCAGGAACTGCACCGCCTCGCGGCCGTCGATGATGCGGTGGTCGTAGCTCAAGGCCAGGTACATCATCGGCCGAACGACCACCTGTCCGTCCAGGGCAATGGGCCGCTCTTGGATCTTGTGCATGCCGAGAATGGCGCTCTGCGGTGGGTTGAGGATCGGTGTGGACAGGAGTGAGCCGAAGACGCCGCCATTGGTGATGGAAAAGGTGCCGCCGGTGAGCTCTTCGAAGCTCAGGCTACCGGCTTTCGCCTTGGTGCCGAAGTCGACGATGCCGCGCTCGATGTCGGCCATGGAGAGCTGGTCGCAGTTGCGCAGGATGGGCACGACGAGTCCGCGCGGGGAGCTGACGGCGATGCCGATGTCGTAGTAACCGTGGTAGATGATGTCGCCCTCGTCCACCGAGGCATTCACGACGGGAAAGCGCTGCAGGGCCTCGACACTGGCCTTGACGAAGAAGGACATGAAGCCGAGGCGCACGCTGTGGGTCCGCTCGAAGCGGTCCCGGTACTGGCTGCGCAGCGCCATGACGGCGCTCATGTCCACCTCGTTGAAGGTGGTGAGCATGGCCGAGCTGCGCTGGGCCTCCACCAGCCGCTCGGCGATGCGCGCGCGCAACCGGGTCATGGCGACCCGTTGCTCGGGGCGGCCGGCATCGCCTCTGAGGGCCGGCAGGGTTGGGTCCAAGTCCAGGTTCGACACCTGAGCCGGGGCGCGCTCCGGGGTCGGTGCCGTGGCGGGCCCGCGGGCGTCCGCATCGCGCTCCGGTGCGGCAGCCTCCTGGCGGTCCAGCCAAGCGACGACGTCGGCCTTGTGCACGCGACCGTCGCGACCGCTACCCGGGATCTGCTCCGCATCCAGGCCGAGCTCCTTGATGAGCCGGCGCGCCGCCGGCGCCAGGGGTCGCGGCCCTGCTGTGGTGCTCGCTGCGCTCGGCCTCCGGCTGGATGGGGACGGAGCGGCCGGTGCCGGGGCGACCGGTGCCGGGCCCTTGTCCGGTACCAAGGCAGGTCCAGCCGGCGGCGAGGCGGGTGGTGCCTGGGCGGCTTCTGCTCTGGCGGTGGCAGCGGCCTCGATCAGCGCCAGCAGCGCGTCGGGCTCCACGACGTCGCCCTCCTTGACCTTGTGCTCGGCAACCACGCCGTCGGCCGGTGCCGGTACCTCCAGCACGACCTTGTCGGTTTCGAGATCCACCAGGTTCTCGTCCTTGGTCACTGCATCACCGGGCTGCTTGTACCAGGTGAGTACGGTCGCATCGGCGACGGACTCGGGCAGCGCGGGGACGCGCACTTCTGTGCTCACGCGCACTTCTGTGCTCATAGGTGGTGATGCTCTCGATGATTGCTGTGGGATTCCTGGGGCCTTGCGGCACCGGGTCCATGCCAAGGTCTCCGCACGCTGCCCGCTGCGCATGCGCTGTGCCGCGGCCCGACGGTTGCGGCTGGGCCGGCCATTGGCCGGCAGGCTCGATGGAATGCAACCTAGGCTGACACCTTCGGCCTCACAACGTCTCCTGCGGCGGGATGCGGCAGTTCATCTTCGGGTCGATGCGGCCCGTGAGGGCCTCGTCCACCAACCGCTCCTGCTGCGCGACGTGCACCGAGCGGTGGCCCACGGCGGGCGCCGCGGAGGCGGGGCGGCCGACGTAATAAGGCTGCTTGCCCTGCTCGATGAGGTTGTGGAAGCGGTGCTTGATCTGGTCCCACGCGCCCTGGTTCTGAGGCTCTTCCTGGCACCAGATGATCTCGGTGGTCTCGGGATAGCGCGCCACTGTTTCGGCGAAGGCCTGCTTCGGAAAGGGGTACAGCTGCTCGATGCGAATGATCGCGACGTCGTGCAGCCCACGGGCGTGGCGGGCCTCCAGCAGATCGTAGTAGACCTTGCCGCAGCAGAACACCACCCGCTCGACGCCGGCCGGGTCGATCGGATCGCTCTCCGGGATCACCACGCGGAAGCCACCCTCGGCAAGCTCCTCCAGCGAGGAGACCGCCAGGCGATGCCGCAGCAGGCTCTTCGGCGTCAGTACCACCAGCGGGCGGCGGAAGTCACGCAGCATCTGCCGACGCAGCAGGTGGAACATCTGCGCCGGTGTGGTGGGGACGCAGACCTGGATATTGTGCTCGGCGCAGAGCTGCAGGAAACGCTCGAGCCGCGCGGAGGAGTGCTCGGCGCCCTGGCCCTCGAGCCCGTGGGGCAGCAGCATCGTGAGCCCGCAATCGAGCCCCCACTTGGTACCGGCCGAGGTAATGAACTGGTCGATGACGACCTGCGCACCATTGGCGAAGTCGCCGAACTGCGCCTCCCAGATGGTAAGTGCGTTGGGCTCGGCGCTGGCGAAGCCGTACTCGTAGCCGAGCACGGCCTCCTCCGACAGGATGGAGTCGATAGCGATGAAGGTGGCCCCAGGGGTCTCGGGCGGCGTTTCAGGGGTCGCCTCGGGCGGACCCTCGCCCTCGTGGCGCAGGTGCTTGAGTGGGGTGTACTCGCGACCGGTCAGCTGGTCGAGGATCTTGGCGTGCCGGTGGAAGAAGGTGCCGCGGCCCGAGTCCTGCCCGGACAGGCGTACCGGGAAGCCGGCGTCCACCAGGGTCGCGTAGGCCAGGTTCTCGGCGAAGCCCCAGTTGGCGAGCTGGTCGCCCTGGGCCATCTTGCGCCGCTCGGCCCAAATCTTGGCGACGCGCGGGTGGAGCTCGAAGCCCTGCGGCACCCGCAGCATGAGCTCGGCGAGCTCCATCAGGCGCGTGCGTGGCACCCTGGTGTCCGCCGGCGCCTGCCAGTCGTCGCCGTGGCAGCCGTGCCAGTCGGCGCGGTAGCTCTTGTCGAGCCCGCACAGCACCGGGCGCGCCACCACCACGCCCTGCTCGATGGCATGGCGGTACTCCTCGATCATGCGCACCGCCTCATCGCGGGTCAGCACGCCGTCGTCGATGAGCCGGTCCGCGTAGATGGCGCGGGAGGTCGGGCGCTCGCGGATCCTCTTGTACATCATCGGCTGGGTAACAGCGGGCTCGTCCGCCTCGTTATGGCCGAGGCGGCGGTAGGAGACGAGGTCGATGACCACGTCCTTGCGGAACTGATTGCGGTAGTCGAGCGCCATGCGCGTGACGAACATCACCGCCTCCGGGTCGTCGCCGTTCACGTGGAAGACCGGCGCCTGCACCATCTTGGCCACGTCGGTGCAATACAGCGTGGAGCGGGTGTCGAGCGGGTTGCTGGTGGTGAAGCCGATCTGGTTGTTGATGACGATGTGCACCGTGCCGCCGGTACCGTAGCTGCGGGTCTGGCTCAGCTGCAGGGTCTCGGCGACGACGCCCTGGCCGACGA
The DNA here is from genome assembly GCA_028277905.1 of Chromatiaceae bacterium. Classification (GTDB taxonomy): domain Bacteria; phylum Pseudomonadota; class Gammaproteobacteria; order Chromatiales; family Chromatiaceae; genus Thiohalocapsa. The sequence goes on along the minus strand of JANQFI010000599.1, from coordinate 9,598 downwards.
AGGCGGCGTCGCCGTGGATGAGCACCGGCATCACCTGCTCGCCGGTGCGATCGCCGCGGCGGCGCTGGCGAGCGCGCACCGAGCCCTGGATGACCGGACCGATGATCTCCAGGTGCGAGGGATTGAAGCCGAGCGCCAGGTGCACGATGCCGCCGGGCGTCTCTACGTCGCTCGCAAAGCCCAGGTGATATTTCACGTCGCCGGCGAGTTGCCGCGGGCTCAAGCGGACTTCACCCTCGAACTCTGCGAATATCTCCTGCGGCGGCTTGCCCAGAATGTTCACGAGCATGTTGAGCCGCCCGCGGTGGGCCATGCCGATGACGATCTCCTTGACGCCCTTGCGCCCGGCGCGCTGGATCAGCTCATCCATCATCGGGATCAGCGCCTCGGCGCCCTCCAACGAGAAGCGCTTCTGGCCCACATACTTGGTGTGCAGGTATTTTTCCAGACCTTCCGCGGCCGTGAGCAGGGTGAGCAGCCAACGGCGATCGGCGTCCTCCAGCTCCGGACGCGCCTGGTAGCCCTCCAGGCGCTTCTGGATCCAGCGCTTCTCCGCGGTGGTCGTGATGTGCATGTACTCCGAGCCCACCGGGCCGCAGTAGATGCGCTCGAGCAGATCCAGGATGCCCCTGAGCGGCATGCGATCCGGTGCATACAGCGAGCCCGTGTGGAAGATCTGGTCCAGGTCGCTCTGTTCCAGGTTGTGGTAGCCGGGCGTCAGGTCCGCGACCTTCGGCTTCGGGCGCAGTCGCAGGGGGTCCAGGTCCGCGATTTGGTGCCCGCGGTAGCGGTAGGTGTTGACGAGCCGCAGCACCGCCGCCTGGCGCTCCGCCGCCGCCGGCGCCAGGCACTCCACGAAGCGGCTCTGGGCGCGGGTGCGGCTCTCGCTGGCGAGCCGCTCGAAGTTCTCGCGCACCGGTCCATGCGGGATCTCATTGGCGGCCTCGGCGTGGATGGCATCGAAGCGCCGCCGCCAGGCGAGATCGATGCTCTCCGGGTCCTTGAGGTAGTGCTCGTAGAGGTCTTCGATGAACGCGGCATTGCCGCCGTAGAAGGCCGACGAGGCTCGGAACAGCTCAAGCAGCGCACTCATGTCTTCGATGGCTCTGTCGCTGGGGCTTCACATTGCGCGGGGCGGAGAACGCGGGGGACCTGCGCGCGCGGCTTGGGCTGCCGCCGCCAGCGCAGTGTAGCGCACAAAGCGGCGCGTTCCGGCGGCCACCTCGGCAATGTCATGGATTCGGCTTTTCGCGTATGCTGGGGTTCCGTTCTGGCCAGAGCCGACTTGCACCGGGCGCAGGTCGCGCCGGGCGCTAGCGACGCCCGAGTAAGGCCGTTACTGCAGGCAAATCCTTCGCCAATTGGGTGTAAGCCATGTCTCGGTACCCGGACGACCGCATCGAGACCCCCGAGGAGCGCGCCCGCCGGCGGTTGCGGTTGGCCAAGTCGCAGGCGGACCTGGCGTTCTTTCAGGCGCGGCTCACGCTATTGGGCGAGCCCAGGACGTTGAACCAGGCCGCTCAGCAACGCACCTTCAAGCGGCTGATCAAGGTGATAGGGCGCCGGCTGGTGAGCATGAAGCAAGCTCGCTGAGGGCGGCGGAGCGAAGCCGGCCATGCGCGGGACATCCGCCGGCCATCCGATAACGGGGCCAATCGGCGGGCGCCAGCCGCCCTGGCGCTCCGGCAGTAGCATCCGGGTGTTGCCCAAGGGGCGTGGTCGCCGCAATATCGCGCTCACAATGCCCGTGCTCGCCACCGGCCTCTCAACACCGCCCCTGTAGCTCAGCAGGCCCCCGTAGCTCAGCAGGCCCCCGTAGCTCAGCAGGCCCCCGTAGCTCAGCAGGATAGAGCAGCCGCCTCCTAAGCGGCAGGTCGCAGGTTCGAATCCTGCCGGGGGCACCAAACCCCCAGGACGCCGCGCAGCTGATCGTTCTGGATGGGCCAAGCGGTGCCCAGGTGCAGGGAACCGCTGCTCCGTCTACTGCTGCTACTGCAAGCGCTGCCATAAGGGCTTGGCTGCGCAGCATAGGCGCCAGCGCCTGCCCCTTTGGATACCTGGCCTGCATGCCTGGTTCCGATGCCTGCGACATCGACATCGCTGTCGATGCCGAGATCCCGATCCCGCTGCTTGTCGCGTTTCCGCGCAACCCTGCTAGCACTGCGCCTGCACGAGCCGGATCAGGTCGTCAACGTCCGTGCAGCCGTTGAGCCGCTCGGCATCGATGCAGAGCTCCGGTGTGTCCCCCGTCACCCGCAACACCGCCGGCAGCGCAACCTCCAGGTGCGGGTAGCGCTTGCGCAGCTCGTCGCGATGCAGGAAAGTACAGGGGACATCCAGGGACTCGATGAAGGTGCGCCAAGCGCGTCGCTCGTTGACAAGGCCGTAGGTTACCTTGCACAGGTTGCAGGAATAGGTCTGGGGCGACAGCAGCTTGTGCGCGGCGTCGGCCATGGCATTGAACAGGCCGCTGTCGGCGTTGTAGACGAAGAGGAGCGCGTGGCTCATGGGGTCTCCTCCGCGGTGTCGGTGGTGGGGGTCTCGGTGCGCGCTCGGCTCGGCACAGTCGGCAAGGACGCCGGTCGATGACGCAGGGCCTGCACAGGCTGCGGACCTGAGGCCTTAGGCGATTGACAGAAATCGCCTTAGCGACCAGTCGAAACCTTTGCGCCTTGGCGGGACTGCACCATCCTAACCCAGGTCCTGACTCGCGGCGGCCTGTACTGTCGGCACCAAATTTGCTTCACGAATCCGTGCCGACCGGCGGCTATTGGCGGCACCCTGATCCGGTCCGCCGGATGCGCCCCCCGAGTTGCGGCAACCGCGATCGAACGTCCGTCCATTGGAGCCGAGCCATGTATGAGTCTCCGCTCTTGGTCCTCTACCACAAGCAGCGCACCAGCGCGCGGCTGCGCTTCCTGCGCCATGCCCATGGCGGCATCTGTATGGGCGGCCCGATGCCGGAGGACGCGCGGATCGAGACGCTATCCGGTCAGCCGGCAATGGCCGGTGCGGGCGCCGTGCTGAGGACCCATCCGGGCATGCTGCTGCGGGCGGCGGAAACGGCGCTCGGCCTGCGCCGCGGCTGTATCGAGGTCGACCGCGGGTTTCGGTGTCGAGCCCTGGTCGATGACGTGCGTGTCGATGTGCACTTGGCGCATTTCAGCGACATCGATCCGCCCCTGAGCGCTGCCGCGGCCGCGGGGGCCCGGTTTATCGCCCTGACCGCGGCCCGAGGGCTGCCGCGGCCGGAGCTGGAATTGTTGCGACTGGCCTACGAGCACGTGCTTGGCTGAACCCGGGGGGTTGAACCCGGAGGGTTGAGCTTGGGCTTGGTTGAAGCGAGCAAGACCCGTCGACCGCTTCAGCGTCAGAGGAAGGATCTCGGTTCAGAGGAAGGATCTCAGACTCCGCGGACGGGGTCGGGAGGCAGGCTGGCGGAGCGAACCCTGGGCGCCGCTGCCGGCGGTCCGTACAACTGCGGCTCTACCGGTGTGCTGGGCTCACCCGGTGCCGCCTCAGGGGATGCGGATGGCGTCGGCTGCGGCGTCGTGGGCTGCTCCTCACCGGCGCCGGCAGGCTGCACCACTGTCGCTCCGGCGTCGGCATGCGCATCATCGCTCGTCGCACCTGCGGCGGGAGCGGCAGCCGCCGAGTCGCTGCTCTCGCTACCCATTGGGAGCGCTTCGCTGCTGTCGGCCTCAGCCGAGGTGTCCATGGCCGCCGCTTCCAGCACCTCGATCTCCGCATCCAGCGCATCCAGCGCCGTGCCCTGAGTCGCTGCCGCCGCAGCCGCGCGGCGGGCGCGCTCTTCGGCCTGCTGCTGGGCGATGCGCTCGGCGTAGTTGCCGTAGTCCGGTCCGTCGCCGATGACGGTGACGGCGGTGCCGGGGCCGACGTGCTCGTACACGGAAGCGGCCATTACCGGTGGCATCCGGATGCAACCATGGGATGCAGGCTGGCCCGGCCTCGGAATGGGGCCGGCGTGCATGCCGATGCCGTCGTAAGTGAGGCGCATGAAGTTGGGCATGCTGGCGCCGACGAACCGGGCCCCCGGCGGGACCGGATCCCTGCCGTGCGCACTGGCGCGTATCACGCGGCCGTTGCGGCCGACGATCTTGCCGTAGAGATTGGAGCGTTTGTCACGGACCTTCTCGAGGATCGAGAACTGGCCGCGCGGCGTCGGGTGACTGGCGACGCCCGAGGCGATGGTGGTCCAGCCCACGCGCTCGTCATCGGCGTAAAAGTGCGCGGTCTGCTCGTTGGTGTCGATGACGATGCGCGTGAGCTTCCGCCCGTCACCTGTCCAATCGAACAGCTTACCCGGCTCGGTGTCGTCGTCTGCCTCGCCTGGCAAGTCTGCTTCCGACGGATCGACGCTCGCGGCGACGGCGTCCCCGTCGGCGGGCGCGCCCGCGTCGGTCTGCTCCGCGGGGGCCGCCGCGGGAGGTTCGAAAAGACCTGCGGGTAGCTCCGGGAAGCGCATCTGGGCGCAGCCCGCAGTGCCGAGCAGCCAGACGGCGAGCAACGCCATGCGGGCGACCCGAGACGACGAGGCGAGGAAGCTTGGTGCGGTCATCGATGGTTCCGTACTGGGGCGCAGCGCGTTGGGCTCCGGGATGCTGGGCATGGGGCGCCGGCCGCTGCTGAGTGCCTAGATGCCGACGTTAACGGATTGAACGGCATGGAGCAAAGGCTTGTTGCCTCGCTTGGGCTCCGGCACCTTAGGACCCACTGCGCAGATCTCAGCATCCCTGCGCCCGCGCGGCTCCCAGTCCTGGGCGGCGATACGGTATCCTCTGCCGCATTCGCAGGCCTTGCCAAGGGTGTCTGTCCGCTAGGGGCCGGGCGCCTCCGGACCGACCCGGAGCCGGGCTCTGCCGCCGTAGCCAACCCTGATCCGGACCAGCTCGCGGCGCGGCCTGCGCCGTCTTGCCCATACGAGATCTCTCAGACCCATGCAGAGCGAGTACGACCCCGCCGCGATCGAGACGGCGGCGCAGCAGTATTGGGACGCGAATCGGACCTTCCGCGCCCTGGAGGACCCGGGCCGCGAGAAGTTCTACTGCCTGTCCATGTTTCCCTACCCCTCGGGGCGGTTGCACATGGGCCATGTGCGCAACTACACCATCGGCGACGTCATCGCCCGCTACCAGCGCATGCTGGGCAAGAACGTGCTCCAGCCCATGGGCTGGGATGCCTTCGGCCTGCCCGCCGAGAACGCCGCCATCAAGCAGGGCATCCCACCGTCCCGTTGGACCCGCGCCAATATCGAGACCATGAAGGGCCAGCTTGCGCGCCTCGGCTTCGGCTACGACTGGTCGCGCGAGCTCGCAACCTGCGATCCCGACTACTACCGCTGGGAGCAATGGCTGTTCACGCGGCTGATGGAAAAAGGCCTCGCCTACCGCGCCAAGGCGACGGTGAACTGGGATCCGGTGGACCAGACGGTGCTCGCCAACGAGCAGGTCATCGACGGCCGCGGCTGGCGCTCCGGTGCAATCGTGGAAAAGCGGGAGATCGAGCAATGGTCGGTGCGCATCACCGCCTATGCGCAAGAACTGCTGGATGCCATCGACAGCCTCGCCGGCTGGCCGGAGCAGGTGCGCACCATGCAGCGCAACTGGATCGGCCGCTCCGAGGGCCTGTACATGCTGTTCGGCATCGAGGGCAGCGATGAGGTCCTCGGCATCTACACCACGCGCCCGGACACGGTCATGGGCGTCACCTATGTCGCCGTCGCCGCCGAGCATCCGCTGGCCTGCGCCCGCGCCGAGCACGACCCCGAGCTTGCCGCCTTCATCGACGAGTGCCGCCGGGGCGGGACGAGCGAGGCGGAGCTGGAGACCATGGAGAAGAAGGGCCAGCGGCTCGGCCTGAACGCCATCCACCCCATCACCGGCGAGCCCGTGCCCATCTTTGCCGCCAATTTCGTGCTCATGGGCTACGGCACAGGCGCCGTGATGGCCGTGCCGGCACACGACCAGCGCGACTGGGAGCTCGCCCAGCGCTACGGCATCCCGAAGCGTCAGGTGATCGTTGCCGCCGACGGCGGCGACTCTGGCATCGCCACAGGTGCCTATGTGGACAAGGGCGTGCTGGTCGACTCTGGTCCCTTCGACGGCCTCACCTCCGAGCAGGCGTTCGACGCCATCGCCGACTGGCTTGCCGAGCGCGGTCGCGGCGAGCAGCGCGTCAACTTTCGCCTCCGCGACTGGGGCGTCTCCCGCCAGCGCTACTGGGGCTGCCCGATACCGGTGATCCATACGCCGGACGGTGGCATCCGTCCGGAGAGCGACCTCCCTGTCCGCCTGCCCGAGGATCTCGTGGTGGACGGCTCCGGCTCGCCACTCAAGCGCATGGAAACCTTCTCGAATCTTCCCGAAGGGGAGATCCGAGAAACAGACACCTTCGACACCTTCTTCGAGTCCAGCTGGTACTACGCCCGCTACTGCTCGGCCGATTGCGACACGGCCATGCTGGACGAGCGGGCCAGGTATTGGCTGCCGGTGGACCAGTACATCGGCGGCGTCGAGCACGCGGTGCTGCACCTGCTCTACGCGCGCTTCTTCCACAAGCTGATGCGAGACGAGGGCCTGGTGGACTGCGACGAGCCCTTCGCGCGGCTCCTGACCCAGGGTATGGTGGTCGCCGAGACTTGGTATCGGGAAGACGCGGAGGGCGTGCGCACCTGGTACAACCCGGCCGAGGTCGAGGTCAGCCGCGACGACAAGGGCAAGCTCCTCGGCGGCGTGCTGAAGGCGGACGGTCGAGCCGTCATCTTCGGCGGCGTCGAAAAGATGTCGAAGTCGAAGAACAACGGCGTCGACCCCGAGGCGCTCATCGAGCGCTATGGCGCCGACACGGTGCGCCTCTACACCATCTTCACGGCACCGCCGGAGCAGTCCCTGGAGTGGTCGGACGAGGGCGTCGAGGGCGCCGCGCGCTTCCTGCGCCGGCTCTGGACCCTGGCGGCGGGGTGCGCCGAGGCGCTGCAATCGGCGGCCACCGCAGACGCCGACGACGCCGTGACCGCCGCGCGCCGGGAGATCCATAGGGCGCTGAAGAAGGCCCTGTTCGACTACGAGCGCCAGCAGTTCAACACCGTCGTCTCCGGCTGTATGACCATGGTCAACGCGCTCTACAAGCTGGATGCCGGCAAGCCTGCCCATGCGGCGACGCTGCGCGAAGGGCTCGGCATCGTGCTGCGGCTGCTGGCGCCCATCGCCCCGCACCTGGCGCACCATCTGTGGCGGGAGCTCGAGCTCGGCGACGACGTGCTGGCGGCACCCTGGCCCAGGGTAGACGAGACTGCGCTGGCGCAGGACATTGTCCGATACGTGGTGCAGGTCAACGGCAAGGTGCGAGGCAAGGTGCAGGTACCGGCGGACGCCGGGCGCGACGCCATCGAGGCGGCGGCGCTGGCGGATGCCAATGTACGCCGTTTCACCGCAGGCAAGGCGGTGCACAAGGTCATCGTCGTGCCGAACAAGCTCGTCAACGTCGTGGCCAAGTGATGCGCGTGCCGGCTGCCGCGCTGTTGGCCTTGCTGCTCGCCGTCGGGCTGGTGGGCGGACTGACCGGTTGCGGCTTCCATCTGCGCGGCAGCGTCGAGGTTCCGCCTGGCCTGAGCCCCGTGTACGTGCGTGGCGGCGGCCTGGTCGGCCGCAGCATCGAGACGCGCCTGGTCGGCAGCGGTGTGCCGAGTACTACCAACCCGGCCGCTGCCGGGCTTGTGATCGACATCCTGTCCGAGGTCCGCGATTCTCCGCGTTTGACGGGCAGGCGGGCCGAGACCCAGTTGATCAACTCTTTTTGGTCGGCGTGGGCTGAGTAACTGTCTATCTTGCGGTTGCGTGCCTTGACGGCGACCTCGCGGCCATGAATACGCACACTGTCATTGCCGTTCATTAAGGCCGCGCCTAAGCTTCCCGGGGCTTGATACCCCACAAATAATACGGTGGCTTGGGGCCGCCATAGATTTGATTTCAGATGATAACGAATACGCCCCGCATCGCACATGCCGCTGGCGGCAATGATGATGGCGCCGGATGTGATGCGGTCCAAAGCCATACTGTCGGTGGCGCGGTTGACGAAGTTAAAGCGGGGGTTTCTGAACAATCCGCCGCGCCCTGATACATCGTTGAGGTCTTCTGCATGGCTTTCAAAAACTTCCGTGGCGCGAATGGCCAAGGGACTGTCCAGGTACACCGATACGGGCGGCAAATCTTTGTCGTCCAACAACAACCCGATGTCGTAAAGCAGTTCTTGCGTGCGCTCCACCGCGAAGGCCGGAATCAACACATTGCCCCCTGCGTTCAGCCCGTCCAAGATTTCGTGCTTCAACACATCGCGGCGTTCTTCAAGCGTCAAGTCCTTGCGTTCGCGATCGCCATAGGTGCTTTCAACGAACAGGTAGTCGATGTCGGTGGGGCTGTCGGGGGTGGCTTGAAAAGATTTTTCATCAGGACCAATGTCGCCGGAAAAGACCAACTTCACGGGACCGTCTTCGCTATCAATGATCACTTCAACAGAAGCCGATCCCAAAATATGGCCTGCATTCCAAAACCGGACTTGCACACCGGGGGCGGCTTCGAACAGCTCGCAATAGGGTTGGGTGTGAATGAAGTCGATGGCGCGTTCGCCGTCGGCTTTGGTGTAAATGGGATCAACCGCTGCGATGCCGCGCCGGATGTTCCGGCGGTTGAGGCGCTTGACCTCGGTTTCGTGGATGTAGCCGCTGTCGGGCAGCATATAGGTGAGGAGATCGCGTGTGCCTTCCGTGGCAAAAACTTGGCCGCTAAAACCCGCCTTGACCAACTTCGGCACCAAGCCCGAATGATCCACATGGGCGTGGGTGAGGACGACAAAATCAATCTCACCGGGCTGGAATGGAAAGGCCGGATAGTTTAATGCCCGGACGGATTTCGATCCCTGAAACAAACCGCAATCGACCAAAAACTTGCCGCCCGGATGGGTGATCAGATAACACGATCCGGTCACGGTTCCGGCGGCGCCTAAGAATTTGCATTCGACATTTTTGGTGCGTTTTTTATTCATGACATGCCCCCATCATTTATATTTTACGCCGGATCAAGGACTTGAGCAAAACTTATAGGGGCAAAACTTATGGGGATTCTTCGGATCGCTCGCCTCGACCCAAAAAATTCCACATCTGTTTGGCGGCACCACTTCCGGCTTCGGCGTAAACGTTGAACACTTCATCGATGCCGTTTTCGCGGAGTTCCTCTTCCTGGTCGGGGTAAAGGGCCGTGGCGACGATGGGGCCTTTATAGCCGCGTTCGCGCATTTGTTTGGCGGCGTTGAGGTTGGCGTTGTGGTGCGGCATGGACACCAGGACCATTTCAATTTCTTCATGGGTGATCAGACGCGACCAGAATTCGGGGCTGGTGGCGTCGCCCAAAACCACGTTGCGCCCTTCATCAATGCTGTGGGCAACTTGGTCTTCATCGATGTCGATACCAATGATGCGGTGATTGCCGTTGTTGATCATTACATCATAGGCCGCACGTCCAACCCGGCCCATACCGAAGACCAAAATGCGGAGACCGCCCAAATTGATGAAGTTGACACCGGG
>JANQFI010000556.1 GCA_028277905.1 Chromatiaceae bacterium | reverse complement strand
CTCGGGTCTCGTGAAGGAGCAGGCGGAGGCGGAAGGGCTCGACGCGGTGTTTCTCGCCGCCGGCTTCGAGTGGCGCGAGCCCGGCTGCTCGATGTGTCTTGCCATGAACCCGGACAAGCTGGCGCCGGGCGAGCGCTGCGCCTCCACCTCGAACCGCAATTTCGAGGGTCGCCAGGGCTACAAGGGCCGCACCCATCTCGTCTCGCCGGCGATGGCCGCGGCGGCTGCACTTGCCGGCCGCTTCGTCGATGTCCGTGAGCTGGAGTGAACACGCCCAGGAGCCGGCGGCAGCTTGGCAGAGTTTCCTGCCCTCACGGCGAGGAGGGCAGCGTAGCTGCATGCCGTTGCCCCGATACACCTCCCCCGGAAAGCCCCGGAAAGGGGGAGGTCGGTTTGCGCAGCAAATCGGGAGGGGGGCGGATGCGACCCGCGATCCCTCCCCGGATCGCGCGCAGGCAAGCTTACGCAGCCTGCACGTGATCCCACCTCTGTCCGCAAGAGCAAGTGGGCTGCGCATCCTCCCCCGCGCAGCGGGGAAAACGAAATGTGCGGTGATGATGCTGTTGGACCAGAGCATGATCACAGCCTCCCGCCGGCTTGTCGGGCGGGAGCGGCGAGTGCCGATTCGTCTACAAAGAAAGAGGGCGACTGTTTCGGGTCGAATCAGTCGCGCTCGTTTTTTCTAAGTTTGATCTTGCCCGAAACACGCGCAGCGTTCCGGGATCACGCCTCAGGATGCGCTCGGCGCCTTGGTCGCCCAGGCCGCGGTCGGTGGCCTGAACAGGCGTGATTGGAAATCGACATAGGCCGCGGCGAGACTGTGGCTGTCGACGACCATTTCGCGCATCACCGAAAGCGGCGTCGGGTTCGGATTCTCCATCTTGCCGATGACCGTGCCGAAATCGAAGGTCAGTTCGGCAGCGAACTTGCGGGCGAGCTGCTGCATGCGTTGATTGTCCGCCAGGCAGCAGACATGCAGGTGCTTGGTGCCGCGATTGCGCGCCGCCAGCAGGCACCGCTCGAGCAGCGCCGTTCCGATTCCAAGACTCTGCCATCGCTTTTCGATGCTGAACGCGGCCTCCGCCTCGCGCCGCCAGGGCGGCCCGATCATGCGCAGGTCGGCGGCGCCGCGCAGCGTCCCGTCGACAAAGAACCCGTGCACGATCACGTCGCTCGAGCGCATCGTCGCCGCATAGGTGCGGATCATGTCGTCCGCGATGACGCCGCCGAACCGGTTGCGTCGGCACTCCGGGTCAAGGCGCAGCAGATGATCGCGATAGGCGTCGCTCTCGACGCTCCATAACTTCCGGATCAGGCCGCCTTCGACAAAGACTTCGTGCATCGGGGGTCTCCTGCTCTGCC
>JANQFI010000179.1 GCA_028277905.1 Chromatiaceae bacterium | reverse complement strand
CGTCGCGGCAGCGGGCACAGCGCTCGACGATGCGCCCGCTGCCGCTCCTTGAAGGCGAGCGAAAATCCTGCGCCATTCGGTCTGTTTGTTTCCGGCAATCGCCTTATGCGGTGAGCGCATCCCCCACCACGAGCAGGTCTTCTCCCTCTTCGAGACCCACACCGCGTGGATCAACACGGGCAAAGCCGGTGTGCCGGTGGAGTTGGGGAAGCGCGTTGCCATCGTCGAAGACCAGTACCGCTGCATCCTGCATCACCAGGTGATGGACAACATCACCGACGAGCCAGTGGCCATCGACCGCATCGCGGGCACCCGCGCGCGCTTTCCGGCGCTGCACCGCATCAGCATGGACACGGGCTTCCACAGCAAAGCCCATCAGCAGCACTTGGCCGAGGTTGTCGCCATGCCCGTGCTGCCGAAGCAAGGCCAATGCAACCAAGCCGAGACGGCGCCCGATCCCGAATGCATGCGTCTGCGCCACCGGCACGCCGCGGTCGAGTCGGCCATCAAGGCACTGGAGGCACAGGGGTTGGACCGCTGTCCGGATCATGGCATCGACGGCTTCAAGCGCTCTGTCGGGCTGGCGGTGCTGGGGCGTAACCTGCATCGCCTCGGCACCATCCTGTCGCAGCGGGACGCCGAAGCGCAACAGCGACGACGACAGCGCGCGGCATAACCCGGGCTTCGCGCAAGCGATCGTCCCACTCGCGGGATTGGTCTGTCCTGCATACGCAATGGATGAGCGCCGTTCGCATTTCTGCGGCTCCCGTCGCGACAATCGCCCGTTCGGAATACAACCCCGCGTAGATCAACACTTTGTAAACGGTGATTCAGCGCTGAAAACGGACTTTTCTGTCAGACACTATCCAACAGCCGCATCGGCCAGGCGCTCTTGCCGTTGGTCTCTCATGGGTTGGCCGCAGCGACAGACGCAGCGACCTCGCCGGATAGGGCGCGCCCTTTCCGACGCCGGCGCTTCCTGTCCGCCCCGCGCACCAGAAGCACTGCGCAGAACAGCCCAAGGAAGAACAACTGCGCCGTGCGTGGCGCATCCAGGGTGCTACCGAGGAGGCCCACGCTGAGGAACCCCGCCAATGCCCCGGCAAAGGCCACCGCTTCGAACCGGCCGGCACGGATCGCCGGCAACAGCCTGGCGAAGGCGGCGACGAGCAAGAGCGCCATCGCCGATAGGCCCACCACCCCCTGCGCGAAGTAGGTCTCGACGAGCAACTGATCGATGTGCCACGGCTGCGCTCGGTCGGTGACGAACAGCCAGCGCTCGGCGCCGTCCTCGAAGCCGCCATTGGCGATCAGCTCGCGGCCTTGCGGCGACTCGAGGCTCAGGCCATCGACATCGACGGCGCCGTTACCGGCGTTGTACAGGGACAGCTTCACCGGCCCGTGCGGCCAGCGACCCCCGCCACCGACTTGGCCGCTGTGGACCTGCACCCTCAGCGTCTGCCACTGCCCAGGCGCCTCCGGAGTCAGATTGGTCCAGACGCAGGTGAAGGAGTACAGCAACGCCTTTTCGCACAGCAGCACCCTGAGGCCCGCGCCGAGCTCGTCGCCACGCAGTCGGAGCGACAGCCGATACCCGGTCTGCGCACGCACGCGCACGCGCTGATCCAGGTACACCGAGTCGCCCTTGCCGAGACGCAGGAAGCCGTTGCCATTGTGCTGGCGCACCTCGAAGGTGCCCACCGGCTGCCCCGGCGGCGGCGAGAACAGATACAGCAATGGATAGCGCCCGAAGCCCTCGCCGAAGGCCGTTGTCAGCGGGCCATTGCCCATCAGGCCAAGGGCGTGGTGCCAGTGGGCGAACCTGGTGTCGAGGTCTGCGCCGGTCCGGGCGAGCCGCTCGCCGGCAAAGCCCGTGGTCAAGGCCGGCACGGCCGCCACGCCCACGAGGGCCAGCACGCCGACGAGCCCCCACCACCGAGTCTTCGGCAATGGCTTCGCGCTGGCGAGCAAGCCGAGCACCACGACCAGCAAGCTGACCGCAAATGCGCCATAACCCCCGCGCGAGAAGGTCACCAGCACCGCGTAGGCGGCGATGCCCAGGAGTAGAACGCCGAGCGCCTGCTGCCAGCGCCGCTGGGCCAACAGCATCCAGACCAGCAGCATCGGAAAGGCAAACGCCAAATAGGCCTCGATGTGGGCACCGCCGTCGTGCATGCTGGCGAAGGGTCCGGTGACGCGAAACGCGTCGTCGAGGTCGAACAGACCGACGTACAGGATCCGCTCGAAGAGGACGCTTGCGCACACCAGGCCCAAGCCGATCACCGCCCCCCGCAGCACCAACAGCGCCGCGGCCGTCGACCCCAGCAGGCGCCGAAAGCGCCTGAGCAGGGGCACGGCCAGCAAGGCCCAGAGCAGACCCTTGCCTTCGTGCCAGGGCGCCAGGGGCGGATGGGACGCAGCCAGCGGGAGCTCCCCGCCCTGCACCGCCGCGAGACCGATGCCGGTCGATACCAGCCAGCTCAGCCACAACAGCAGCAAGGCCGAGCCCACCCAAGCATTCGGCAGACGCGCAGGCTTGATGCCGGAAAGCCTGAGTCCCACGACGCCCAGCCCCACCAGCACGAAGAGGTCGAAGGCGCTGAGCAGCACCCGCCCGCTCCAGGGTGTCAGATCCAGCACCGGCAGCGTCGCTGGCACCACCGCCAGCCAGAGCCAAGGCCAGCGCCATAGGGCCGCGCCGAACAGGGCCAGGGCCACCGCGAGCCAGACCTGGGCAAGCGAGTAGAGCGCGACCCCTGCCAGCACCGCTGCACCGCAGCCGAGCGCATAGAAGTAGCCGAGCGTACTGGGCTCCGGCAGCATGTCGCCTGCCGCGGCGTCGCTCGACCGCGCTCCGCGGGAGGTCATGGCACCCGGTGCGGCAACTGGCCCCAAGGCAGCAGCAGGAGGTTCCGAGGCCGGCGCGGCGATGGTCGCCGCTGGCTGCACGATCGCGGCTGCCTGCTCCGGTCTTGGCCCTCGCAGCCCACCTGCCAGGTGGTGCACCCCGGAGACCCCGGGCTGGGTAGGTGCCAAGCCCGCCGACCGGGCGAGCCCCGGGCGCGCCGCATCGGGCATCGGCTGCGCTGCACACGCATGCGCGGGCGCCGGCGCCGAGCCGCTCAGCACCCGACCGAACCAGGTCGCCACCGCATAGGCAAGCCAGGCACCGGCTGCCCCAATGATCAGGTTGGTGGGGTCGGGGCGCGCGCCCGGCGCGAACAGCTTGCCCGTCTCGATCAGGAGCGCCAGCAGCAGGGCGATCCCCGCCGGCAGCCAGGGGGATGGCGTCCGGGGCGACGGCGGCCGACCGATGCCGGCGAGCTCGCGTGTCCAGCATGCCAGGCCCACCGGGGCATACATGGCCAGCTGCGACAGCAGGCTCGCCATGGCCACCGGCTCCGATGTCCAGTAGTGATAGTAGAAGGGCACCCAGCCGAGGCTGGCCAGCCTCTGCGCCGCCGGCGCGATGCCCGACCAGGCACCACTCCACCAGCCGGACACCGCGGTCAGGGCAAGGAGATAGGGCAACGCCAGCCAGGGCACCAGGCGCCATGCCAGGGCCGCCAGCGCGGCGATGTCGAGCCGCGTGGTCAGCAGCCGGGCCAAGGCCGCGCCGAGTAGCGTGCCGAGCCCCCGCAGTGGTACCGACAGAAGCTGGCTCTCACCGGAGACCAGCAGCAATTGCAGCGGCTCCAGCACGAACCCGACACCCAGGCCCAGCAGCACAAGCCACCAGAGCGGCAACCGCGGGTACAACAGCACCAGCAAGAGTCCGAGCGGCGCAATGGCCACGACCTCCACCAGCCAGAAGGCGGCGCAACGCAGCCAGCCTCCGCAGCCCAGCGCGAAGAGGCCGCTGCGTCCCTGCAGCACCGCCTCCAGCTCCGCGCGCGAGACGACGAAGTCGTACGGAAACAGCGACAGCAGCAGGTAGGCGATCACGAACACCACCAGCGCGGCGCGGACGGATGCACGCCCGCCGCGGGCGAAGTCGATACCCAGGCGGACCACGCGCCAGCGTCCGAACAGCCACAGCGACACGCCGATGGCCGCGCCGATGGCCTCCGCGAGGAGATCGTTCAGCGACACCGTCCGCGGTGCGAAGAAGATCTGCGCGAACTCCACCGCCACGGCGATGACGACGCAGAGCAGGAACACCAGCAGCGCCGCGCCAGGCGCCAACAGGCCGTGGAGGCGCAGCCCGAAGAGTGTCGCGCAGCCCAGGAAGGCGAGCGGCACATAGAGTACGATGTTGGCCACCCAGTCGGCTCGGGATGCGGCACCGAGATTCAGGAAGCCGATATGGGAGAATCGCGCCACTGCCTCGTCGAAAGGCAGGTCTCGCCATTCCAGGGGCACCAGGCTGCCGTAGACGACGAAAGCCAAGTAGAGGACACAGAACAGCCACCAGCGTGGCTCAGTGACGCCCCGGGGCAGGGTTGGCCAAGCGGGGGACTGTGAGCCAGGCACCGCCCTCACCACGCACCCTTCACCACGCCCATCGGGCTCAGGACCCCTTGCCGCCCGGCTGATCGCCGAAGCCCGGCGGGGGACGGCATCGGGCAAGCGCCTCCGGCCATGCAACCGCCACCGGCAAGATCATGGACGCGCCCGCCTGGAAAGCGCGGTCGGACTGTCCTCAGGGTGCGTCCAGCGCGCTGGCTGGCGAGGCACAACGAGGCGGAATGGTCGTCCTGTTCCAAGGCGCTGTAACGACGCCAGCCGCCGCGCGGGGCCTGCACTGGCGGCCCTAGCCGCGGTCACCCAAGAGCCGCGCCATCCTGCGCCCATTGGCCTCTCGAACAAGGTCGCTTCCCCCCAGGCTGCAGCGGTCAACTGCTCGTTCCAGGCTCAATCGGCCTCCCCCATCACGGTGCCCGGGGCGGCTGCCGTCTGCGCCAAGGGATTGCGGGCGAAGCGCCGCGTCGAGTAGCCGACCCAGACCGGGTACTGGGCAAAGGTGAGCAGCAGCATCGCGACCAGGTAGTTGAGCAGGTAGCGGCCGAAGAGTTGGCTGCCCCGAAACCCATACTCGTAGCGGCTGCCGCTCAGCAGGAACTCCAGTGCGGAGAGACCCGACTGCGGACCCAGTACCCGGGGCTCGGTGGCCAGCAGCAGTACCGCGTAGCTCAAGGGCGCCAGCAGCGCGACGCCGAACACCGCGGCAAGCGTGCCCGTAAAGACCCCGGCAAGCCGCTGCGCAAGCAGTGATGCGGCGAAGGCCAGCAGCAGTACCCACAGGGCCAGCGCCAGCCAGGACACCGGACTGGCGCGGCCGCGCAGCAGCACCGCGACATTGTCCGTGGCCGCAAGCATCACGACGATCCAGTAGCCCAGCGCGAGAAAGACCGCAGCGTAAAGCACCCACCACAGAACCCGCAGCGGCTGGAAGGAGCGCGTGATGTCGAACAGCAAGGCGGTTCCACCCGCAACCGAGACGGAGACGACGAGAAACAGCGCGACAAAGCGGATCAGTCGCTCCAGCTCCGCGGGCATGGGCCATTGGGGCATCCCCACGAGGTCGTGCACGCTCGCGATGGGCGTCGCGTACCGAAATACCAGGAAGATCAGTACCGCGTGGGCCAGCATGGCGATGGGAAAGAGCCAGGCCCAGGGGGCTGGCCGGCGGATCAGCTGCAGCCCCAGGAGCGCCGGCGGACCGAGCGCCAGCAACACCATCACAGCGAACAGCAGCGCTTGAAGCGGCGTCGGCCGGCTGCCGAAGAGCTCGCGCACATGGTAGGGAACGCCGGGCGTCACGGCGACCAGGTAGAGCAGCAAGGTCGCGACCGCCAGGATGAGCGCCAGCCGCAGGAGCAGGAAGGCAATGGCCTGGCGACGCTCCGTTTCGCCGAAGGCGGAATTGACGCTCATGTTGTCGGTGCCTCCACCGGCGAGGGCAACCGGGACTCGGATTGCGTCTGCCGATACTGTCGCTCAGCTGGCGAAGGCGCGCTCGCACAGCGACAGCAGCGCGGCGGGGAACATGCCCAGCACCAGCATTGACAGACCGTTGATGCTGACGGCGATCCGGGCATCCCGCGTGCCGTCCACCGGGGCGTCGATTATGGGCTTGTCGAAGTAGATCATCTTGACGACCCGCAGGTAGTAGAAGGCCCCGATGATGGAGAATACCACCGCCAGGATCGCGAGCCACACCAGCCCGATGTCGATCACGGCCTGCAGCACCAGCAGCTTGGCCATGAAGCCGACCAAGGGTGGCACGCCGGCCATGGAGAACATCACGAGCGTCATCATCGCCGCAAGCCAGGGGTCGCGGTCGCCGAGACCCTTGAGGTCGTCCAGGTTCTCGGCCTCGAAGCCCCGGTGGGAGATCATCACCAGCACGCCGAATGCGCCAGCCGCCATCAGCGCGTAGACCACCGCATAGAACATCGCCGCCGCATAGCCGTGTTGGGTGCCCGCCAGTAGCCCCAGGAAGATGAAGCCCACGTGCGAAATGGTCGAGTAGGCCAGCATCCGCTTGATATTGCTCTGTGCAATGGCCACCAGGTTGCCGACGCCCAGGGACAGCACCGACAGGATGATCAGGATGTCGGACCAGTCACCGCCGAGGCCTGTCAACCCATCCACGAGGATACGCACCGCCATCGCGAAGGCCGCAACCTTGGGGGCGCTGGACAGGAACAGCGCTACCGTTGCCGGCGCGCCCTGGTAGACGTCGGGCATCCACATGTGGAAGGGCACCGCGCCGAACTTGAAGGCGATACCGATGATGACGAATACCAGGCCGAACACCAGGATGCGATTCTCCATGCCCGCCGCCGCGGCCGCCGCCACGGGCGCGAAGTCGAGCTGCCCGGTGGCACCGTAAATCATGGAAATGCCATATAGCAGCATGCCGGAGCCGAGCGCGCCCAGCACGAAGTACTTCATCGCCGCCTCCGCGCCGCGGCCCGAGTCCCGATTGAAGGCTACGAGCGCGTACAGGCACAGCGCCAACAGCTCCAGACCCAGATACAGGGTCAAAAAGCCGTTGGCGGAGATCATCACCAGGATGCCGAGCAGCGCGAACAGCACCAGCACGTGGTACTCCCCCACCCACAGGTTACGCTCGCGCATGTAGCGCGCCGAGTAGGCGAAGGCCAGCAGGGTCACGACCAGTACGGCACCCTTGAGCAGGTCGCTCATGGGATCCCGCACGAAGGCGCCCCCGAAGGCGAGCGTGGGTGCAGGCCCATAGCTTGCCCCGACCAGGCCGACGGCGGCCAGCGCCAGCAACAGCCCCAAGAAGCTGACGAGCTGATTGA
Source organism: Chromatiaceae bacterium (assembly GCA_028277905.1). Taxonomy (GTDB): domain Bacteria; phylum Pseudomonadota; class Gammaproteobacteria; order Chromatiales; family Chromatiaceae; genus Thiohalocapsa. Next base: position 4,877 of record JANQFI010000179.1, on the reverse strand, counting down.
TGTCCTTGCGCGCCGCGGGCAGATAGAGGTCCAGGACGAGGACGACGCAGGCCATCGTCAAGACCACCAGCTCCGGCAGTAGCGTGAAGAGGTCGATGGCTTGAAAGCTCATGGACTTAGTCTCGTCAGTTTGCGTGTGCCGCGGCCAGGTCCATGACGGTCGCATCATGGTCGATGGCGGCCGCCTCGGCCGGCAGCTTGCTCACCTGCACCTGCTGCACCAGATGCTGGATGGACGGCTCCATCACGTCCACCAGCGGCTTGGGCCAGATGCCGATGGCCAGCGTCGCGGCGGCCAGGACTGCCAAGTTCAATGCCTCGCGACGGTCGAGATCCGTTAGCGCCGCCACCTGCTCGTTGCCCACCGGGCCGAAGACAACCCGCTTGACCATCCACAACGTGAAGGCGGCGGCCAGAATCAAGGTCGTAGCCGCCAGCAGCGCGAACCAGAAGTCGGCGCGGAAGCTCGCCAGGATCACCATGAACTCGCCCACGAAGCCCGAAGTGCCGGGCAGCCCGGCGTTGGCCATCGCGAAGAAGACGACGAAGGCCCCGAACCAGGGCATGGTGTGGATGACGCCGCCATAGTCGGCGATCTGCCGGGTGTGCATGCGGTCGTAGAGGACCCCGACACAGAGGAAGAGCGCCCCGGAGATGAAGCCATGCGAGATCATCTGCACCATGCCGCCGGAGATGCCAAAGGCGGCGCCCTCGGCACTCCCCGTCTCGCGCAGGATGGCGAACACCACGAAGAAGCCCAGGGTGACGAAGCCCATATGGGCGATGGACGAGTAGGCGATCAGCTTCTTCATGTCCTGCTGCACCAGCGCGACGAAGCCGATGTAGACCACGGCGATCAGCGACAGCGCGATGATCAGCCAGTCCAGCTGGGCGCTGCCGTCCGGCGCTATGGGCAGGCTGAAGCGCAGGAAGCCATAGCCGCCGATCTTGAGCATGATGGCCGCCAGGATCACCGAGCCGCCGGTGGGCGCCTCCACGTGCGCGTCCGGCAGCCAGGTGTGTACCGGGAACATGGGCACCTTCACCGCGAAGGCCACCAGGAAGGCCAAGAAGATCAGGATCTGCGCCCTGAGGCCCAGCTCCAGCGCATGGAAGTCCAGGATGCTGAAGCTCTCGGCCTGGAAGAACATGTAGATCAGCGCGACCAACATGAACACCGAGCCGAAGAAGGTGTAGAGAAAGAACTTGATCGTGGCGTAGACCCGATTCGGACCGCCCCAGACCCCGATGATGATGAACATCGGGATCAGCATTGCCTCCCAGAAGAAGTAGAAGAGGATGGCGTCCAGCGCCGAGAACACGCCCACCATGAGGCCCTCCATGATGAGGAAGGCCCCCATGTAATAGGACGGCCGATAGGTGATCACCTCCCAGCCGGCGATGACGACGAAGATGGTAATGAAGGTCGTCAGCAGGATCAGCGGCATGGAGATGCCGTCGACGCCGAGGTAGTACTGGACCTTGATCGCCGGTATCCACGCGGCGCGCTCGACGAACTGCATGGCCGCGGTGCCACTGTCGAACAATATCCATAGCGGCAGGCTGGCGACGAAGGTCGCCACGGAGATCGCAAGCGCGAGGCGCTTGGTGGGCTCGGGATGCTTGTCGCCGTTGGCGATAACGGCAAGGCCGCCGATGATCGGCAGCCAGACGACCAAGGAGAGCCAGGGAAATTGGGGCAGCATGGGCAGATCGCTCCTTGGCTCGCTATAGCGTGACGAACAGCGTCAACAGGGCCACCAGCCCGATGATCATCGCGATGGCGTAGTGGTACAGATAGCCGGTCTGGAGATGGCGCAGGACCCCGGCCAGCTGGCCTACCAGGTGTGCAGAGCCGTTGACGACGGCGCCGTCGATGATGGTGCGGTCGCCGCCGTTCCACAGGAAGCGGCCCACCCTGATTCCGCCACCGGCGAAGACCTTCTGGTTGAAATCGTCGAAGCCGTACTTGTCCTGCAGCACCCGGGTAACCCAGCCGCCCTTCTGCTGAATCTGGTCATCGATGGCCGGGTTGCGCTTGTGCAGGACGAGCCAGACCAGTGTCGCCAGTACCAGCCCCGCCATCGCGAGCCAGAACGGGGGCGCCATCATGCCGTGCGTGATGAAGGCGAGCTGTCCATGCCAGTGCGCGGCCAAGTGGTGCAGCGAGTCGTGCTCGGGCAGCACATAGATCGCCTCGCCAAGCCAATTGCTCACGAGTAGCGGCTCGACGGTGAGCCAGCCGATGGCCACCGACGGCACCGCCAGTGCCAGCAAGGGCAGGGTCACCACCCAGGGCGTCTCGTGCAAGTGCGAGCGTGTGTGCGCGTCCATGCGCGGCTGCCCGTGGAACACCAGATAGTACATGCGAAAGCTGTAGAGGGCTGTCACCAAGGCACCGAGGGTCAGCAGGAGCCAGGCAATGCCGGAGCCGAACACCTGCGCGTCGCCCACGGCCTCGATGATGGCATCCTTCGAGAAGAAGCCAGAGAACCCCGGGAAGGCGATCAGGGCGAGGGAGCCGATCAGCGCGGTGATCCAGGTGATGGGCATATACTTGCGCAATCCGCCCATATTGCGGATGTCCTGATCGTGATGCATCGCGATGATGACCGAGCCCGCCGCCAGAAACAGGAGCGCTTTGAAGAAGGCATGCGTCATCAGATGGAAGATGCCCGCCGCATAGGCCGAGGCGCCAAGCGCCGCGGTCATGTAGCCGAGCTGCGACAGCGTGGAATAGGCGACGACGCGCTTGATGTCGTTCTGCACCAGGCCGATCAGACCCATGAAGAAGGCTGTAATGGCGCCCACCAGCAGCACGAAGGAGAGCGCCGTCGCGGACAGCTCGTACAGGGGCGACATGCGCGCCACCATGAAGATGCCGGCGGTCACCATGGTCGCCGCATGGATCAGCGCCGAGATCGGCGTCGGACCTTCCATGGAATCCGGCAGCCAGACATGCAGTGGCACCTGTGCCGACTTGCCCATGGCCCCGATAAACAACAGGACGCAGATGAAGGTCATCAGCGATACGCCACCGAAGAGCGCGAGCTGCGCATCGGCCAGTTCCGGCGCCTTGGCGAAGACCTCCGCATAGTCCAGGGTCCCGAAATACATGGCGACGGCGGCAATGCCCAAGATGAAGCCGAAATCGCCGACGCGGTTCACCAGGAAGGCCTTCAGATTGGCGAAGATGGCCGACTCGCGTACCGACCAGAAGCCGATCAGCAGGTAGGACATCAGCCCCACCGCCTCCCAACCGAAGAACAACTGCAGGAAGTTGTTCGACATCACCAGCATCAGCATCGAGAAGGTGAACAACGAGATGTAGCTGAAAAAGCGCTGATAGCTATTGCGACCCGTGCGCGCGCCCTCGGGCCAGTTGTGCTCGTCATCGGCCATGTAGCCAATGGTGTAGATATGCACCATCAGCGATACGAAGCTCACCGTCGCCATCATCAGGGCCGTGAGCCGGTCCACCAGGAAGCCGATCTCCAGCTGCATGCCGTCGGACACCAGCCATGTGTAGACGGCACCGTTAAAGGTCGGCGCGTCCTGCCAGATGAATTGGTACAGCACCCATAGCGAGAGCACCGCGGAGATGCCGACGCCGGCGATGGTGACCCGATGCGACCAGTTGCGGCCGATGTGCCCGCCGAAGAAGCCCGCGACTATGGCGCCCAGCAAAGGCGCCAGGACAATCAGTAGATAGACGCTCTGCATCGTCTCAGCCCTTCAGCATATCCAGATCCTCGACGTTGATGGTGCCGCGCGCGCGGAACAGCACCACCAGAATCGCGAGCCCTATGGCGGCCTCGGCGGCAGCGACCGTGAGAATGAAGAACACGAAGATCTGTCCGGCGCCGTCCTCCAGGAAATGCGAGAAGGCGACGAAGTTCATGTTTACCGCCAGCAGCATCAGCTCGATGCACATCAGCAGCACGATGACGTTCTTGCGATTGAGGAAGATGCCGGCCACCGCAATGGAGAAGAGCAAGGCGCCGAGCAGCAGGTAATCGGACAGGGCGATCATGACGCGGCCTCCTCCGCCGTTTTCTCCGCGGTCTCCGCTTGGCTGCGCGGCACTGCCAGCACCGGGCGCGGTGTCGTCTCCGCGGGCAAGGACAGGACACGGATGCGGTCTGGCCCCTTACGCACGCGGACCTGCTTGCCCGGATCCTGGTACTTGGTCTCCGGGCGGCGGCGCAGCGTGAGTCGAATGGCCGCAACTATGGCCACCAGCAGGATCACCGCGGCGATCTCGAACTGATAGACATAGACGGTGTACAAGTCCAGACCGAGCACCGAGGTGTTGCTGTAGCCCGCGGGCTTGGGATCCGGACTAGGGAAGGCAGCCAGACCGAAATTCGACGGCCCCAGCACCAGAACCAGGTTGAACAGCATCATGGCCGCAATGACAAGGCCCAAAGGCAGGTGCTTGATGAAATGCGAGCGCAGCGCCGCGACGTCGATGTCCAGCATCATGACGACGAACAGGAACAGCACCATCACGGCGCCCACGTATACGAGCACCAGCACAATCCCGAGGAACTCGGCCTCGATGAGCAGCCAGAGCGCCGCACTACCGACGAACGCCAGCACCAGGTACAAGACCGCATGCACCGGGTTGCGACGGGTCACAACCATCCCCGCTGCGAATAGGGTTATGGCCGCAAACACGTAGAAAAGGAATTTCTCAAAACCCATGGCACTTCCACTCAGGAGCCCGGTCGATCGTGCTCAACGGCACCGGGCGGAGGTGATCCTCGGCTGGCGCAGCCTAAGGCGATTTCTGTCAACAAACATACCGCCTGGCTTGTCTTTTCGCCCGCCTTCTGCGTCGCGGCAGCGGGCACAGAGCTCGACTATGCGCCCGC
>JANQFI010000499.1 GCA_028277905.1 Chromatiaceae bacterium | reverse complement strand
CGGCAGCGGGCGCATAGTCGAGCTCTGTGCCCGCTGCCGCGACGCAGAAGGTGGGCGAAAAGACAAGCCAGGCGGTCTGTTTGTTGACAGAAATCGCCTTAGGTCTTCGTGAGCAACCGCGACCCCGTCATGGAGGTCTCCGATCGTATTGCCATGCTTACCCGAGTATCCAGTAGCCCCCGCATCGTCAGTCGGCGCACCCCTAGCCTGCGGTCGTCACTCGCCGCAGTCGTGCTCACGCTCATGGGGGCCGGTTGCGGCGAGCAGGAGCCGGAGGTCATCATTGCCGAGCCCGGCGAGATACCCTCATCCCCACAGCGCCCGGGCGACCCGCAGTTGGGCCGCCAGGCGCTGCTGAATCGCGCTGTGGTCACCTGCGGCCTGCCCTACAGTGCCTATGCGGCCAGCACTGGCGCCCCGGCGCCCGAATACGACCTGCCGGGCCGCGCGGGCCGCAACGCCGAGCTGCCCTATTCGCTCACCGCCCACACCGCCAAGAGCGGCGTCGAGCTGGTCACCGGGAACTGCCTCGGCTGCCACGCGGCACCGCTCAACGGCGAGCTGGTGATCGGGCTCGGCAACGAATTCCTGGACTTCACCGGCGACTCGGTGATGGCCGTCGAGGCCGCTGGCGCCTTCGTCGAAGGCACTGCGGAGGCCGCCGAGTGGCAGAAGTGGGCGGACCGGCTCGCCGCCATCGGCCCCTACGGCATGACCGACACCGTGGGTGCCAACCCGGCACAGGCCATCACCTTGGTGCTGATGGCCCACCGCGACCCCAAGACGCTGGCCTGGTCCGACGAGCTGCTGTTGGACCTGCCGGATACAGAGGTGCTGCCGGTCAGCGTCCCGCCCTGGTGGAATGTGAGCAAAAAGCACGCCATGTTCTACAACGGCCAGGGCCGGGGCGACCATGTGGCGACCATGATTCTCGCCTCCACCACCTGCACCGACACCCTGACCGAGGCACGCGACATCGACCGCTGGTTCACCGATGCGGCCGCCTACATCGCGAGTCTGGAGCCGCCCGCCTACCCCTGGCCCATCGACCGGGCGCTGGCCGACGACGGCGAAAGGGTGTTCAACCGCGAGTGCAAGGAGTGCCACGGCCGCTATGGACGCGGCCAGCATTATCCCAACAAGCTGGTCGCACTGGACGAGGTGGGCACCGATCCCGCCATGGCCGAGGTGGCCGTCGCCGGCGCCGAGCGCTACATCCGTTGGTTCGAGCGCTCCTTCTACGGCCGCAACGCCGATGCCGTGCCTGGCCAAGGCTACGTCGCCCCGCCGCTGGATGGCGTCTGGGCCACCGCGCCCTATCTGCACAACGGCAGCGTGCCCACCATCGCCGCTTTGCTGGACACCGGCGCTCGGCCCACCTATTGGCGTCACGATGGCGCCAAACCGGACTATGACCAGGAGACCCTAGGCTGGCGCTATCGCGAGCTGACGCAAGGCCGCGAGCAGTTCGCGAGCCTCGAAGAGCAGAAGTGGGTCTACGACACCACCCGCCACGGCTACGGCAACCATGGCCACGACTTCGGTGACGGGCTGAGCGACGCCGAGCGCAGTGCGATGCTCGAATACCTGAAGACACTGTAGCGCTTTGGCGATTGCCGGAAACAAAGATACCGAATGGCGCAGGATTCTGGTCCGCCTTCGCGAAGCGGCAGCGCATGCAGAGTCGTTCTATGTGCGCGTTGCCGCGACAAAGAAGGCGGGCGAGAAGACAAGCCAGGCGGTCTGTTTGTTGACAGAAATCGCCTTAGCGCAAACTGCGGAGCGGGGCCTGCCGGGAACCCAGGTATCTCGCCGAGGACTGGGGCGAGGATTCGACTGAGTTGCTGTTGCTGCGGGGGCATGTTCCCCGCCGCCACACCCACACCCCCGGCAAACTCCGCACCGCTTGCTGTACGTCGAGGGTGCAGGGCCGAAATCTCGCGAAGGGGCTTGCCAGAAGATTTCAGCTGCGCTATGATACGCGGCTCAGTTGCGGGGTGGAGCAGTCAGGCAGCTCGTCGGGCTCATAACCCGAAGGTCGTAGGTTCAAATCCTGCCCCCGCTACCAGCAAAAACAAGGGCTTGCGAGCTTTCTCGCGAGCCCTTTTTGTTTGTGCTGGTTTCCGTGCAAGCCTTGGTGTAAGCGATTTCGCGCGATCTCTGGGGCACCACATTCAGTTGGAGCCGCCTCGCTCGCCGCATCAGCGCGCGCAGTTGCCAGGGACCGATTGACCGCTTGTCGGCAGCGCCGCCCTGCTGCCCGATCCCACCAACCTAAAGGTCTAGGTGCACCTGGCCGGCCTGCTCAGCGGCTGGCTGCGCTACTAAGGCGATTTCTGTCAACAAACAGACCGCCTGGCTTGTCTTTTCGCCCGCCTTCTGCGTCGCGGCAGCGGGCACAGGGCTCGACTATGCGCCCGCTGCCG
>JANQFI010000498.1 GCA_028277905.1 Chromatiaceae bacterium | reverse complement strand
CCGGCGGCGGCATTCGAGTCCTGCGGCTCGCCCGGGAAATCGTCCGAGGGGCCGGGGAAGTCCAGCATCGGCAGCCCGGAGAACGGCCACAGTTGCTCGCGCAGCGAGAGCAGCCGGTTGACCATGCGCGCATCGCCGTCGTGCTCGGCGCGCTCTAGCGCCCGCTCCAGCAGCAGGCTATCGGCCGCCGACGGCATCCCGCGCCCGGCGTACTTGCTCTCCAGCGCGTGATAGGCGAACACCGGCGCCTGCGGCCAGCGCTTCAGCGCCGCGCCGGCGGCCTCCCGGCGCGCGTCGCTCAGCCGCATGCGCCGGAAGGTCTCGCAGGCGAGCTCCAGCTGCTCGGCCTCCAGCGACTTCCAGGGCGCCCCCTTGAGCAAGGTCGTGAGCCGCTCCACCAAGCCACCCGAATAGTGGTCCCGCTGCTCCGCGAAGTCGCGTAGCCGCGCCAGGATCAGCGCCAGCTCCGTCTGATTGCGCGCCTTGGCCTTGCGCAGACGGAGCAGCTTGGCGAGCTGATGCTGATCGAGCTTGAGCAGGGCGGCAGTCAGCGCCAGCTCGACCTGGCCGACCGACGCGGGGCCGCGCTGGGCCAACAGCTCCTGCACCCGGGTGCGGGCGGCATCGAGATTCTGGCCGTCCAGCTGCACCAAGGCCTCGAGCAGGTCAAGACGCTCGCGCAGGGTGTCGAGACTCGCGCCGCGCTCGGTCCACTGCCGTGCCTGGCGCAGCTCCTTGGCCGCAAGATCGAGGCGATTCTTCGGCATCTGCTTAGCGGCGTGACTGATATGGGCGTCCACCAGGCGCCGCCGCGCGCCGCTGTTGATGGGGTCGATCTCAAGCATCTGCCGTGCCAAGCCGGCCGCCTTCTTGAAGGCGCTGCCGGCCAGCGCGAGATCCAAGGCGGCCTCGAGCACGGCCATATCCCGCGGCCAGCGGTCCTGTGCCGCGCTCAGCACGCGCCGCGCGTCCTTGAGCCGGTCGGTGCGGCGATACCAGCCGATGAGACGCAGATAGGTCTCGCGGTGGTCCGGATCCCAGTCCAGACTGCGCTCGAGCTGTGCGGCGGCGGTTGACTGATCCGACAGCGCCTCTGGATGCGGGGCCTGGGTCCCGAGCAGATCCAAGTACTGATCGGTCCGGCGCAGCGCCAGCGCGATGGCCAATCGCCGGTTCGGGTCATCGGACGGGGTCTCCTTGGCCTCGATCAGCGCGGCGGCAAAAGCGCCCCAGGCTTCGAGCGCCGCCCAGGGACGGTGCTCGGCCTCGGTCTGTCGGGCCTGGAACAGGGCCGCGTCGACGGCGCTCATGGAGTGCGCCGGCGCGCGCCGCCCGCGCCCGGATGCGCCCCGGCCCGGCCTCGCACCCGACAGCAACAGCCGCTGCTCGGCACGCCCGGCCCAATCCGCGCCGAGCAGATCGCGGTGGCGCTGCAGCAGCCGCAGCATGGCCTGACGGCCCGCGGCATCTGTGCCCGCCGGCGCGGCCGCGGATGCGTCCAGCGACGCCAGCGCCTGCGCGAGCGCGAGCTGCTCGGCCGACCAGCCGCGCAGCGCCGCGGCAAGCTCCGCCTGGCGCGGACCAAGTCCACCTAGGGCGGCGAGAAATCCCGTATCCGGCAACAGCGCCGCCTCGGCCACCCGCCGCAGGGGTGCGAAGGCCGAGTCGTCGCCGATGCGCGCGAGCGTGGCACGACTCGTCTCCGGCTCCACGCCCATCCGGCTCAGGGCCTTCAACAGGAGCGCGACATCTCGGTAGGGCGAGCGAAACGGGATATCCGCGAGCGCGGCCTCCAGGTTGGCATCGTCCGCGGCGCAATAGGCGGCGAGGGCGGCACGGGCCGGCTCGGCGTGGCGTCGCACTGGGTCGTCGTCCGCGAGCTTCTGCGGCAAGGACGCATCTCCGGCAAGCACGGCGGCGGCCAGCCGCGCCCCCACCTGCTGGCGCTCGTCGCGCGAGAGCGCACCGGCACGCGACCACAGCGCCAAGAGCTGCTCGGGGTCGCCGAGGCGCAGCTTGAGTGCGGCGTGCTCCAATGCCGGTGGCACCTCCGGGCCGAGCGCCGCCCTGTTGTCCCAGATCGCCAACGCCTCCTTGAGCATTCCCTTGCCGCTCAGCTCGCGGGCGCGCCCGGCATAGGCATCGGCGAGCGCCAGGCGGCGCGCCGGGGTGCGCTCGCCCGCCGCGTCCTCCTTCAGCAAGGCCTTGAGGGCGACAATGGCATCGCGCCACCGTCCGTTCGCCAGCGCGGCCAACGCCTCGCGCTCGCGCGACGCCGGATCCTGCTGTTGGGGCTTGGTCGGCTTGCGGGCGGCGCGACCCGACTGCCTGCTGCGCTTCTTTCTCATGGGCCGCAAGGGTACCTTAAGCCGCCGCCGGCTTCGACCTCTGCCTCGGCCCGCGGACCCCTGCGCGCGTCGAGCGCTTGGCCCATGCCGAACGCCAGTGCTGCGCCTGCCAGCGACAGCCTGTAGAGCAGCGGCTTCCCCTACACCCGAGTGCAGCCGATGCCCAGTTGGACCCCTAGGTCGCGCATAGTGCAGCAGTGCGAATGTCCCGAGACCGTCTCAGGTAGTTGTCGCTGTCGTTATCGTGATCGCGGTCTCACCGTGCGGATATTCGATCACGATTACGACAACGACAACGACAGTGAGGGGATCCCGGTCGCGGCACTTCCGCAGCAAAGCAATAGGAATTCGGCTGCATCGCATTCGAAGTCGGTCCCGAATGTTAGGCAGGTTGCACCTGTCGGCGAGGCTTGGTGCTCTGCACGCCTTACTTCCCGCACCCTCGCCCGGTCCGCCCCGATCCTGCATACTGCCGGGATGCCTGCCGCAGAGGAGTCCTCCATGTCCCGCGCCCCAGTGAACAAGGTCGTGCTCGCCTACTCCGGCGGCCTCGACACCTCGGTGATCCTGAAGTGGCTCCAAGCGGAGTACGGCTGTGAGGTGGTCACCTTCACCGCCGACATCGGCCAGGGCGATGAGCTGGAGCCGGCCCGGGCCAAAGCGGAGGCTGCGGGCGTCAAGGAGATCTACGTCGACGACCTGCGCGAGGAGCTGGTGCGCGACTTCGTCTATCCCATGTTCCGTGCCAACGCCATCTACGAAGGCGAGTACCTGCTCGGCACGGCCATCGCCCGGCCGCTGATCGCCAAGCGTCTCGTCGAGATCGCGGCCGAGACCGGCGCGGATGCGATCAGCCACGGCGCCACGGGCAAGGGCAACGATCAGGTGCGCTTCGAGCTGAGCGCCTATGCGCTGAACCCGGACATCAAGGTCATCGCCCCCTGGCGGGAGTGGAACCTGCTCTCCCGCGAGAAGTTGATGCAATACGCCGCCGAGCACGGCATCGCCATCGAGCAGAAGCGCGACGGCACCAAGTCCCCCTACTCCATGGACGCGAACCTGCTGCACATCTCCTATGAGGGCTACGACCTGGAGGACCCCTGGGTGGAGCCCAGTCGCGACATGTGGCGCTGGAGCCTCGCTCCCGAGGACGCGCCGGATCGGCCCACAGAGATCACGCTTGGCTTCACCGGCGGTGACGTCAGGGCCATCGACGGCAAGGCCATGACCCCGGCCAGGGTGCTGGCCGAGCTGAACCGGATCGGCGGCGAGAACGGCGTCGGCCGTGCCGACATCGTCGAGAACCGCTATGTCGGCATGAAGTCCCGCGGCTGCTACGAGACGCCCGGCGGCACCATCCTGCTGAAGGCCCACCGCGCCATGGAGTCCTTGACCCTGGATCGGGAGGCGGCCCACCTGAAGGACGAGCTGATGCCCCGCTACGCCGAGCTCATCTACAACGGCTACTGGTTCAGCCCGGAGCGGGAGATGCTGCAGGCCGCCATCGATCGGACCCAGCAGGTGGTGAACGGCGATGTGCGACTCAGGCTCTACAAGGGCAATGTGCAGGTGGTGGGCCGGCGCTCGGCGACGAACAGCCTATTCGACGCGTCCATTGCCACCTTCGAGGAGGACGCCGGCGCCTACAACCAGGGCGACGCGACGGGATTCATTGGGCTCAATGCGCTCCGGCTGCGGGTGCAGGGGCGGCGGCGGGGTTGACCGGACCTGTGCTCGGGCGACGGCTCAAGGCGATTGCCGGAAACAAACAGACCGAATGGCGCAGGATTTTCGCTCGCCTTCAAGGAACGGCAGCGGGCGCATCGTCGAGCGCTGTGCCCGCTGCCGCGACGCAGAAGGCGGGCGAAAAGACAAGCCAGGCGGTCTGTTTGTTGACAGAAATCGCCTAAGCCTCAGCCAGCGCGCTGATTGAGGAGATCCCGCAGCGCCCGCAGCAGATCCGTTTCGGTAATGATGCCCACCAGGTGGCCGCCGCCATCGTCGGAGACGGGCAGGCAGCCGATGCGCTCGTCCGTCATGCGCTGGACCGCCGCGCCGAGGTCTGCGTCCGGTGCGATGGTGGTGACCGGTGTGTGCATCACTTCGCCCACCTCCACCGGCGCCTCGTGAAAGTAGCGGGCGGCGAGCTGCAGGTCGCGCCGTGCAAGGATGCCCGCGCAGTTCCCGGCGTTGTCCAGCACCGGCAGATGGTGCAGGTTCCTATCTTCCATGATGGCGAACGCTTCCTGGTAGTCGGCCCCGGCCTCGATAGTGACAGGTGCGGCACTCATGTAGTCGCGAACTTGCATTGCACTGGCTCCCGTTGGTGGTGCTCGGATGCTCTGGCGGCACAAGCGCAGGTCGCGTGGGTGCAGGGATGCGCCAGCGCGCGCCAGGAGAGATGCTGCTGGTCGAGCACAGTGCCACACCAGATGCGGATGCGTGCATGCCGCTCGCCCTGGGTGCGCGCCTGCCTTGCGGCAGGTCAAGGAAACGGGCGATGCAAGGCAGCCCGCCCGGCGGCGGGCATCGCAGCAAAGCCACCGCGTCCCGCACCATGGCTGCGACCGCGATGCAGGCTACAGGGCGGCCGGCGAGCCCATGGCCGCTGAGGTGGCAGACGGTGCCGGCGCTTCATCCCAAGCACATGAGAGGCGAGCACGGCCTCAGGTCGGGCCGGCGCCGCACGCGAGATGGCCTCGGCGGTGCGGCAGAGCACAAGCGCTGAAAAAAGCGGCCGCCGCGGCAGGATGTGCTCTGCCGGACGGCCAACTGGCTTGCTGCCCAGAAAACGTACGAGCGCGCGATCTGCGGATCAGCGCTAGCGGATGTGCTGCGCCTGCATTGGCAGCTTGGCTAGCCCGGCGGCGCGCGACAGCATCGACCAAAGCGGTCGCGTTGGGGCATGCCCCCGACCGTGCCACCAGCTGTGTCCGCAGCTGTGTCCGCAGCTGGCGCCCGCGATCAGTCGCCGACCCGAGTCCTTGCGGGCGCGGGCCCTTGCGCGCCTGGCGCCTCGCGCAAGGATTGCGACCTCAGCGGCCCGCGTGCTCGCCGCGGGACGCCTGCTCATCAAGGCTCAGGGCGTCGTCGGACCGCCTTTCCTCGCGTCGCCGGTCGTTGTTGCGGACGATGCCCACGACCAAGCCCGCGCTGACAAGCACCGCGACGGCGCCGCTGATGGTCAATGCGTCGAAACTCATGCTACTGCCTCGGTTTCCCGCAACTGCGCTGGTCTTCAAAGCGATTGCTGTCGGTTTTCATACCAGCTTGCTCGTCTTCGCGCCCGCCTGCGTCGTCGTGCCAACCGGCTGCGGCCGAACCTGCACCTCGCCCGGATGCGGTCGAGGTCAGCTCGGATTATCGGCCTGGGCAATTACCAAGTTATTTCGTCATATACTAATATTGTGACAACTTGTTACAGGGGCGCCCTGCGGGCGGTGGTTTGCCAACGGGTCCCGAGCCGGCGTCATAGAATTGCGCTCCGGCATCCTGCGCGCGGCCCGGCCGTTCACCTGCAAATCATGCCCGCCCCCACCAACAGCTCGACCCGTGTACTGGTCGTCGACGACGACGCGTCGCTGCGCGAGCTGCTGACGGATTACCTGCGCCAGGAGGGGTTCGACGTGCGCGGCGTCGAGGACGGCACAGCCATGTTCGCGTGGCTGCAGCAGCACCAGGCGGACCTGCTGATCCTCGACCTGATGCTGCCGGGAGAGGACGGCCTGACGCTCGCGCGGCGGCTGCGCACCAAGACCGATACCCCCATTATCATGCTGTCCGCCCGCGGCGAGGACATCGACCGCATCGTGGGTCTGGAGGTCGGCGCGGACGACTACCTCGCGAAGCCCTTCAACCCCAGGGAGCTCCTGGCACGCATCCGCGCCGTGCTGCGCCGGCGCGCCGCACCCAAGTCGCATCTGCAAGCGGCGGAAGTCGCCGTCTTCGGTCCCTACCGGCTCGATGTCACGGCCCGGCAACTCTCCCGCGACGGCGAGACCCTGACCCTGACCGGCAGCGAGTTTGACCTGTTGCGCATCTTTGTCGAGCATCCAAACCAATTGCTCCATCGCGATCGGCTGCTGGACCTGCTCAAGGGCTACGAGCGCAACCCCTTCGATCGCAGCATCGACGTGCAGGTGGCACGCCTGCGCGCGAAAATCGAGCCCAACAAGAAACAGCCCCGCTACATCCGCACCGTCTGGGGCCGCGGCTACATGTTTACTCCCCAGGCCGAGGGCTGAGCCCTTGCGCTCGCTGCTGCCGTCCTCGCTGTTCGCCCGCGTCCTGCTGACACTGGTGCTCACCTTCGGCAGCTTCGCGCTGATCACCTTCGTCACCGTCGTCTACTACGCGCTCTTCCCGGTGGTGCAGCGCTCGACGGCGGACCTTGCGGCCTTCATGGAGCTCTCGGCCCGAACCCTGGTGCAGTTGCCGGAGGACATGCAGGGCGACTACCGGGACAAGCTGCTGACCGACTACCAGCTCTGGCTGCGTCTCCAGGCCCATGCCCCCCTGGACCTGCGGGACTACTTCTTCCCGTACGTGCTGCGCCTGAGTCAGGCCCTGAGCCGGCGAACCGGCACCGAGGTGCGGATGCAGAGCAACGTCATCGATGGCAAGCGCTGGTTCTGGGTTCCGCTCGACACACCGCAGGGACGTGTCTGGGCCGGCTTTCCGCGCGATCGCATCAGTACCAAGCCGCTGGCCGGGGTGTTCATCATCTCGACGCTGGCTTTGCTGCTGTTGGTGGTGACAGCCTCGGTACTGGCGCGACGGGTCACCTCACCGCTCACCCGCCTCGCCCGCGCCGCCGAGGAGGTGGCCAAAGGCCGCTCGCCGGAGCCACTGCCGGAGATCGGCCCCCGCGAGCTTGCCAACCTGGCGCGGCAGTTCAACGAGACCAGCCAGCAGGTGCGTGAGCTGCTGGCCGACCGCACCGTGCTGCTGGCCGGCATCTCCCACGACCTGCGCACGCCCTTGACGCGGCTCCGCTTGGCGCTGGAGATGCTGCCGCCGCAGACCGACCCGGCGCTCAAGGCGCGCATGGAGCGCGATCTGCAGGAGATGAACGCCCAGATCAGCCAGGCGGCGGAGCTCGGTAGCACGCTCGGCGCCGGCGAGCGCCATCGCCTGGACGTCGGGCTGCTCATCGGCGAGGTGGTGGGCGGGCGCCCGCGCATCGTCTGGCAGCCAAAGCAACCCTGTCGTCAGGCCGTCAACGCGCTGGCGCTGCGGCGCATCCTCGGCAACCTGATCGAGAATGCGCTGCGCTACAGCCAGGCCCCCGTGGAGGTGCGCCTGGACTGCAACTACCGCGCCGCGGTGGTCTTCGTGCTCGACCGCGGGCCGGGCATCCCGGAGGCGGAGCGCGAGGCCGTGTTCCGCCCCTTCTATCGGCTAGAGCGCTCGCGCAACCGGCGCACCGGTGGCTCCGGATTGGGACTGGCGGTGGCGCGCCAGCTCGCCGTCGCCAATGCGATGGACCTCCATCTCAGCGGCCGTGTCGGCGGCGGCACGGTCGCGAGTGTCCGGCTGCCGCCCGCCGCGGCCGAGGATGCCGACGCGGCGCGGGCGGATGCGTTGAATCCAGGTCTCGAGAGAGCCGCCCAAGGGCCTGGATCGACCCGCCCTGACTCACCGGTCACCGATGGCCCGAAGGGCATAGGCAATGCCGCGCGGACAGGCGTCGTCACCGACCCCTGAGACAGGCATCCGTTGCTGCACCGAGCATCTGGGATCGAGCGCCGTCGGCGCGCTGCATTGGCAGTTGACGCCTGCCCGACGCCTGCCTACATTTCGCCGGAAACTCGACCAGCTGACTCTGAGAAGCTGTTTGGAAACCCTCGAAAATGCCTGTCCCCGGGCTGCTAGCGTCATCATCGAGAGGGGAATGTGGCTATTCTGGGGAACATTCGGCATTCAGTAATCTGGCGAACGTCACGTAAGTCGTTGATGTAGATATTTCCAAACAGCTTCTGAGAAGCCGCCGTTGCGGCGTTACCGTCTGCACCGGCGCACCGCACGAGTAACTGCCAATGGGGGGAGATCATGCTGCAACCCGGTGACCAGGCGCCGCCCTTCTCGCTGCCCGATGCGGACATGGAGCGTGTCGACATCACCCAGCTGTGGGCGGACCGCAAGCTTGTAATCTGCTTCTATCCCAAGGACGACACCCCGGGCTGCACCATGGAGGCGCTGGAGTTTACGGACCTGCATGGCGAGTTTCAGGAGGCCGGGGCCGAGATCGTCGGCATCAGTCGCGATACCTGCGCCAGCCACGGCGCCTTCCGCGACAAGTACGGCCTCAGCGTGACCCTGCTGGCGGACACCGACGGCGATGTCTGCGAGGCCTATGGCGTTTGGCGCGAAAAGGAGAAAAACGGCGTCAAGAAGCAGGGCATCTTGCGCTCCACCTTCATCATCGACCGCGATGGCATCGTCCGCCACGCCCTCTACGACATCAAGCCCAAGGGCCATGCCGCCCGAATGCTCGAGCTGGTGCAGGCACTCTAGTGCTTTGCTGCGAAAGTTCCGAGACCGGGATCCCCTCGTTGTCGTTGTCGTTGTCGTAATCGCAATCGTGGTCGAATATTGGCACGGTCGAGACCGCGATCACGACAACGACCACGACCTGAGACGGTCTCGGGACATTCGCGCTGCTGCACTAGTGCTTTGCTGCAGGAGTTCCGAGACCGGGTGCCCCTGGTTGTCCTTGTCGCAATCGCGATCGTAATCGAATATCCGCAGGGTCGAGACCGTGATCACGACAACGATCACGACAACGACAGCGACAGCGACAACGACCTGAGACGGTCTCGGGACATTCGCGCTGCTGCACTAGTCACCGGCGCCGCGCGACGCTGCGGCGTCCGAGCACGGGTAGGGCACCCACGCCAAGTCCCGCGGCCGTTGCCACCGCGGCCGCTCCTAGCCAGCGATCGCCCGGGGGAACCCCGCCATCGCCGGCGCCCGCTCCCAACCGAAGTCTCCCGACCGAAGTCCTCCGGCCCAAGTCCCTGGCCGAAGTCCCCCGGCCGAATCCCGGCTGCGGTCTGCGCCAGTCCCGATCCGGCGGCGCGTCGCTGGAGGTCCCTTGCCCCGTCGAGCGCAACCCAAGACGCCGATTCCATCATGCGCACGCGGCGGTTATCGTGCTTGAGTTAGGCGCGTTGCGAGGTCCAACGTGAAACTCCGCTTTTACATCCTGTTGCTGCTGTTGCTGTTTGGTCTGGCACCTTTGATCATCGCGGTGCTGATCAACCTACCACTGGTGCTGGACCGCACCGCGATGTTCTACCAGAAGGCCTATCTGCAGAACCTGCGGGCGGACTTCCGCGACCTCGATCAGCACCTCGCGAGCCGCGACGAGATGATCCGTCTGCTGTCGAAGCTGCCAGAGCCCGGCGTCATCCTCGGTCAGACCGGCAAGGAGGACGAGGTGGACCGCGCCCGCGCACGCTACACCGGCTGGATCAACCAGATGCTGCCGGACCAGCTCGACGTGATCCAGATCCTGTTCGTAGACGCGGCCGGCAACGAGCGCTTCTGGCTCAGTCGCGACGCGCAGACGGCGCAGTGGGAGCCGGCACCGCTGCCGCCGAAGCCGCCGAGCCGCGGCTTCGTCAACGCCGCCATCAAGCTGAATCCCGGCGAGGTCATCGTCAGCCGCATCCGCATCAACCCCTACGCCGGCAGCGAGGATCCGCGCCAGCTCATGACCCTGCAGCTGGCAAGCCCGGTAGGGGAGCGCGGCGGCCTCGGCGGGCTGCCGCCGGGGCTGCTGTTGATGACCATCGACGTCGGCGGGCTCGCCCAGTACTACCGCGACACGCTCTGGATCACCGACGACGGCAGCTACCTGCGCGCCGGCGAGCAGCTCAGCGATCCGGGGCAGGCCTTCGAGGACCTCCCCGGCCTGGCGCAGATCTTCGCCGACGGAAAGCTGGCCCTGTGGCGCAATCCCCAGGGCCCACCGCTGCTCTGGGTGCCCATGTTCCTCACCGAGGACGCCGTGCCGCTGTGGGTGGGCCGCCCAGTGGATCCCTCCCCCATCGAGCGCTTCCGCGACGCGCTCATGGCGCGGGTGCTGTCCATCATCCTGGTGCTGGTGCTGGTGGTGCTGCTGATGGCGCACTGGCTGGCCAACCGCGCGGAGCGCTTCGGCAAGGAGCTCGCCAGCGGCATCGAGTCCATCCTGCGCAACCGGGAGCCGCAATGGTTTCATTGGAAAGGACCGCAGGAGGTGCGCGAGCTGGGCCATCAGTTGAACGCCCTGGCACAACACCACGCCGAGCACATCGCCACCGAGCGCCAGCATACCCGCGAGCTGGAGGAGTCGAATCGCTACAAGTCCGAGTTCCTCGCCAATGTCAGCCACGAGCTGCGCACGCCACTGAACTCCATCCTGCTCCTGTCGAAGATGCTGGCCGCGCGGGAGTCCGGCCTGGACAACGAGCAGCGCCGCCAGGCACAGGTCATCAACGAGGCCGGCCGCGACCTGCGCACCATGATCGACAACATCCTCGACATCTCCCGCATCGAGGCGGGCCCGGTGACCGTGAGCCTGGAGTGGGTGGAGATCGCACCGATGCTCAGGGAGCTGGCCGAGCTGATGCGCCCGCCCATGACCCAGAAGGGCCTCGCACTGCACCTGGATATCGCTCCGGACGCGCCGGCACGCGTCTATACCGATCGCGGCAAGCTCCGGCAGATCCTGAAGAACTTCCTGTCTAACGCGGCCAAGTTCACGGATGCGGGTCGGGTCACCATCGGTGTCGGCAGCGGCACGGCGGAGCGACCGCTCGCCATCGCCGTGGCCGACACAGGTATCGGTATCCCGCCCGGCAAGGAGCAGATCATCTTCGAGGCCTTCCAGCAGGCCGATGGCTCCACCCGCCGGCGCTACGGTGGCACTGGCCTCGGACTCTCCATCAGCCGCGAGCTGGCGCAGATGCTAGGTGGCGCGATCGAGGTGCAGAGCACCTTGGGCGAGGGCTCGCGCTTCACGCTGCTGTTGCCTGCCGCCTTGGATCCAAGCCAGCTGGAGGCGGTCGAGATCCTGGAGGACCACAGCGCCCCGCCTCAGCCGGGGCACCGCCCGGCCTCGCTCCCGGTCTCGGCCCCGGAGCATCGGACCGTCTCGCAACAGGCCGCCGGGCAGCGGGCCGATCGGCTCGCCGCGCGAGCACGGAGCGAGCCCGCCGCACCCACTGCACCGGCCGCTGCGCCGCTGCTGTCCGGCAACCGCTGGGCGCTGCTCGTCGAGCGCGACGTAAACTGCCTGGTGACGGGCACCTCGGAGCTCGAGCGCCTGGGCGTATGGGTACAGACGGCCGCCGACGCCGACGAGGCGCTGGAGACCCTGCAGGACGAGCGCGACTGCGCCCTGGTGCTCATGTCGGCACAGGCGTCCATTACAGAGACCTGTGCTACGATCACAAAAATTCATAACGCGGCCGCTGCCGGCCCGCCGATCTATGTGATCGGCAGCTTCGACGAGGTAGCCCTCGATCGCTGCCGGGCCGCCGGCGCGGCAGGCTTCCTGGCCAGGCCGCTGGATCGGACTGCGCTGGCGGCGCTGTTGGACGGCGCCCTGACGGATGGCTCGCGGCCGGACACCCCGGGGCAAGCGACTTCGCTGCAGGGCGTCGAGGCGGCGGCACGGGACATCGCATGACGGCTGGTATGACACAAGCCTCGGGCTACAAGATCCTGATTGTCGACGATCACGCGCACAATCTGTATGCGCTGCGCACGCTGATCCTGAAGCACCTGGACGCCATGGTGCTGGAGGCCTCGTCCGGGTGCGAGGCCATCGATGTCACGCTGGCGCACCGCGACATCGACCTGATCATCCTCGATGTCCAGATGCCGGAGATGGACGGCTTTCAGACGGCGTCGCTGCTCAAGCGGCGCAAGCGCACGCGTGACATCCCCATCATCTTCCTCACGGCTGCCTTCAAATCCGAGGAGTTCCAGCAGCGCGGTTTCGCCGTGGGCGCGGTCGACTACCTGCTGAAGCCCATCGACGACAATCTTCTGATCAACAAGATCAGCACCTACTTCCGGCTCATCGCCAAGGAAAGGGCGCTGAACATCCTGCTGGAAGAGAAGGTCGCCGCGCGCACCGCGGAGCTGGAGCAGGCCCGGCAGTACCTGGAGAACATCCTGACCTACATGGGGGAGGCCTTGCTGGTGCTCGATGCCAAAGGCGTCATCAAGACCGCCAACCCGGCCGCCTGCGGCATGCTCGACTACACCGAAGAGGACCTGCTGGGGCTCCCCATCGGCGACGTGTTCGAAGAAGAAGGCGACGAGGCGGCGGGCGCTTTCATGGGCACCTGGCTGGAGGCACTGATCCGCACCGGCGCGCTGGCCAAGATCGAGGCGCGGTTCATCGCCAAGGACGGGACGCGCGTGCCCATTCTATTCTCCCGCACCGCGGTCAAAGACGCCCAGGGCAGCATCAGCGAGATCATCTGCATCGCCAAGGACATGAGCGGCTATGTGCGCGTCGATGACGAGTCCGCGTACCGCGCGACGGAAATGGGTACGGGCGAGACCGTCTGACGGCGCGCGCACAAGGCAATGACAACGGCGAGCCACGACCAAATTCCCCGCCGTACCCTGGGCGGGCTCCACCAAGATCAAGTGATGGTCGCAAGCATGAACGAGCAAAATCCCGCGGCCCGGGACAATCCCCGGCCCGAGCGCGCTGCCGCGCCCGAGGAAGACACCGCCCTCACGGCCATGGCGCTCAAGGCGATGGCGCACCCTTTGCGCTGGAAGATCCTCTGCTCCCTGGGTGACCGCGAGCTATCGGTCGGCGAGATCGTCGAGCGTACCGGCACCTCGCAGAGCAACATCTCCCAGCACCTGGAGCAACTGCGCAACAAGAACATCGTCATCGCCCGGAAGGAGGCGAACCGGATCTACTATCGCATCCGTAACCACCAGCTCCTGGAGCTGATCGGTATCATGCGCGAGGTGCTTTGCCCGGCGAACCTCGACGACCGCTATCCGCGCTGAGCACCCGGGCGCATCCCTGAAGCCCCCGCCAGAAGCCCCCACAAGCTCTTGCACTTGGCGCGCCCGGCAGATTCCGCCGCGGTGGCCTCAGCACCAGAGCGCACCATGCCCACCCTCGACGACAGACACTGGTTCACCGAGGTCCATGACCTGACCGGCAGCGCCTTCTCCCTGCGCTGCCGGCGCAAGCTCCACGAGGAGCGCAGCCCGTATCAGACCATCGAGGTCTACGAGACCGAGGCCTTCGGCAACCTCATGGTCATCGACGGCTTCACCATGTTGTCGAGCCGCGAGCACTTCCTCTATCACGAGATGCTCGCCCACCCGGTGCTGCTCACCCATCCGGACCCGAAGCACCTGTGCATCATCGGCGGCGGCGACTGCGGCACCCTGCGCGAGGTCTTGAAGCACGACGGCGTCGAGCAGGTCACCCAGATCGACATCGACGAGCGTGTCACCCGTATCGCCGAGCGCTTCTTCCCGGAGCTGACGGCCGGCAACGACGACCCGCGAGCGACCCTGCTCTTCGCCGACGGCATCCACTGGATGGCCGAGGCCCCAGACGCCGGCCTCGACGCCATCATCATCGACAGTACCGACCCTGTGGGCTCGGCCCAGGGCCTCTTCACGGCCGACTTCTACCGCGACTGCCGCCGCGCGCTCGGCGACGGTGGCCTGCTGGTGCAGCAAAGCGAGTCGCCGCTGTACCACCTCGACATCATCGCCGCGATGCACGAGGACCTGAAAGGCGCCGGCTTCGGCGCCACTCAGACACTGTTCTTCCCGCAGACCATCTACCCGTCGGGCTGGTGGAGCGCCACCATGGCCTGCACCGAGCCGGAAATACCCGCCTTCCGCCGCATCGACGCCGAGGTCCTGCTGGGTACGCGCTACTACAACGCCGATATCCACGCCGCGGCCCTGGCTCAGCCCGAGCTCGTGCGCAAGCGGCTCGGGACACTGGACTAAGGCGATTTCTGTCAACAGACAGACCGCCTGGCTTGTCTCTTCGCCCGCCTTCTGCGTCGCGGCAGCGGGCACAGCGCTCGACGATGCGCCCGCTGCCGCGCCTTGAAGGCGAGCGAAAATCCTGCGCCCTTCGGTCTG
>JANQFI010000173.1 GCA_028277905.1 Chromatiaceae bacterium | reverse complement strand
CACTTGGCGTGGCCCTTGGTGCTGGCGGCGGTGCTGTGGCCAGCGAGCCGGCCGGTGCGCCTCTATGGTTGGTTCCTCGGCGCGCTCTTCGTGGTGCTGCACCCGATGGCCTGGGTGCTCGCGCTCGCGCTCGCGGCCCTGGCGGCCTGGCTCGGCTGGCGGGCGCCGAGCGCGACCTGGGCACAGGGGAAGGCCGGTCCCACGGCGACTGCGCTGCGCTGGGCCTGGCTGGAGCTGGCCGCCTGGTTGCTGGTGACCGGGCTCTTGCGCGCTGGCTGGACAGTGATCGGCGCCAACAGCTACGAGCGCTCGAACCTGAGCGGCGACGGGGCGCTGCATTACCTGTTGCCAGCAACACTGGCGCAGGACTTGCTGCTCGGCGTCGCCGTGCTGATTGGACTCTTGGCTGCCGCGGCCTTGTTGCGCTGCTCCCTGAGCCGCTCCGGCCCGATAGCGCTGCTGCTGGGCTCGCTGCTGGCGGCGTTGGTGGTGCTGGCGGTCTGGATCGGTGGTGAGCTCCTGTTGGGCCATGGCATCAAGCTGAAGGCGGCGCTGACCTTCGTCGCCGGCCTGTTGCTCATGGCCTTGGCAGCGGTAACTGGGCGGGTGCTATCGGTGTCCGCCGGGTCGGCTGTCGGCGCAGTCGATGCGCCGGGTCACGGCGGCGCGGCCCGGCCTGTCCCCGGGCTCTTACCAAGGGCCGCGCACCCGCCTGCGGCCTTGTGGGCGACGAGACCCTGCGCGCCACCTATAGGCTGGCTTGCGGCGCCGGCCGCGGCCATACTGATCCTGATCGCCGCCAAGTGCGCCGCCTGGTGGCTCGCCACGCATGAGCTTGGCCGCATCGTCGCGGAGGCCGAGCGCCCCTGCATCGCCCGCACCGGCGAGCAGCCGCCATCGCTGCAATGGCGCTGGATGGTGCTGCTGGACGCGTGGCCGGTGGGCATGACCGCACTCGCCTTCCGCCCGCGCGCGCCGGCCGCCCCGGAGGTCTCGCTCCTGCTGCCCAACGACGGCTGCGAGATTCTAGACGCCACGGGCGAGGCGCGATTGCAGTCTTGGATCATCCGCCCGTGGACGCAGCTGGATGGTCGCTTCGGCCCACTGCGGCGGCTGCCGGGCTGGGAATGAGCCCAGCGCTCGTGATCGCCACGCGGGCTGGCGTGCTGGTGATCCGTCATCGCGGCTAGCGCTCGGCAGTCGGCTGCGAGGTGCGGATGGACATCACCACAGCCGATGTAGAATGCCCTGTGCTGCGCACCATGCGTGCAGGGCCTTAGCCCATTGCCGGAGAGAAAAGCACATCGCCCGGTAACCGACTGCTCGTGCGTGAGAGGGCGCTGCCTCCCCGGTCTCGCGCGAGCCTCTTGCGTCCAGAATTCGTGTCCGATTGCTCCCCGGAGCGCGCTCGTGCACCGCTCGCAACGTCCGTCAGCCCAGTCGTTGCGCGTTGACCAAGCGTCGCGCCTCCGCTACCGTGCCTCCGCTACCCACGAGCTTCAGGCCCAGCTTGACGCGCAGGGTGGCTTGGATTTCCTATCCGTTATCCGTTTATCCGTTCCGTTATCCGTCGCAGACGCGCCGCGACGAGGAGATGGACGAGTTCCAGCAGTTCTCGACGCCGCCGGCCTTGGCCTTCGTCGCCAACTGGACTGCCAATGTCCGACCAGACGATGTCATGCTGGAACCCTCGGCCGGGACCGGCGACTTGGCCATCTGGTCCGAGCTGGCCGGCGCCAAGCTGATGCTCAAGGAGCTAGCCGAGCGGCGCCGCGACCTGCTCGCGGACCTGTTTCCGGACGCAACCATCAACGGCGAGAACGCCGAGCAGCTCCACAACATCCTGCCGCGCGCCTCACGCCCGACCGTCGTGGTCATGAACCCGCCGTTCTCGGCTACGGCCGGGCGCATTCAGGGGCCAGCGCAAGAGCGCCAACGGCGCGCGGCATCTGGAGCAAGCGCTGGAACGGCTCGCCGACAACGGTCGCCTGGTGGCCATCGTCGGCGACGGCATGGCGCCGGACCGCCCGGACTTCCGCGCCTGGTGGGAGGCGACCCAGGCCCGCTATAACGTTCGCGCCAACATCGGCATCTCCGGTCGCGACTACGCCAAGTACGGCACGACCTTCGACAACCGCTTGCTGGTCATCGACAAAGACGGCCCGATCCGCGCCCCGGTGCTGGTCGTCTCGGTCGAGTCGGCGGCCGAGCTGCCGCCCCTCCTGGAGCCTATCCGCCATGACCGGCCCCGACTTCGCGACGCTGAACAGCCAACCCCTGAACCAACTGGCAGCGGGCATCCTCGCCCGCAACCGGATGCCTTGGAACCCGGCGCAGGCGGTCGCGGCGCTGGCGCTGCTGCGCCACGCGCTCCAGACGGGCACGCTGGAGACGCCGACGATCGAGGAGCCGCTGCTCCTGCTGGCGCGCCTGGAGGCGGACCCTGAGGAGGCGATGCGCCTGCTGACGGAGTCGGCACCGGGGGAGACCTACCGGATCGACCTGAACCCCGATCCGGATCAGACAGCGGCCCAGCTCCTGGAGGAGATCGTGGCGTCACTGCGCGCCCAGACGGCGACGCCGCCCCTGTAACGACCTCAGCAGCCAATCCTGAACCGGTCCCTATCCCGATCCAGGCCGATGCCGAGTCCGAGCCGGCCGAACCCGCCGAGCTGACCGAGTCCGTCTTCACCGCCTACCGGCCGCAACGCCTGAGCATTCCGGGTGCCCACGTGCATCCGGACCGGCTGGTACAGAGCGCCGCCATGGGCGCCGTCGAGCCGCCGGCGCCCAGCTACAGCGCCCATCTGCCGGCCCGAGTGGTCGCGGAGGGACAGCTGTCCCTGGCCCAGCTCGACGTCGTCGTCTACGCCGGGCAGGCCCACGGCGAGCGCCTGCCCAACGGATCGCGGAAGGGCTTCTTCATCGGCGACGGCACCGGGGTCGGCAAGCGCCGGGAGATCTCCGGTGTGATCCTCGACAACCTGGCCCAGGGCCGCGACAAAGCCGTGTGGGTCTCCTTCAACCGTGGGCTCATCGAGGACGCCAGGCGCGACTTCGCCGGCGTCGGCGGCGATCCGGATCTGCTGTTCTTCCAGGGCGACACCAAGGCCGGCGCGGCCCTCGCGCGCGAGCGCGGCATCCTGTTCACCACCTACAGCACGCTGCGCGGCGGCGAGAAGCGCCAGGGCACGGACCAGGAGGGCGAACGGCCGGGTCAGATGCGGCTGCAACAGCTCACCGACTGGCTCGGCCCCGACTTCGACGGCGTCATCGCCTTCGACGAGGCCCACAGCATAGGCAACGCCATCGCGGTGAAGGGCGCCCGCGGGGAGCGCAAGCCCTCGCAGCAGGCCGTCGCCGGCGGCAACCTGCAGAAGGCATCTTCCCGATGCGCGGGTGCTCTACGTCTCGGCGACCGG
>JANQFI010000481.1 GCA_028277905.1 Chromatiaceae bacterium | reverse complement strand
CCCGCCAGCACGACCAGCAGCAGTGGTACGAAGGCGCGGCTCAGGACGTCCGAGTTCTGCACGGCGCTGCTCATCAGGTGCAGGGCCACCAGCAGCGCCAGCAGCAGCAGCCCGACGGCGAAGGCACCCCCGCGCTTCCAGACCTTGCGCGGCAGTCGCCTCCTCGAGGGCTGCTGGCTCGAGGGCCGCTGGCTCGACGGCGTTAGGGCGTCAGTGGCCATTTGGACCATTTGCTGGACTGCTTCCAGGACGGATACAAGTAGGCCATGGGGCGCAGCGGCAGCGGCAGCTCCTCGATATCCAGCGAGACGCGCACCTGCACCTCGTAGGCCTTGTCTGCGCTCAGCCGGTCCGGGCTCAGCAGCGGCAGGCCGCGGATCTCGCCGAGTGCCGCCAGCGCCGCGTCACGGGTCACATAGGTGAGCCCTTGCTCGCCTGGTAGCTGCGAGACGAGGTAGCGCTCCGACAGCGGCTTGTAGCGGATGCGATAGCGCAGCCGCTGGTCCACCAGGCTCTGCCGCCAGATCCAATCGTTCTCGGGCCGCACCTGAATGTGTACCTCCACGGTCAGCGGCACGCCGTTGTCGAGCGCCTCCAGCGCCCGCTCGCTGAAGCGGTAGCGGATATTGGCATCCATGACGATGGTGCCCCCGTCCAGCCGCGTGGTCACCTGTTCGACCTTGAAGCTCCGCGCCGGCGCCGCGCCGGCAACGGCAAGCAACAGCGCCGCCAGCAGCACAGCGACGCCTTGGCGCGGTGGTCGCCACCTCACCGTGCCCGCTCCAGCAAGGCGTAGTAGAAACCGTCGCCGCCGCCAGCGGTGGGCAGCAGCTGCAGGCCCGGCCTGCAGGAGATCGCGTCGGCGATGCCCGCGGGCAGGGTCAGCGGCAGCTCGCGCGCGTCCTTGTGCATTGCGAGGAAGGCCGCGATGCGCTCGCGGTTCTCCTCAGGCAGCACGGAGCAAGTGGCATAGAGCAGCCGCCCGCCCGGGCGCAACAGACTCCAGAGCGCCCTGAGCATGGCATCCTGCCTCATCGTAAGGGGGGCGATGTCGGCCTCCCGGCGCAGGTACTTGATGTCCGGATGGCGGCGGATGACGCCGGTGGCGGAGCAGGGGGCGTCCAGCAGGATGCGGTCGTAGGGCGCACCTGGCCAGTCCGGGCTGGCCGCACGCGCGTCCGCGGCCCGCACGGTCGCCGCGAGACCGAGCCGGGCCAGGTTCTCCCGCAACGGCGCCAGGCGCTCGGCGTCCAGGTCCACCGCGGTCAGTCGCAGGTCACTGCCGGCGTGCTCCAGCAGGTGCGCCGTCTTGTTGCCGGGCGCGGCGCAGGCATCGAGCACGCGCTCGCCAGGGGCGGGGTCAAGCAGCACGGCGGCCAGCTGTGCCGCCGCATCCTGCACCGACACCAGACCCTCGGCAAAGCCCGGAAGACGCTGCGCGGCCAGCGGCTCGTCCAGTAGCAGGGCCGCGGGCAGGCCCGGCAGCGGGCGGGCGGCGATGCCGGCGGCGGCGAGCTCGGCGGCATAGGCCGTGCGCTCGCGCCGGTTGCGGTTCACCCGCAGCACCATGGGCGGGCGCTGGTTGCTGACGGCGATGATGCGCCGCCAGTGGCCGGGCCAGGCGGCCTGGAGCCGTGCCACCAGCCACGCGGGAAAGAGCGCCGGATCACCGACATCCGTGCCCACGCGAGCCAGCAGCGCGTCTCGCTCGCGCTGGAATCTGCGCAGGGCCGCATTCACGAGTCCGGCCGCACGTGGCTTGCCCAGCACGCGCGTGGCGCTCACCGTCGCCGCCACCGCGGCGTGTTCGGGTATGCGGGTCGAGGCGAGCTGGTAGAGGCCCACCGCCATGAGCGCTCTCAGGATCCGATCGGCGCGGCGAAGCGGCCGCGTCAGCAGTATAGCCACGAGGGCTTCCAGGCGCGGCAGCAGGCGCAGCGTGCCGTAGCAGAGCTCCCACAGCAGGGCATGGTCGCGGGCGGGGACCTCGCCGCTGGCGGCGGCGAGCGCCATGGGGAGCGAGCGCCCCTCCACCCGCACCGCGTGCACCGCGCGCGCGGCCGCCGCGCGCACTTCGGCGCCTGCGCCGGAGCCACGCCCTCCACCCCGGCGCGGACCTGCGCCCGTCGTCTGCGCCGGTGGGGTACCGGCGCCGGGGCGCTTCCGCTCAGTCAAGCAGGGCGCCTTCCACGCGGCGGGCGTTGAGGAAGTCGCGGGCAGACATGCGCCGCTTGCCGGGCGGCTGCAGCTCCTCGACGCGCAGCACGCCCTCACCTGTGGCGATGTCGATGCCGCTGGCACGCGCTGCCAGCACCCGGCCAGGCTCGCCGCTCGCGGCAAGGTCCGCAGGCACCGACGCCGCCCAGATGCGCAGCACCTCCTTCCCGAGCCGGGTCTGGGCGACGGGCCAGGGGTCGAAGGCACGTACCGCGCGCTCGATCTCCACCGCGGGCCGCCCCCAGTCGATACGCGCCTCGTCCTTGCGGAGCTTGCGGGCATAGGTGGTGGCGGTGTCGTCCTGGGGTGCCGGCACTGCCGAGCCGTCGAGGATGCCGGGCAGGGCCGCCAGCAGGGCCTCGGCGCCGAGCGCTGCGAGCCGCATGGTCAAGCTCCCGCCCGTGTCGCCCGGGGCGATTGCCAGGGGCGATTCGCTGTAGAGGGCGCCAGTGTCGAGCCCTGCCTCCATGCGCATGATGCAGATGCCGGTCTGCTGGTCACCGGCCAGGAGCGCGCGCTGGATGGGCGCGGCACCGCGCCAGCGCGGCAGCAGCGAGGCATGGATGTTGATGCAGCCTTGCCGCGGCGCATCCAGCACCGCCTGCGGCAGGATCAATCCGTAAGCGGCGACCACCAGCAGGTCCGCATCCCAGGCCACGACCTCCGCCGCCGCCGCGGCGTCTTTCAGCGTCCTCGGCTGCCGCACCGGCAGCCCAGCGTGGAGCGCGAGCTGCTTGACGGGGGATGGCGTCAGCCGCCGGCCGCGCCCGGCAGGACGGTCCGGCTGCGTATAGACGGCGACGACCTCGTGGGCGCTGGCGATCAACGCGGCCAGGGCCGGGACGGCGAACTCGGGGGTGCCCGCGTAGAGGATGCGTGCCGCCGGGATGCGTGCCGCCGGGATATTGGTCACGGCGAGGGAGATTCAGATCGCCCGGCGACGCCGCTCCGCGGGAGCCGGTGCCGCCTGGCGGCGCTCCTTCTCCAGCTTCTTGCGGATGCGCTGCCGCTTGAGCGACGAGATGTGATCCACGAAGAGCCTGCCCTCGAGGTGATCGATCTCGTGCTGTATGCACACCGCCAGCAGTCCGCCGGTCTCGAGCTCGAAGGGCTCCCCGTCGCGATCGAGGGCACGGACCTTGACGCGGTCCGCGCGGGTGACGGTCTCGAAGAAGCCCGGCACGGACAGGCAGCCCTCCTCCATCTGTTCCTCGCCGCTGCACGCCAGGATCTCCGGGTTGATCAGGCACAGCGGCTCGTTCTTGTCCTCAGAGATGTCGATGACGATGACCCGCCAGGCCAGGTTCACCTGGATCGCCGCGAGGCCGATACCTGGGGCCGCGTACATGGTCTCCAGCATGTCGTCCACCAGTTGGCGGACGCTGTCGTCCACGGTCTCGACGGGCTTGGCACGGCGCCTCAGGCGCTCGTCCGGGAAGGTCAGTATTTCCAATTTTGCCATGATGTTATCAACACTTGCTAATTCTGTGACACAAGAATCGCCGATTGCGCTACTATGAGGATGATACACCATCGGCGGAACCGCTCGAACTTGGTCTCTGGCAGGGAAAATGCCGTCAGGCCAATCGCTTGCGCCGACGGCATGGCGCCTTGTCAGGGCCCTTTGCGGCCCGGTCCGCCGCCGTCGCCCAGGTCCCGCCGGCCGCACCCGGAGGAGCTGCCATGTGGACCCAGCACCCTGCCCCCCCTTTCCGGTCTCTGGCCCTGCACCTGCTACTGGCCTTGGCCCTGTCTCTGGGGTCTGCCGGTGCCTCGGCACAAGACCCGCTGCGACCCGATCATCCGCAGACCTATGTCGTGCAGCCGGGCGACACGCTCTGGGGCATCGCCGGGCGTTTTCTGCGGGAGCCCTGGCGCTGGCCGGACGTCTGGCACGCCAACCCCGAGGTTGCCAACCCGAACCGCATCTACCCGGGAGATACCCTGGTGGTGGACCACAGCAGCGGCAGCGCGCGCATCCGGCGTGCCGGCCGTGGCGGTATGCGCACCGTCACCCTGACGCCGCGCGTGCGCGTCGCCGAGCTCGATCGGGAGATACCGACCATCCCATTGCATGTGGTGGCGCCCTTCCTGTCCCGCCCCGTGGTGACAGAGGCCCGTGAGATCGACAATGCGCCCTATGTCGTGGGCTTTCCGGAGGAGCAGATCCTCGGCGGCCTGGGCAATACCTTCTTCGTGCGCAGCATCCTGAGCGCCGGCGACGATCGATGGGAGGTGTTGCGCCCGGGCACGGCCTACCGCGACCCGGACACCAAGGAGCTGCTGGGGTTCGAGGCGCTCTCAGTGGCCACGGCACGACTCCAGCGGCTGGGCGATCCCGCAACCCTCGTGATTACCCGCTCGGAGAAGGAGGTCCAGATCGGCGACCGCGTGCGGCCGACACGCGACGAAGAGCCCGTCCGCAGCTTCTTCCCGGTCCCGGCGCCCCCCGGCTCGCGCGGCAAGATCATCTCGGTGCTGAACGGGGTGACGCAGATCGGCCAGTACGACGTGGTGGTCTTGAACCGCGGCGCGCGGGATCGGGTCGAGATAGGCCAGGTCTTCGGTGTCTACCACGGCGGCGAGCTGCGGCGCGACCCTGTGAAGGGGCGTCGCAACGCCTGGAATTGGCGCAACGAGTCACCGGCCGACGTGTCATTCTGGAGCGGCGACTGGGAGCCGGATGGCTGGCAGCGCACCGGACCGGACCCGAACGCCCCGCTGCCGATCCGCCGCCGCTATTCACGCGCCAACGATCAGTACATAGTGCCGGACTCCCGCTCTGGTGTCGTGATGATCTTCCGCGTCTTTCCGAAGGTGAGCTTCGCGTTGGTGATGTACGCCAGCACGGCAATGCACGTGGGCGAGGTCGTCGCCCCGCCAGAAACCCTCTGAGGCACAGACCTCTTACAAGCGCGTGACCGCAGCCCGCACAGAATCCGCCCGATATGCCGCCGCCCGGCGGACGGAAGGACGCTCGTGAGCCCCGCGGAGCGCGAGCGGCTCACCCATTGGCTGGCGCTGGCGCTGGCCCCGGGACTCGGTGCGCGCCGCATCGTCCAGCTGCTGGAGCGCTTCGGCGGAGCGGTCGAGGTGCGTGACGCCAGCCGGGGGGCGCTGGCCGACGCCGGCCTGTCCGACGCGGCCATTGCCGCCATCGATATGCCCGACCGCGGCAAGCTGGACGCGGCCTTCGCCTGGCTCGCGCACGCCGCGGCCCAGGTGCTGACACCGGATATGGACGGCTACCCGCGGCGGCTGCGCGAGATCGGCGGACCGCCGCCGCTGTTGTTCGTGCGCGGCGACATCGGCCTGCTGCACGAGCCGCAGATTGCCATTGTCGGCAGCCGCAACCCGACGGCCGGCGGCTTGGCGACCGCGCGGGACTTCGCCGGCTACCTGGCAGGTCTGGGCCTGGTGGTCACCAGCGGGCTGGCACTCGGCATCGATGGTGCCGCACACGACGGCGCGCTGGCGGCCGGCCGGACCATCGCCGTGCTCGGCACAGGCCCGGACCGGGTCTATCCCGCCGCGCATCGCGACCTGGCACGGCGGATTGCCGAAAACGGCGCCCTGGTGAGCGAGTTCCTGCCCGGCACCGGACCGCACGCCAGCCATTTCCCGCAGCGCAACCGCATCATCAGTGGACTGAGTCTCGGCACCCTGGTGGTGGAGGCCGCCATCGGCAGCGGCTCGCTGATTACGGCGCGCCTGGCCAACGAGCAGGGGCGCGAGGTCTTCGCGATCCCGGGCTCCATCCACAATCCACTGGCACGGGGCTGCCACGCGTTGATTCGCCAGGGCGCGAAGCTCGTGGACAGCGCAAATCAGATCCTGGAGGAGCTCGGCGCCCAGCTCGGCGAGTACTTGGACGACCTGGACGACGCTCCTATCCGCGTGGAATCCCCGCTGCCGGACACTGGGCAACTGGACCACGATCATCGCCGGCTCCTCGAGTGCATGGGGTATGATCCGCTTGCGCCGGACGATCTGATCGCCCGCACCGGACTCCCCGCGTTCGAGATCGCGTCAATGCTCCTGTTGCTGGAGCTACAGGGGCAGGTAGTATCCCATCCGGGCGGACGCTACAGCCTGCGCGCCGGTCGCGGGAAAGACCAGGGGACGGAATCCTACCCAGCCTGAGCCGCGCGCCGGGCCCGACCGCACGCATCCGCCGCTAGGCCAGGCGCCCACTGACCGCACCGCCAGGGCGGGCCGCCCGCCATAACGCCCCGCCATAGCGCGAGGAGTCAGCATGAACGAGAACATGGTCGACGTCCTGATCTATCTGTACGAGAACTACCTGGGCGGCGAGGCTCGCCCCCATATCGACCAGGACGAGCTGGAGACCGAGCTCGCGCGCGCCGGCTTCTCCAACGGCGAGATCCGCCATGCACTCGCCTGGCTGGACGAGCTGGCGAGCCACATGGACACCGCCGAGTACCCGCCGCGCACCGCAGGCTCGATGCGCATCTATACCACCGGAGAATGCGCCAAGCTCGACATCGAGGCGCGCGGCCTGTTGCTGTTCCTGGAACAGGCCGGCATTCTCGATCCGCTGAGCCGTGAGCTGGTGATCGACCGCGCCCTGGCCATTGAGCAAACAGCCGTCTCCATGGACGAGCTGAAGTGGGTGGTGCTGCTGGTGCTGATGACCCGCCCGGGGCGCGAGCTCGCCCACAGCCAGATGGAAGAGCTCATCTACAGCGACGCGCCCGCCCAACTGCATTGAATCGGCGGCACTGATCGGCCGCACCAATCGGCCGCGCCGATCGGCCGCACAGGACAGGTGCCGCATCCAGTCCTCGGCAAGGCGCTGAGCCCATCCGAGGCCTCAGGCGATGTCTGTCAACAAACAGACCGCCTGGCTTGTCTTTTCGCCCGCCTTCTGCGTCGCGGCAGCGGGCACAGAGCTCGACTATGCGCCGGCTGCCGCTGCTTGA
>JANQFI010000429.1 GCA_028277905.1 Chromatiaceae bacterium | reverse complement strand
CTGGGCGTTCTGCACTGCCATGGATTTTCGGTTGATTGGGAGCGGGCGCTGGGAGGGCGAGGCGGATTTCGGTTGGTATCGCTTCCGACCTATGCGTTTCAGCGGCAGCGCTATTGGCTGGAGGCCCAACGCGGGTCGGGCGATGTCTCGACGGCGGGACTGTCGTCAGTGGCGCATCCGCTTTTGGGAGCAGCGACGCCGTTGGCGGACAGCGGACGGTTGCTGTTGACGGGTCGATTGTCGGCGGCGGAGGCTGGCTGGCTTGGCGATCATGCGGTGTTTGGGACGGTGCTGGTTCCGGGGACGGGACTGTTGGAGCTTGGTTTTGCAGCGGCGCGCGCGGTTGGCGCGACGACGGTGTCGCAGCTGATATTGTTAACGCCGCTGGTGCTTCCGGACGAGGGGGCGGTGCGGGTTCAGGTTCAGGTGGATGGGCCTGAGGAGGGTGAGGAAGACCGGCGCGCGCTGAGCATTTTTAGCCGGTTGGAAGAAGCTCCCGAGGGGAGCATGTGGACGCTGCACGCGCAGGGCCTTCTGAGCGGATTGGGGTCGACGGCTGGGCTGGCGGAAGAGGTTGGGCTTGAGGCCTGGCCGCCTGTGGGTGGGACGCCGATTGAGCTGACGGGGCTTTATTCGACGTTTCAGGCGCATGGGTTTGGCTACGGTCCTGCGTTTCAGGGGCTCCGGGAAGCGTGGCGCGTTGGTGACGTGGTTTACGGGCGGGCGGTGCTACCGGAGGCGCTGTCGGAATCGGCGGAAGCTTACGGGGTTCATCCTGCGCTTTTTGATGCGGCGCTGCACGTCCTTGGGCTTGTGGAGGCCGGGATTGGGGGCGTCGGCGACGGTGCGCTGCTGTTGCCGTTTGAGTGGACGGAGGTGTCGCTGCTTGCGACCGGGGCGCGGGAGCTTCGGGTGCGTGCGTTGGTGGAGCGCAGTGGCGAGGGCGAAGCCTTGGCCCAGCTGCAATTGGCCGATGGCAGCGGTCGGGCGGTGGCGCGGGTTGGCGGGCTGCGGCTGCGGGAAACGAGCGAAGCGCAAATCCGCGAGGCGGTACGGAGCGAGGCACAGCACCTGTACCGCCTGGACTGGCGTGCGGTGGCGTTGAGCGCGGCCGGGTCGGAAGCGATCACCCTGATTGTTGGTGGCGATGGTGAGCTGGCGAAGAGTTTGGGCCTTGACTGGGTGGACAGCGTCGCCGCCCTTGTTGCGCGCCTTGAGGTGGGAGGGACGCGACCGGCGCGGGTGGTGTTTGATCATTTGGCGGCGCCGGCCTCGGGTGATGGGGAGTTTCTGGCTGCCACGCACGCTGTCGCCAAACGAGCGCTGAGCGAGTTGCAGTTCATTCTGAGCGAGGCTCGCCTGCACGAGACGTCGGTGGCGTGGCTGACGAGCGGCGC
Source organism: Chromatiaceae bacterium (assembly GCA_028277905.1). Lineage (GTDB taxonomy): Bacteria > Pseudomonadota > Gammaproteobacteria > Chromatiales > Chromatiaceae > Thiohalocapsa. Next base: position 2,274 of record JANQFI010000429.1, on the reverse strand, counting down.
AGTGGCCACGGGGCCTGAGGAAGGAGTGGCCGGGCTATCACGAGCGCCGCTGTGGGGCCTGGTGCGGAGCGCCCGGGCGGAACACCCGGATCGACAGCTGCAGCTTGTGGACGTGGACGCGCCTCCCGCAGAGGCGGCTTTGCTGGCGAAGCTGTTGTCGATGGCAACGGAGCCGGAGTTGGCGCTGCGGCACGGCTCAGTGGTGGCGCCACGGCTGGTGCATGCGGCGGCGGAGGCGGGTGCCCTTGAGACACCCGCCGGAGCGGAGGACTACCGAGTTGCGCTCACTCAGCCCGGTCGACTTGACGGCGTGAGCCTGGTGGCGGCGCCGGACTTGCTGTCGGAGCCGCTGGAGCCGGGCCAAGTGCGGGTCAACGTGCGTGCGGCCGGGATGAACTTCCGGGATGTGCTGATCGCGCTGGGGGCGATTGAATCACCTGGCATCGGGTTTGAGTTTGCCGGTGTGGTGGAAGCGGTCGGCGCGGATGTGTCGTCGGTGTCGGTTGGGAATCGCGTGTTTGGGTTTGGGGTGGGGTGCTTTGGAACGCGCGCGGTGGTGCCGGCACATCTGGTGGCGCAAGTCCCAGCGGGGATGTCGTTTGAGGCGGCAGCGACGGTGCCGCTTGCGTATCTGACGGCATTGTATGCGCTGCAAGAGCTTGGTCAGGTCCAGGCGGGCGAGCGGGTGCTGGTGCACGCGGCGGCGGGCGGCGTGGGGATGGCCGCGGTGCAGCTGTGCCGGCACTTTGGCGCCGAGGTCTATGGCACGGCGAGCGCGGGCAAATGGCCGGTGCTGGAAAGGATGGGATTGGATGCGAGGCACATCGCGAGTTCGCGCGACGCCAGCTTCGAGCGGACATTCCTGTCGGCAACGGATGGCGAGGGAGTTGATGTCGTCCTCAACTCGCTGACGGGAGAGTTTGTGGATGCCTCGCTTCGGCTTTTGCCGCGCGGCGGGCGTTTTTTGGAGATGGGGGTCGCCGATGTGCGGTCTCCGGGAGCCATCGCCGAAAGATATCGGGGCGTGAGCTACCAGGCATTTGTGCTGAGCGATCTCATGCAGGATGCCGAGCGGATGCAGGCGCTGGTGGCACAGCTGGTGGCGCTGTTCGAGCAGGGCATCCTCGAGACCTTGCCCTATGTTGCCTACGACGTGCGGCATCTGCCGGCAGCGCTGAAGCAGATGGCGACGGGGCGGCACATTGGCAAGCAAGTGGTGCAGCTGCCGCGACGACTTGAGCCGACGGGGACGGTTCTGATCACGGGCGGTTTGGGCGAGCTGGGTCGCGCGCTGGCGCGGCACCTTGTTGATGGTCACGGCGTGCGCCACCTGGTTGTGACGTCACGAGGCGGGATGGCGACGCCGGGCGCGGCGGAGTTTGCGGCGGCCCTGCGGGGACTGGGTGCACAGACGGTGCATGTGGTGAGCTGCGACGTCTCGGATCGGGGCTCGGTGCGATCGGTCTTGAGCAGCATTCCGGCGGCGCGTCCGTTGACGGGCGTGTTTCACCTGGCGGGGGTTCTGGACGACGGGGTTGTCTCGGCGCTGACGGGGGAGCGCCTGGAGCATGTGCTGCGGCCGAAGCTTGATGGTGCGCATCACCTGCACGAGCTGACGGCGGATCAGGACCTTGCAGCGTTCGTGCTGTTCTCGTCGGTTGCGGGGCTTGGCAGTGCGGGGCAGGCGAACTACGCGGCGGCGAGTGTGTATCTGGAGGCTCTGGCGGCGGCGCGGCGGCATTGTGGTTTGGCCGGGATGGCCCTGATGTGGGGCTTGTGGGAGCCGCGAGGGGCAGGGATGACGGCGCATCTCGGGGCGGCGGAGCTGTTTCGGATGCGTCGGCAAGGTGTGCTGCCGCTGTCGCTTGAGCTTGGCCTTGAACTCCTGGATGCGGCGTTGTTGCGGGCGGATGCGGTGCTCATCCCTCTGCATTTGGACGTGGGTGTGATGCAAGGGCAGCTTGGCGGGGCGGCGGTTCCGGCGCTGTACCGTGCGTTGCTGCGTGGTGGGTTGCGGCGTGCGTCGGCGGCGAGCGGAGACACGAGCGCCTTGCGGGCGCGGCTGGCGGCGCTGGCGAGCGAAGCGGCGCGGGTGAAGGCGCTGGTGGATCTGGTGCAAGAGGACATTGCGGCGGTGTTGGCGTTGCCCGGGGCGTCGTCGGTTCCGGCGGATGCGCCGTTAAAGGAGCTGGGTCTGGATTCGTTGATGGCGGTGGAGCTGCGCAACCGGCTGTCGGCGCGGGTGGGGGCCAAGCTGCCGATGACGCTGGCCTT
>JANQFI010000298.1 GCA_028277905.1 Chromatiaceae bacterium | reverse complement strand
GACCTCCCCGGTGTCCGCCGCCGTGCTGCGCGGCTCGGACGCATGCGGGTGCTCCAGGCATGGGTCCAGAGACATCGGGCGCTGGGTTACGCGCGTCATCCCGGTGGCGCCCGAAAGACCTCGGTCTGGGGGTGGAAGGCGTACCAGGCGAACCAGAAGCCGGTCATCGCCGGCAGCTGGTTACCCCGGGCGTCGAAGGCACGGGCGCTCGCGTTGGCCCAATCGAAGCGGATGGTCACCGGCCGGCCGCCGATGCGGTCCTGGATCTCGCCGGAGGTCTTGGACAGCTCGGCGAAGGGATAGGCCTTGTACCGCCCGGCGATCTCGACGCCGAGCACGCGCTCCTTCGGGTGATAGCGGCGGGACTTGTTGGCCACCGGAAAGTACAGGCCGCGCTCGGTCTCGTAGCCGCCGTAGGGCTGCCGGGCGTAGTCGCGCCGGTAGCCGGTGTCGGTGGATAGGACCTGCGTCTGGGGGTGCTCCCGGCGCCAAGCGCTCCAGCTCGTGTGGGTCAGCGGCAGCGCGGTGAGCTTGCGCCCGGCCAGCGGTCCGGCGATGGCCTGCCGCTTGATCTGGCTCCAGAGGCTCTCGGTCTGGCGGTCGTAGAGCAGCATGTCGCTGTTGTACAGCAGACCGGAGACGCCGACGTCGAGTTGCCGACCCCCGGATTCCGCGGCGAAGGCGACGCCAGTGCCGCAGAGTGGGCAATAGGTGATGGCGATGCGCGCGCCGGCGATGTCGTCGTTGACGATCTCGTGCCAGTTCAGGATGCGGACGGGATAGGCACGGGCGACGCCCTTGCGCACGATGCCGAGCACATCGTCGGCGCCGCGCAGATAGTCGGCCTTGCCGGCGGCGAGGAACCTGGGCTGGTCGATGGACGGAATGCCGTCGCGCACCGGCCCGCCCGCGTGGATCTCGGCGGCCGGCACCAGGGCGCTGTCGAGATCGAAGCCGTTGGTGTCGGCCACCGCCTGCGCGATGGTCAGCACCACCGCCAGCGCCATCAAAAAGCCGAGTCGAAGGTTGCGGATGGTCATGTCGGAGCAACAGGTCCATGATGGATGTATACCCATCAGACCGGCTGAACGACGGATAGGGCGGGGGATCGGCGAGCTCGCGCTCGGCGGACAAACGAAGCACGAGGGCGGCTGCACCCCCGCCCGCGGAAGACGGCGGACCGCCGGTGCGCATCGTTCAGTGCGGCCGGCCACGAGCGCGCGCTGGCGGTGCTGCTGGGCGCCTGACGTACAGCTGCGCCCCGGGGCGGCTCGCGGCGCGGAGACGCGTCTCGTCCCAGCGACAGGCATCTCCATAGCGCCGCCGGACCGCAGGCGGCACCGGCGCCGTCAGGAGCTGAGCGTCCGCAGCGAGGCAGACCACGGAATCATGGCTATGCTGTACATACAGACCTCCCGGACACACTGTCCAAAAATACTGTAATGCGTTGAATTAATTAAATATTTTTAGATATTGGACGATTTGCGGCAAACGAAAATTGATAAGTGACTGTTTTATAACAAATGCCGCTTACCCCAATCCAGTGATGTGGGTGAAAATTGTCCAATAATCTGGTCGCTTTCCGCTCGATTTCGGGAGGTTTGACATAACAACAGCGAATGATCTCGCTGCCACGCGGATGCCGACATGGCCGTCGCGCCACAGGGATGTCGCGCGGCTGCCTATTGCCGCCGCCATCACCGAGCAGGTGCGCGTGCGGGGGCGGCAACGGTTTGCCCGCAGCGGGCTGATCGAGCCGGACGATGTCGGCGAGATGCAGTCCTTAAGAGAACAGCGGCTTCTCCCGCGATGCCGCGGTGCCCAATGTGTGAACACGGCTGCCGCGCCCGATCGCGCCGGGCTGGAGCGGCTGCTGCGCC
>JANQFI010000255.1 GCA_028277905.1 Chromatiaceae bacterium | reverse complement strand
CGCTCAGAATGACCCCATGCGCTCAGAATGACCCCATGCGCTCAGAATGACCCCATGCGCTCAGAATGACCCCATGCGCTCAGAATGACCCCATGATGTTCGACGATTGCGCCCGCCCGATCGGCGGCGACCGATGGCGGTTGACACCCCTCTATCGGCTATCATCTATCGGCTATCGGCTATGCTTATCGGCTATCACTTATCGGCTATCGGCTATCGGCTATGCCTATCGGCTATCATCTATCGGCCATTGCTCAGCGCTGCCAGATTCACCGTTGCCATGCTACAATGCATATACGATCCTTGTGAAGTGAGGCGATACAGCCTTGTGTCGGCGCCCATGAACCGCCGCCGCACCGCCCCGTATGTGGCCGGATCTCGCCCCCCTCGCTTTTCTCGGTGATCGAACGCTCACCGGTCCCGTATTTCCCAAAGACGTTGATCGATTTTGACGATAATCGGTCGCGCACAGTATGCGGTTCCGTTCTGCGCTCGAACGCTTTGCCCCGGTCTATTTCTATGCATTCCAAGGAGAAATTATGTACACGCGTAGGCAATCCATCGTCGGGCGCGCGCTGCTTGCGCCCGTTTTGTTCGCACTGTTCCTCGTTACGCTCACGGCCTGCGGCGGCACGACCGCCGACGCTCCGGCCAGCCTGGAAGACGCCACCTTTACCCGCGAACTCGGCGAAAACCAGGAGCCGATCGATCCGACCAGCGAGTTTGCGCCCACCGATCAGGTGAATCTCGCGCTGACTTTCTCCGGACGCCCGACTGGCATGGTGAAGACGCAGTTCTACTTCCGTGATGAGCAGATGTCGGAGGCGACGGTAGATATGGCCGACATCAACAGCGATATAATTTTCTCGATCGGCCAGAGCACCTACGTCAGCTTCACATTCACGCCCAATACGTCGCTGCCGATCAGCGACCAGTATCGCGCCGAGACGTTCCTCGACGACGAGCCGCTCGGAACCTACAACTTCGCTATCGTGCCGCCTGCCGACGCGCTGCCTTCGAAGATCCTCGACGCGACCCTCGCGCAGGGCGCCGATGAGGAGTATACGCCCATCAATCCGACCACCGAGTTCGCCCCTGATCAGACCGTCTATATCGTGGGGCGGGCCGATCTCGGCGTATACACGTCGATTCAGGCCGACTGGTATGTGGATGGCGCGCTCGACGCGGAGGGCACGCGCACCTTGACAATGGACGAGAACGCCGCGGATGTCGGTTTCTCGTTCTCGTTCCTGCCGGAGGGCGGCTGGCCCGAAGGCGAGCACGAGGTCGCCCTGACGCTGAATGACGCCGAGGTCGATCGCTACGCATTCACTGTGTCCGCCGCCGCTGCGGCATCCGATGCGAGTGCTGCGGGCCAGCTCTCGTTCGCCGACCTGATGACTCACGCCGATCCCAACGGCGTTTTCACGATTGATACGCCCGCCGGGTGGACCTTCACGGACGATAGCGATTCCGGTCTGCTGCTCAACTCCTGGATGGCGCCGAGCGAGGATGGCTACCTGATGGTGATGATCAGCGAAAACGACAGCGCATTGTCGCAAGACGAGCTGATCGCCCACGCCGAGGGCGTGCTCAACAGCGCGTTCGGCGATGAGCCGGCCTTCGAGCTTGGCGACCCCGTGCCGCAAAGCGACGGCAGTGTGCTGATGCCCTGGGTCGCCGAGCCGGAGATCAACGGCGAGCAGATCGCCATGCTCGGCCTGACGTATGTCGAGCAGCGCGGCAGCCTGCTCTCGATTATGATGGCCGTCGTGCCCAGCGGCCAGGAGGAGCAGCTCTGGGATGCCGGGTTGTCGAACGTGGTCAACAGCTACGCGCTGGACGCCACGGCGTCGATACCTTAACATAGCAACATAGCAGCATAGCCGATAGGGGGAATAGCCGATAGCCGATAGCCGAAAATTCGATAGGGTTTCGTCCTGTCGATTGGGGCGAACGATGACGGTTGACACCGCCCTATCGGCTATTCCCCGCCCCCTATCAGCTATCAGCTATCGGCTATCGGCTATCGGCTATCGGCTATGCCTATCGGCTATCGGCTATCGGCTATGCCTATCGGCTATCGGCTATACCTATCGGCTATCGGCTATCGGCTATAAACACCGGCTATGACTCCCAAAACCGCGCGAGGTGTGCTATGATGGAGCCGATCCCGGCACCACCCGCATGCCTGCCGCACCCGCCCACTGCCGGCGGCGCACCATACACAGGAGGAGCCGCCCGGTTATGGAATTGTCGCTGACCGCCCAGACCGACAACCAGATCGCAGTAACTTGCGACGACCGACCCTCGCATTCGTTCGACCTGTCTTCCGTCGTGCCCGATCCGGCCATTCCCGAACGCCCGCCGCACCCGCTGGCCGACCCGGTCGGCTATGGCCAGGCAATCTACCAGGCGCTCTTCCCGAGCGGGTCGCCTGCTAACCAGGCGCTCGCCGCCAAACCGACCCGGCTGTTGCTAGTGACCGACACCACCACCGACGCGGCGCCCTGGGAGTATGCCTACGGCCCCGACGGCTTTCTGGTACTCGATGTGGCGCTGGTGCGCGGCCTGCCTGCCGATAAGCGGATCGCGCCGCCCGCCCTCGAGGCCGGGCTGCATATCGTCGCGGTGCCCTCCAACCCGCTCGACCCGAGCGTGGCTCCACTGAATATCGATGGCGAGTGGCAGCGCCTGACTGAGGTGATCCAGGGTGTCGCAGGTGGGCTGACGCTTGAGCGTACCCGCCCGGCGACGCTCGAACACCTGCGCCGGTTAGTCGCCGGCCAGCGCCAGCGCGTGATTCACTTCATGGGTCACGGCGGCGTGGGTGACCAGGGTGCATTGCTCTTCTTCGAGCAACTCGACGGCAGCCTCGCACCGGTGACAGCGCGCGACTTTATGCGCCGGATCAAAGGCACGACCTTTCTGGTGACACTGAATGCCTGCGTCAGTGCCATGCCCGGCCCAACCACCTTCGCCAACCTGGCCGCCGCGCTCACGGGCCAGGGTACACCCTACGCCCTGGGCATGCGCTTCAGCGTGAGCGACGCCGACGCGCGCACCTTTTCGCGGGTCTTCTACAGCGAACTGGCGCGGGGCGTGCCGGTCGAGGACGCCCTGCAGCAGGCGCGCCTGGAGCTGGCCGATAGCCCACAGGCCTGGGCGGTGGGCGTGCCGGTGCTCTACACCGCGCTCAGCGCCCCCGCGCCGGGTTTCGCGCCCACTGTCGGGCAGCCCACTGTGCGCGAGCATCAGACCCCACTCGACCTGCTGGCCTTGCCGCGAGCCGAGGGCGTATTCCAGGGCCGCCAGGCCGAGTTGCGCCAACTGGGTGCGCGGCTGACCGGCGATAGCCGCCCGCGCCTGCTGACCCTGCACGGCACTGGCGGCCAGGGCAAGACCGCCCTGGCCCGTGAGGCGGTCGAACGCTTCGCCCACGCCTCTCCCGGCGGCGCACTGGCGCTTGCGCTCGAAAACCTGCCCGCGCGCGAGCAAGTCGTGGCCAGCCTGGCCCGCTTCCTGCGCATCGAGACCGAGACCATCGCCGATCCGGACGAGATCGAGCGCCAGGTGCTGCAGCGGCTGGGCCAGCAGCGCACCCTACTGGTGCTCGACAACGCCGAGACCCTGGTGCAGGCAGCCCAGGCCAACGACGCCGCGGCCCAGCGTCTGGCCCAGTTGCTGCGTGAACAGATCCCTGACACGACCAGTCTGCTCGTCACCTCCCGCGAATACCTGGGCTGGGGCGGTGAGGAGCCGCTGGGGCTGGATGGGCTGGACGCTCCGGATGGGGCGCGCCTGTTCCTCCAGGCCGCCGCGCTGCGTGCCGGCGATGTCTATCTGGCCGAGGCCCAGACCCTGAGCACGAAGGTTGCCGGCCACCCACTTAGCCTGCGCCTGCTGGGCAGTGCCTTCAGCGCGAGCAGTGCTACGCTGGCCGAGTTTGTGCGCGACTACGACACCTACCTGCTCGAGAGCGAGGATCGCTACCGCGACGTCGAGCACCGCCACCGTTCGCTCTACCAGAACATCGACTTCAGCGTGCGCTTCCTCGATCACCAACTGCGCGGGCTGCTGGGCGGGCTGGCGATCTTCCACGCCCCCTTTCTGCCTGAGATCGCCGCCCAGATCTTCGATCCCGATCAGGAAGACGGCGAAGACCAGCGTTCGGCGGTGTTCGACCAGTTGCACCAGTTGGCCCAGCGCAGCCTGCTCGAGACCGAGACAACCACCACCCGTGAAGGGACGATCCGCTTCTACCGGCTGCACCCGACCGTGCGCCTGTTTGCCGCGCAGTACCTTGCGTCCCCGATCGCTGAGGAGGTACTGCTCCAACGCTTTGGTGCGGTCTATGCTGGCCTAATCCGCACGATTCATCGAGAACTCAACCGCAGCGCGGCGCTGGTGTGGGTGGCCCAGGTCTGTGCCGATGACTTTGACCGGGGCCTGGACGCAATGGCCGATACCGACCATGGCTGGTATGCGCTCCGCTGGGGCTGGGTGCTGCAGCGGCTGGGCAACCGCCAGCGTGGTTTGGCCTTGACCGAACAGGCCCACGCCGCTGCGGGCGATCACGATCAGGATCTGCTGCTGCATGCGCTGAACAACATGGCGTCGGTGTACCATGCCACCGGGCAGCCGCAGCGGGCGCTGGCGCTCTACGAGCAGGCGCTGCCGATTTTGCGCGCGGTGGGCGACCGGGCCGGCGAGGCTGCGACGCTGACCAACATGGCGTCGGTGTACGCTGCCACCGGGCAGCCGCAGCAGGCGCTGGCGCTCTACGAGCAGGCGCTGCCGCTTAGGCGCGCGGTGGGCGACCGGGCCGGCGAGGCTGCGACGCTGAACAACATGGCGCTGGTGTACCATGCCACCGGGCAGCCGCAGCGGGCGCTGGCGCTCTACGAGCAGGCGTTGCCGCTTATGCGCGCGGTGGGCGACCGGGCCGGCGAGGCTGCGACGCTGGCCAATCTAGCAGTGCTGTTGTATCAGAGTCTCCAACGGATCCCGGAGGCAGTGGATAGTCTCCAGCAGGCGATTGCGGTGCTGGAGCGCACCGGGCTCGATCGGGACTCATCTGGGACGACGATTGCCACGCTGCGGTCGGCGCTGGCAACCATGCAGTGCGGCGAGCCGCTGGGTGGTGGGCCGTCTGGGCCGGCGACGCTGCCCGCCGAGCAGATCCGGCTGGTGGTGGCGAATACAGTGGCGGTGCTCACCGATGTACCCGAGAAGCACGGCGAGTGGCGGGCGGCGATCGCGGAGCGTTTGCAGCATGCCCAGCAGCAAGGGCCGGATTGGCAGATCGAGGTCGAGTTGTATACGACCGTCTTGGCCATGCTTGATGGGCAGGCTGCCGATCTGCCGGCGGATCACCCCTATGCCGAGGTGATCGCGGCGATTGAGCGGGGGGGGGCAATAGCCGATAACCGATAGCCGATAGGGGTGCGGCGATCAGATCGGGGCGAAACATCATTGTACGACCTCTAACTGATTTATCTATAACGTTAACGTTCGCTCAAACCATCGCACAACAGCGCAACAACGAGGACGAGCCATGACCCGACTATTCCTGATCAACAGCGTGCAGGATGAGGGGTGCGCCGCACGACTGCGCGCCGATCTGACTGCGCAGGGCTACGTGGTCAATGCCGGCGCAGAGCAAGCCGGCGCTGCGGCGGCATGGCAGGCGGCGCTGCGAGAGAGCCGGGCGGTGGTGCTGGTCTGGAGTACGGCGGCGGCGCAGGAGGCCGGGGTGGCGGCGCAGGTGCAGCGGGCGCAGTGGCTGCACAAGCGGCTGGTGCTACTAGCACTCGACGCGACCAATCCCCTGGACAGTCTCGCGCAGGTACCGGCAATCACCGCCGCGCCCGATTGCGCCGGCGTCGTAGCCCAACTCGTGGCGCATCTGCCGCCCGCCGGCGACGCGGCGCTGCTGAGCGATCTGCTGGGCCAGGCGCCGGGCGACGTTGAACCGGCGACGCGCAGCGGGCCAGCCCATGATGAGTCTCGGCATATCATCGGGGTACGCTGTGCGCAGGGCCATGTCACCTACTACGACAAACGGGTGGTCTGCCGTGCCGACGGTATGGTACCGCGAGCAGTGGTGTTGCGCGACGACAAACAGATTGATCAGCTACGGCTGCGCTGTACCACCGGCGGCTGCGACGAGATCACCGTCGTCGAAGTTGATTGCGAGGGCTACCGATGACCCAGCCACCTCCCATTCTCGAAGGCCGTTCGCCAACCGCCACAGAGGAACGGCTAGTTGCGATCTTCGCCGAGTTGGAGACGAAGCAGCTCGAGTTTCTCGATCAGGCCGCGAAACGGATCATCGAGTTGGTGACGGCGCTGCTGGGGATTCTCTTCGCGGCGATTGCCTTTGGCGGCGATTTCCCGCCAGCCTATCTGGCTGGGAACATCCCGATCAAGCTGCTCGGCATCGGCGCGCTGGGCGGCTACCTGCTGGCGCTGCTGTTCGCGCTTGTAGCGATACAGCCGCGTAGCTACAAACTCTACCGCCATAATCTCACACGCATGCGCGCCGAACTGGATGCGATCATCGAGCACAAACTACGCTGGTTGCGCATCGCCGGCGGCCTCTTCGGGCTGGGCTCGGTGCTACTGGCGGGGTTAGTGATCCTGCTGCTGGTACAGGCATAACTGCAACAGCGCACGCTGCGCCGGCCGGCGCACCACCGCGTGTGAAAAGCCACCAGCTCATCCGCTATCGGCCATGCCTATCGGCTATTCCCCCGCCCTATCAGCTATCATTTATCGGCTATCGGCTATGCCTATCGGCTATCGGCTATCGGCTATTCCCCCGCCCTATCAGCTATCATTTATCGGCTATCGGCTATCGGCTATGCCTATCGGCTATCGGCTATGCCTATCGGCTATGCCTATCGGCTATCGGCTATCGGCTATCGGCTATCGGCTATCGGCTATCGGCTATCGGCTATCGGCTATCAGCTATTTCCCCGCCCATCATACGCCGCACGTCGTCGCGCAACGACTCGGTGTCCCATCCGGCATCGCGCTCACGCCAGCGCTCCTCACGATCGTTGCGCAACACCTCTTCCAGATCGGCGATGCGCTGACGCGCCAGGCTGATGTACGTGCGCTGATCCTTGTGCGCCGCGTACAACTCGTGGAGCGCAGCTTCATCGTAGCGCAGGAAGGTCTGGGCGGCGCGCTGAGCCTGATAGGCGCGAAAGCCCAGCGTACGCAACGCATCGACGCCCATGCGCAGCGACGTATCGAGCGTATCGCGATAAACCCGC
>JANQFI010000223.1 GCA_028277905.1 Chromatiaceae bacterium | reverse complement strand
CGCCTCGATGACCTGCTGGAGCTCCGCCACCAGGCGCATACCTTGGGCGTGCCGTCGCACCACCTGGTGAGCTCCACCTTCGCCGGGCTCTACGCCTCGGTGTTCCGCGGCGCCGGGATCAACTTCGAGGAGGTGCGCGAGTACCGTGAGGGCGACGACATCCGCCACATGGACTGGAAGGTCACGGCGCGCTTCAACGAGCCGCATCTCAAGGTGTTCCGCGAGGAGCGCGAGCGCAGCGTCGTCCTCTGCATCGACCGCGGCCCGCACATGGGCTTCGGCACCCGCGGCACCTTCAAATCGGTGCAGGCGGCGCGCGCCGCGGCGCTCATCGGCTGGGCCGCGAGCCGCCTCAACGATCGTGTCGGCGGCATGGCCTTCGGCGACCCCGAGGCAGGCCTTCAGCACTTCCGCCCCGCCCGCGGACGCCGGGCGCTATGGCAGCTGCTGCGCACCCTGACCCAACCGACGGCGGAGCAGAGCGCGTCGATCGACTGTCTGGCGGGAGCACTGCGGCGCGCAACTCGCGGCCTGCCCACCGGCTCCCTGGTGTTCGTCGTCGCCGACCTGAACCGCGAGGTACGCGACCTGGAGGGTGTGCTCGGCAACCTGATCCAGCGCAACTCGGTGGTTCTAATCCCGGTGGACGACCCCGCGGACTGGGAGATCCCGCCCATGGGCAGCGTCACCTTCACCGCCACCGACGGCACCCTGGTGGAGATCGACACCGACGACGCCGCCGCTCAGCGCAGCTACCGCGACGCCTGGCGCCGCCGCCGCGAGACACTCAAGGCCGTCGCCAACCGGCTCAATATCATTCTCATGCCCATCAGCACCGATCAGGAAATCCACCTGAGTCTGATTCACAGCCTGGAGCTGCGCGCCCGCGCAAGAAGTGTCTAGCTACTCGGCGCCAGCAACTGGGAGCCAGGAAGGCAGCCCCGGCCCGAGCCACCGATCCGCTATATCTCTATCGCCGAGCCCTTACCCCCCGAAAATGGACCCTTCCCAACTCCGCGACATCCATGTGAGCATGGGCCACCCCTGGTGGCCACCTGCCCCAGGCTGGTGGCTGTTGCTCGCTGCGCTGGTGCTGCTGGGCCTGCTGCTGTGGCGCTACGACCCGCGCTGGCGGCTGTACCTGCCGCTGCCGGTGATTACCCTCGGTACCTGGCGGTGGGAGGCGGCCCAAGGGCTGCGGGCACTCAGACAATGCCTGCAACGCCAGCCTGTGAAGCGCTGCGCCCTGGACCTCTCGGAGCTGCTGCGGCGCATCGCCATGGCCCGCCACGGCCGTGCCGCCTGCGCCGGACTCCAGGGCGAGGACTGGCTCGCATGGCTCACGGCCCATGATCCGCAGGGCTTCGACTGGACGCGCGACGCCCGTGCCCTGCTTACGGCGCCCTACGCCCAGCCCGCGGCGACCAATACTCAGCGCGAGGCCATCGGCCGGCTCGTGGAAGCCGCGATGGAATGGGTCGCGGCGCCGGACCCGAAGACCGAGCCCCGGCGGCAGCGCCGCTGGCTGCCTGTCGCCGTCGCCAATCCGCTGCGCCGGCTGCGCCGCAGGCGCACAGCCGCCAAGCCCGCTCGCGAAGCCGCATGAGCACGTCAGCCCAGCCGACCCCGGCGCGGTCTACGCCTGTGCCATCCACGCTGTTGCAATCTGCTCAGTTGCAATCTGCTCAGTTGCAATCGACTCAGAGCCAAGCTCAGGCGCAAGCCAGATGACGCTGTTCGAGCTCCATTGGCCTTGGTTCGGCCTGCTGCTACCCTTGCCGCTCTTGCTGCCCTATCTCTGGCGCGAGCGACCTGCAGAGCCCAAGGAAGAGCAACTCGAAGGCGAGCGCATCACCCTGCTCCACCCGCACATCGAGCAGCTGAAGGCCGCCTTTCAGGCCCGGCGCCCCCGCCAGCAACTGGCCAGTTGGCTGCACCGGATACTGCTCTACCTGGTTTGGGTGGGCCTGGTGCTCGCGCTGATGCGCCCGCAGTGGCTGGTGCCACATACCGAGGTTTCCTCGCCCGGCTACGATCTGATGCTGGCCGTGGACGCCTCCCACTCGATGGACGCACTGGACTTCACCGTCCAGGGCCGACAGGTGAGCCGGATGCAGGTGGTGAAGGGCGTCATGAGCCGCTTCATCGACGGGCGTCCCGGCGATCGCGTCGGCCTCATCATCTTCGGCAGCGGCGCCTATGTACTGGCGCCGCTGACCATCGACCGAGCCGCCGTGCACATGCTGTTGGACCGCGTGGAGCCCAGCATCGCCGGCGGCAGCACGGCGCTCGGCGACGCGGTAGCCCTGGGTGTCAAGAAGCTGCGCGACCGCCCGCCCGGCTCGCGGGTGATGATCCTCATCGCGGACGGCGACAATACCGCCGGCAACTTCCAGCCGTTGGAATCGGCGCAGCTCGCGCGCATGGCCGGCGTGCGCATCTATGTCATCGGCGTCGGCAGCAACCGCGAGCGGATCCCCATCCTGCACGAGGGCAAGATCGAATACTGGGACGACCTCACCATGGACGAGGACACCCTGCAGCGCCTCGCCGACATCACCGGCGGCGCCTATTTCCGCGCCACAGACACCCGCGCGCTGGAGGAGATCAGCCGGCGCATCGCCGAGCTGGAGAAGACCGAGACCGAGACCCGCACCGCCTACCTACCCGAGCCGCTGTACCGCTGGCCCTTGGCACTGTCGCTACTGGCGCTACTGGCACTTGGTCTGTTCCCGGAGGGTCGCCGGCGCTTCATCGTCCGCCAAGCGAGCAGCTGAGGCGATTTCTGTCGATTTTCATACCAGCTTGCTTGCCTTGTCGCCCGCCTGCTGCGTCGGGCCAACAGGTGCAGAGTGCGCCTATGCGCCTGTTGGCACCTCTTTGCAGGCAGCCGAAGATCCGGCGCAATCTGGTATGAGAATCTCCGGCAATGGCCTGAGCTCCGGCAGCTGCGTCCCCGGAGCTGAACACCAGCGGCAGAGCCATGGCCGACCGAAGTATCCCGCATGACCCATATCCCGCATGACTGAAGAAGGCTTCCATTTCGCCCAGCCCGCCTGGTTCTGGGGCCTACTGCTGCTACCGCCCGTGGCTTGGTGGCTCTGGCGCAGCGCCGCCAAGGCCGCCAGGACCCCGGTGCAGCGCTACGCGGACCCGCACCTGCTGCCGCACCTCTCCGGCACCCGGGCACTGGCCACGTCCGAGCGTTGGGGGCGCTTCTTCGCCTGGTCCGCGCTCTGGCTCATCCTGCTCACGGCCATGGCCGGTCCGCGCTGGGGCTACACCGATGTGCGCCTGTTCCAGCCCGGCGACAACCTGCTGGTATTATTGGATGTTTCCCGCTCCATGGAGACTGCCGACGTAGCCCCGAGCCGCCTCGGCCGTGCCCGGCAGGAGATCCAGGACCTGATTATGCAGAACCGGCGCTTGCGCCTCGGCCTCATCGCCTTCGCCTCGGTACCGCACGTGATCGCGCCCGTCACCGAGGACAGCCGCACTATCCTGCTCGCCCTGCCGGCGCTCGCGACCGACCTGGCGCGCTTGCAGGGCAGCCGGCTGCACGCGGCGCTGGATCGCGCAAAGATCCTGCTGGAGTCGCTGCCGGAAGACAGTGCCCGCTCGCTGCTCTTGATCTCGGACGGCGACTTCGACGAGTCGGGTCTCACCGAGCACGTGCGCGAGCTGCAGGATGCTGGTGTGGCGCTGCACGTGCTTGGCATTGGCACCCGCGACGGCGGCGATGTGCCTGGCCCCCGCGGCAGCCCCCTTATCGGCCCGAACGGCACACCGGTTCGCTCGGCCTTGGAAGAGGACCGCCTCCAGAGCCTCGCGGAGGCCGGCGGCGGCCTCTACCGCCGCGCCGATTACCGCGACGACGACACCGCCGAGATCCTGAAAGCCGCGGCCGTAAGCACCCTGCCGCCGCAGGCCGGCGACGACCGCACCCGCGTCTGGCACGACCGCTACTACATCCCGGTGCTGCTCCTGGCGGCGCTGCTGCTGCCGCGGTTCAAGGGCCGCGCCAGGCACAGGCGCCGCGAGCCACAACAGGAGGGGGCCCAATGAGCGCGCGCATCGCTGTCCTGCTGCCGGCGCTCGCCGGGCTCGGCATCGGACTCGGCCCGGTGGACATCGCCCGGGCGGACCTGTTCCGCAACAGCGAGCAGCAGGCGATGGACAGATTTCGCGCCGGCGACCACGCGGCGGCGGCAGACGGCTTCAGCGACGCCTACAGGCGCGGTGTGGCCCTGTACCGCGCCGGCCGATACCGCGCCGCCGAGATGGCCTTCTCCGACGCCGGCCGCGCCTCGGTGCGCGTGACTGCCCGCTACAACCTCGGCAACGCCCGCTTCCAGCAAGGCGACTACACCGGCGCCATCGAGGCCTACGAAGAGGTGCTGGCCGAGGAGCCGGACCACGCCGACGCCCACTTCAATCTGACCCTGGCGCGCTCCCTGCTCGCCAAGCTGGAGCAGCAGTCCTTCGAGCAGTCCGCCGAAGAGGACGGGCGGCCGGAAGAAGCCGAGCAGCAGGCGGAGACCCGGAGTGCCGAGCAGGAGCAGCCACGGCAGGCCGAGCAACAACACCGACAGCAAGAGCTCCAGCAGCAGCGGTCGGAGCAACAGCAGCAGCAATCCGAACAGCAGCAGTCGGATCGACAGCAACAGCAGCAATCCGAGCAGCAGCAATCCGAGCAGCAGCAGTCGGAGCAACAACAACAAGCCGACCAACAGCAGTCGCAGCAACAGCAGCAGGACCAGCAGGACCAGCAGGACCAGCAGCAGCAAGGCGGCGAGCAGCAGGAGCAACAGCAGCAGGGCCAGCAGGGCCAGCAGGGCCAGCAGGGCCAGCAGGGCCAGGAACAGGGCCAGGAACAGGGTGAGCAACAGGACCAGCAACAGGGCCAGCAGCAGGATCAGCACGAATCCGGCGGTGGCCGGCAACAAGACGAGCGCGGCAGCGCTGGCGAGGGCACAGAGGAGCGCCGCGGCGGCCAGGGCGACGAGGAAGCAGGGCAACGCGGCGGCGACCGCGAGACCGGCCGCGAGGGCGATCGCGATCGCGAGGAGCAGACCGCCGACAGCGGCGAGGATACGGGTGACGACAGCGCCGACGGCGGTGAGCGCGCACGGCGCGAAGACGCCACCGGCGCCATGGACCAAGAGCGAACCGAGCGCGCGAGCCGCGGCGGAGAACGCCCTGGCGAGGACCAAGGCCGCGCCGAGGGCGAGGACGGGGACAGCCTGATGCCCGCCGGGGGCGCCGAAGAGCCGCTTGAGCAGGACATGGGCGGCGGCGGGGAACCGCCGGAATCGGAGCTGGCCGAACGCCCGGGCGGAGAGATAGGGCCCGAGCATGAGGAACCCGGCACCGGTGCCGACGAGCAAGGGCAGCAAGGGGCCCGCCGCCCGCGGGACACCGAGCCCGATCAGGCACCGCCGGACCTGGCTAGCCTCGCCGGCAAGCGCGAGGCCGTGGAGCGCTTCGACCAACTCGGCGACCAGCCCTGGGCCGGCGCCGATCCGGGCATGGTGGAGGGCATGGCGCCGGCCCTGGACGGCGAGATGATGCTCGGCCCCGGCATGGCCATCATCGAGCAGCGCCTGCAACAGGTGGAGGGTGACCCCTCGATGCTGATGCGCAACCAGTTCATCCTGGAGGACATGCGCGCGTTGCGCGAAGCCCGCGGGCCGGTGCAGGAGAGTCGGCCATGGTAAGACGGCTGCTGAGAAAGGGCGAGCGCCCAAGCCTGAGGGCCAGGGGCGCCCGGCGGCTTGGCGCGCTGCTGGTCGGCTTGGGCCTGGCCTTGGCGCTTAGCGCGGCTGCGGTTGCGCAGATGCCCTATCAGCCGCCGCCGCAGTACCAGACCTGGCAGTTCCGCCCGATGGAGCCCAGCAACGCCCGTGGCGTGCCGCTCCAAGCACCTTCCCGGCCGCCTGCCCGGCGCTCGGCCCAGCCGCCTTCGGCCCAAATGCCCGGGCAGATGCCCGGACAGTGGCCAACCCAGCAGGGACGGGCGCCTGGCTGGGGCCAGCCAGGCGGCCATTCGGGCGCGCAGCCGGGCACGCAAGGGGCGCCCCCGCCCGGCTATCCACGGGGCGGACAGATGCCCGGCTACCCGCAGGCCGGGCAGGCACTGGGCTATCCGCAGGGCGCACGGGCGCCGGTCGGGCAGTTCCCCTTCCAGCAACAGCCACAACAGCCAGGCTACGGGCAACCCGGCGCCCGGCCCAGCCCGCTCCGGTCGGGACAGTATGCACCCCGACAGTACCAACCAGCCCAGGGTGCACCCGGACCCTACTATGCCCAACACGGCGGCCCCGCCGGCGGAACTCCGCGGCTGGAGGTGCTCGTGGACGAGCGCCGGCCCTATGTCCAGCAGAACATACTGGTGCGCCTGCGCGTGGTCAGCGCCGGCAATCTCGCCACCGCCTCGCCGGAGCTGGCCGGCTACGAGGACGTGCTGTTCGAGCAGCTCGAGGGCCCCACCACCAGCACCCGCGGGAGCGGCAACAGCCAGGAGATCGTCAACGAGTACGTGCTGACCATGACGCCGCTGCGCGACGGCCCCATCGAGGTGGACCCGCTGCGGGTCAAGGGCACGCTCGCCGGTGGCCTGCCCTTCGAGGCCACCGCGCGAGCGCCCATCGAGCTGGACGTGCTCCCGCCCATGGCCGCGGTGCGCCCCTGGCTCCCCCTGCGCAGCCTGCGCATCGACGCCCAGCTCACCGAGGTCGAGGGCTTGGCCCGTGGCCGCCCCGCGACCCTGACGGTGGAGCTGCAGGCGGAGGGCGCCGTCGGCGACCAACTACCATCGGTGGAGTCCATGCTGCGCTCCGAGGACTTCCGCGTCTACCGCGAGCAGACAGTCACCAACACGCGGCTCGGCGACAACGGCAGAGACCTTCTAGGCAAGCGCATCGAGGTCTACACCCTGGTGCCGCATTCCGGCGGGCGTCTGCAATTACCGGAGATCCGGCTCAGCTGGTGGAATGTCGAGACCGCGAGCCGCGAGGCCTCATCGGAGCCCATCCGCATGCTCAACGTCGCGGGCGACTCCGGTCCCTTCGGCTACGCCGACTCCACCCGGGCCCGTGCCAGCGAAGGCTGGCAGAAGTACTGGCTGCCGGTGGCCGGGATCGCGCTGTTGCTGCTCGGCTACTGGGGCGGTCTCTGGTTGCGCGGTCGGGTGGCCACCGGCGAGCGCGCGCCGCTGTGGCCGCGGGTCAAGGACGCCGCCGGCGGCGGGGCTCGGCTCGCCGCCGGCGGATTGGCCGCTGTGGGCCGGCTGCTGAGCCCGATGCCGCTGCTGCGCCGGCTCTGGGAGGCCACCGGCAGCCTGGCACCCCCCAGCACGCGCGTCTATCAGTGCGCCAAGGCGGCCGACAGCGCCGATGACCCGGCCGCCTGGTGCCTCGCCTTCCAGCGGCACGCCTGCCGGCGGCTGAGCGCCGATGCCCGCGAGCCCCTGCCGCGGATGGCGGACCGTATCACCGCAATGCGCCCCGGTGCCGACCGCGAGCGGGTGCAGGCGCTGATGCAGACCCTGGACCGCGCCCTCTACAACCGTGGCGAGATCGACTTCACCCGCTGGAAGCGCGACTTCCGCCGCGCGCTCAGGCCCGGCTATGGTGCCATCGGGAGCCTGGTCTTCGGCCGCATCCGGCGCGCCCGGCTGCCGGCGCTGAACCCTCGGGTCGAGGGGCTAGGGGCTAGGGGTTAGTGCCCCTGCGCCCGATTGTGACAGACACATGGTCGCCGCATCGATATCGATTGCGATCCCGATCTCCATGGGTTTGTCGCCATCCGCGGCCGCCCAGTGCGGGGACTCGGCGCAAGCCGACCTGGGGCCAGTGAGGAAGCCTAAGGCGATTGCCTAAACGCCGGCGTCGCCGCGCAGCCCGAGCCGCGCCGGCTCCGTCGGCGCCCAGCCCAGCTCCCTGGGCTTGGCCGCGGGGGCACCAGGCTGCGGCGGTAGAGACACAATGATGGAGGCCGCCTCCGAGGCCGCGGCGCCGCCCGCTTCCAGGTGCCGCGCCCGTGTGGACCTGGCATCAAGCCGCAGCAGTGACCCTAGCCCTAGCAGGCCGCCGATGGCGAGACCGAGCGCCGGCAGCGCCAGCGGCTGCTCCACCAGCACGAACAGCAACAGCGCGCCCCCTGCCGCCAGTTCCGGCACCCCGGCCAGGGCCCGCAAGCGCCGGCGTTGCTCGGTGCCCAGCTGACGTGGCCCCTTCGGCGTGCGCACGAAGGGGCTCTGGATGCCGAGCAGCGCCTCCAGCGCAGCGCGGGCGTTGGACAGCAGCAGACCGCTGGTGAGCAGCAGCGCTATGGCGACGTCCCGCAGCAGCTTTGGCAGAGTCGCCAGGCGGTAACGGCCGACGAGGCCACCCGTCAACAGCATGCTTATTGGGCCCAGCAAGCCGATACTGGTCGTAGTGAGCGCAACCGCGGTCAGCACGGGACTTGGCGTGACCTGGCCGGCGATGAAGGGCAGCGCCGTCAGCACGCACAGGCTGCCCACCAGGAAGCTCAAGGGCTGCGCCAGTTGCAGCCCGAGCAGCAGCTTCTGCCATGCCGGCAGTTGGCTCGCCCGGAGCCGTGGCGCGAGCTTGCGCAGGCACTGCACGAAGCCCTTGGTCCAGCGGAACTGCTGCGCCCGCCAGGCGCGGGCGGAGACTGGCAGCTCGCCCGGCACGCCCAGGTCTTCGAGATACGCGGAATCCCAGCCGGCGAGACGCGCTCGCAGGCTCAGGTCCAGATCCTCCGTCAGGGTGTCTCCGGACCAGCCGCCGGCGGCCTCGATGGCCGCCCGGCGCCAGACGCCGCAGGTGCCGTTGAAGGGCACCGGCAGCCCGAGGCGGTGGCGCACCGACTGCTCGACGCGGAAATGGCCGTCCAGCAGCCGCGCCTGGGCGCGGGTGAGCCTCGAGGCAGCGCGGTTGGCATGCAGCCAGCGGGCCTGCACATGGCCCAGGCCGGGGTCGGCCAGCAGCACGCCGAGGGTACGGCGCAGGAAGTGCGGCGGCGGCAGGAAGTCCGCATCGAAAATCGCGACGAAGGGCGCGTCGCAGACCTCCAGCCCCGCGGCCAGGGCCCCGGCCTTGAAGCCGCTGCGGAGCCTTCGGTGATGCAGCGACACGCGCCAGCCCCGTAGCCGCAGCGCGGCGACGGCGCGCCGGCTCCGGGAGAGCGAGCCGTCGGTGCTGTCGTCCAGCACCTGGATCACCAGCCGCTCCCGCGGCCAGTCCAGTACGGCAATGCTCACCAGCGCGCGCTCCACCAACTCGCCTTCGTTGTAGAGCGGTAGCTGGACAACTACCGTCGGCAGCTCGTCGTCGGCCGGCAGCCGCGTCGCTCGCACGGGCTCCGGCAACAGCCAGCGCAGGGTCGTCAACATCGCCAGGTGCAGCGACAAGAGCGCCAGCATCCCAAGACCGAGTATCAGAGAGGCCTCCAGCAGCGGAGCCAGCCAAGCCATTGCATACACCCCTTGCCCAAAGCAAAACTAGAGCATTGGACGACGGATGAGGCCGCTGCGTAAAGGCTCTTGTTACAAAACCGGTCCGGCACAGGATATGGCACAGCAAGGGTGCGATACTCCGCAGCAGCCAAGACGACGAGGTTGAGCCCATGGCACAGGTTCGGCGCGAGCATTGCGCTGTGCTCGCATTCCTGTTCTTCGCGAATGCCCTCACCGGGCAGGCCCGAGGCCATACGACGGCCGAGCAAGACCCGCAGACAGGCCTCTGGTCGTGGACCTGGGTACGCACTCGCGTCTCGATTGAGCTCAAGCAACTGCTGCCGGATCAGACCCGCGCCTTCTTCCTAGGCCGCGGCTTCGGGCGTGCCGCGGCTGACCGGATCGCGCGCGCCTGCGTTTTTCAGACCATCTTCCGCAACGATGGGAGCAGGCCCGTCGCATACGATCTCGACGACTGGTCGGTCTCGCATCGGGGCGAGCGCTTGGCCTTGCGGACGCGGGAAGCCTGGGATGCACAATGGGCACAGGCAACGGTCGCCGAGGCCGCGCGCATCGCGTTGTGGTGGGCGCTGCTGCCGACCGAGCAAGGCTTCGAGCCGGGCGACTACAACTGGGGCATGACCAGCTTCGGACTCCCGCCCGGTGCCGCGTTCGACCTAAGCCTGCGCCTGTCCATCGACGGCGAGCCCGTGGATGGCCGGGTCCGGTCCATGGCATGCGCCGCGGATCGGACCGCGGAGTAACACCCATGCAGCCCCCGATACGCACAGCCAGGCGCACCCCTTTGTGCACCCCGGTTTGCGCCAAGCCGATCGCCCTGCTCTGCCTCGCACTCGCGGCATCGGTCTCGGCGCTGTCCCAGGCCCAGGAGCCGGGCAACGGCCTGACCGTGCTGGCGGACCGGCCCTTGGCACCGGACTTCGAGCTGCTCGACATCGACGCTGAGCGTCATCGGCTGTCGGACTACCGCGGCCGCGTGGTGATCCTCAACTTCTGGGCGACCTGGTGCCCGCCCTGCCGCGAGGAGATGCCGTCCATGGAGCGCGCCTGGCGGCTGCTGCAGCCCGAAGGCATCCAGATGCTCGCCGTGAACGTCGGCGAGGACGAGGACACCGTCTTCGCGTTCACCGCCAACTACCCTCTCAGCTTTCCGCTGCTGTTGGACCAGAGCGCCGCGGTGACCGAGCAGTGGCCCATCCGCGGCTTGCCCACCACCTTCGTGGTCGACCCGCGGGGACGCCTCGCCTACCGCGCCATCGGCGGGCGGGCATGGGACGACGAGGAGCTCATCGACCAAGTCAGGGCGTTGCAGGACGACCTGGTGCTCCGGGTGCGCGACGGCGCCGAGACCCGCGCAGGCATCGACAGGGTAGCGGCTGACCCGAAGGCGATGCAGAGGCGCGTGGACGCCACGCCGGCCCGGCGCCGCGCCGCTGGAGCGCCGCAGGATGCGTCAGGGCGCTGAAGCGCCCTGTGGGAGCGGCGTCCTCGCCGCGGTCGCCGCGGCTAGGCGTGCGGCGTCTCCACCTCGAACCCCACCAGCGTACGCTGCTCGCGGCTGAATTCGAGCCCGATGGGTCTGGATGCCGCTGGGGAAGCGCTTGCGCCTGGGCATGGATCAGGCCTCGAATCAACTGAGCCAAGTCGCGAGCTCAGGGGCTCGTATGGATGCGCCGAAACAGCAACCGAGCGATGCTCTTCCGGATCGACATCGGAATCGGCATCGAAATCGCCCGCGATCCCGATCCCGCTTGCGCTTGCGCCGGATTCGTAGCCGCCGCAGGCGCCCACAGCATGAATTCGGGGCAAGCCTACTAGCTTGCTCCGAGGCCAACGCGGCGAGCTCGAGTTGGACACACTGCGTGACGCACCCGAAGATGCCTGCTGCCCGCCGTGATCACACCTTCAGAATCACCGGGTAGTCTTGCGCGGTTCTCCCCGGTGTTCTTCCCGACAGAGGTAGCCGCAATGCGATTGGATCCCATGCGTCGTCTCCTGCTCGGCCCGGTGCTGGCCCTGGCCGCCGCGGCGCTGGCCCTGCCGGCGCTGGCCTTGGACCCGCGCTTCACCGATGCCGATGGCGACCTGGTGGCCGACACGCCCGCCGACCGAGCGGAGCTGGTAGACCCGCAGGTGCTGGTGTTCGCCTACACGCCGGTGGAGGACCCGGCCGTTTATGCGAAGGTCTGGGAGGGATTCCTCGCGCACCTGGAAAGAGTCACCGGCAAGCAGGTCCAGTTCTTCCCGGTGCAGTCCAATGCAGCCCAGATCGAGGCCATGCGCGCCGGGCGCCTGCATGTCGCCGGCTTCAACTCCGGCTCCAATCCGCTGGCGGTCAACTGCGCCGGCTTCGTGCCCTTCGCGATGATGGCGAGCGAGGACGGCAGCTTCGGCTACGAGATGGAGATCATCACCTATCCGGGCAGCGGCATCGCGCGAGTCGAGGACATCAAGGGCGGCAAGCTGGCCTTCACCGCGCCTACCTCCAACTCCGGCGACAAGGCGCCGTCCGCGATCCTGAAGAGCGAGCTCGATACGCTGCCCGAGCGCGACTTCGAGCCGGTCTTCTCCGGCAAGCACGACAACTCGATCATGGGCGTCGCCAACCAGGACTACCCGGCGGCCTCGGTGGCCAACTCCGTGCTGCGCCGCATGATCGCACGCGATGTCGTCGCAACTATGCAGATTGTCAGCATCTACCAATCCCAGACCTTCCCCACCACCGGCTTTGGCTATGCCTACAACCTGACGCCGGAGCTGCAGGAGAAGATCAAGGAGGCCTTCTTCGGCTTCTCGTGGGAGGGCTCGCCGCTGAAGGCGGAGCTCGATGCAGTCCGGCGAGGCCCAGTTCATCCCCATCGCCTTTCAAGAGCACTGGGATGTGATCCGCAAGATCGACGCGGCCAACGGTGTCAGCTACGACTGCAACTAGGCTCCGCGTCGAGGGGCTCAGCAAGCGCTACCGCACCGGCGACCAGGCGCTCAGGGACCTGAGCCTGGCCCTGCCGGCCGGGCAGGTGTTGGGCCTGATGGGACCGTCCGGTGCCGGCAAGTCGACCCTGATCCGCTGCATCAACCGGCTGGTGGAGCCCACCACCGGCCGGGTCCTGCTCGGCGACACCGAGGTCACGAGGCTGGGGCGCCCTGGGCTGCGCCGGGCGCGCCGGCGCATGGGCATGATCTTCCAGGAGTACGCACTGGTGGAGCGGCTCACGGTGATGGAGAACGTGCTCTCGGGGCGGCTCGGTTATGTGCCATTCTGGCGCAGTTGGCTGCGCCGCTTTCCGCCGCAGGATATCGCCAACGCCTTCCGGCTGCTCGATCGGGTCGGCCTGCGCGAGCATGCGGACAAGCGCGCCGATGCCCTCTCAGGCGGTCAGCGCCACCGCGTCGGCATCGCCCGCACGCTGGCCCAAGAGCCCGAGATCCTGCTCGTGGACGAGCCCACGGCCAGCCTGGACCCCAAGACCTCACGTCAGATCATGCGCCTGCTGCGGGAGGTCTGCACCGAGCGGGGCCTGGCCGCCATCGTCAACATCCACGACATTGGACTCGCGCAGCAGTTCATGATGCGCATCCTCGGGCTGCGCGCCGGGCGCATCGTCTATGATGGCGCGCCGGACGAGCTTAGGCGATTGCCGGAAACAAACACACCGAAAGGCGCAGGATTTTCGCTCGCCTTCAAGGAGCGGCAGCGGGCGCATCGTCGAGCTCTTTGCCCGCTGCCGCGACGCAGAAGGCGGGCGACAAGACAAGCCAGGCGGTCTGTTTGTTGACAGAAATCGCCTAAGGCATCGGTCGACACCCTGGCCTGGCCCCAGGTCACGCTCATCGTCATCATCATCCTTGTGACCGTGGTGATCAGCGAATGGGTCTCGACGCGGGTGCGGCATGCGCTGATCTGAGCGCGTCCAGCGCCGCGCGCTCGCCTGCTGGCCAATCTTTGACGCTACTCGAAGATCCAGGCGTCCGTCGCCCGCTCCCAGCTCACCAGCTCCTCGGGCTTGAACCAGAGCGCCACCTCACGGGCGCCATTCTCCGGCGAGTCGGAGCCATGCGTCAGGTTGCGGCCCACGTCCATGCCGTAGTCGTGGCGGATGGTGCCTGGGGCGGCCTCGGACGGCTTAGTGGCACCCAGGGTCTGGCGCACGGCGGCGACGGCGTTGCGGCCCTCCCAGGCCATCGCCAGCACCGGCGAGCTGGTGATGTAGTCGATCAGGCCGGGGTAGAAGGGCTTATCCTTCAACTCCGCGTAGTGCTCGGCGGCGAGCCCCTGCGACACGCGCATGAACTTGGCGCCGACCAGCTTCAGGCCGCGGCGCTCCAGGCGGGCGACGATCTCACCGACGAGGCCTCGCTGGACGCCGTCGGGCTTCACCATGACGAAGGTCTGTTCCATGGGTTGCTCCTGACTGGGGGGTGGACCTGCCCGGTGGACAGGCATCAAAGGACTCTTGTGCGGTCCAGATGCAACCGCGGGCGGCGCGGATAATAGCCGCCGCGGCGGCGGCTGTCGCGGGCCGAGCGGGCATCCTGCCGCCTGGGCCGGCCAACCCGGGGGCCCAGCACTGGATACGGCTGCGCCCACCCCGCATCGGCGTTCGCAGCACCGAGCCGCAGCATCGACCGACCGCGCCGCATGCCGGAGCAACTGCCCATGGCCAAGATCATACTCGCACCGAACGCCCTCAAAGGTAGCTGCACGGCCGCGGCCGCGGCGGCCGCCATGGCCCGCGGCATCGCCTACGCCCGGCCGGATGCCGAGCTGGTGGAGCTGCCGGTGGCCGACGGCGGCGACGGCCTCGCCGAAGTGCTGTCCGAGGTCCTGGGCGGCGAGCAACGGACCTTCACCGTCACCGGCCCGCGCTTCGCGCCCCTGGAGGCCACCCTGGTCTGGAGTCCGAGCCAACGCACCGCCATCATCGAGATGGCGCTCGCCAGCGGGCTTGCGCTACTCGCGACGGCGGAGCGGGACGCCACTGCCACCACCACCCTTGGCACCGGCCAGCTGATGCGCGCGGCCCTCGACCTGGGTGCCGCGCGCATCATCATCGGCCTCGGCGGCAGCGCCACCAATGACGGTGGCATCGGCATGGCCCAGGCCCTCGGCTGGCGCTTCCCCGACGCCAGCGGCAGAGCCGTCGAGCCCATCGGCGGCCGGCTCTCCGACATCGCCCGCATCGACGCCGCCGCCAAAGACCCGCGACTCGACCAAGTGCGGATCGATGCGGTCTGCGACGTTGACAACCCCCTCACCGGCCGCCACGGCGCCGCTCAAGTCTACGCCCCCCAAAAGGGCGCAAGCCCGGCCCAGGTGGCGACTCTTGACGCGGGGCTCACACACCTGGCCGCGCTCATCGAGCGCGACCTGGGCCTCCAAGTCGCCGCCCTTCCCGGCGCCGGCGCCGCCGGCGGTATCGGCGCAGGCCTGGTCGCCTTCGCCGGCGCCAGCCTCCGACCCGGTGCAGAGCTGGTACTGGACCTGCTGGAGCTCGACCGCCACCTCGACGGCGCCGACCTCGTCCTAACCGCCGAGGGTCGCATCGACCATCAGACCGCCCGCGGCAAGGCCCCCGCCGCCGTCGCCGCGCGTGCCAAGGCCCGCAAGATTCCATGCATCGCTATTGCCGGCAGCATCGGCGAGGACATCGGCACCCTGCACGATTGCGGTATCGATGCGGTGTTCAGTCTCTGCCGCGGGCCGATGAGTCTCGAGGAGGCCCAGGCCAAGGCCGATGCCCTGCTCGCCGATGCCGCCGAGCACGCCGTCCGTGCATTCTTTGCGGGCTAATCACGCATCCTCCTGCGCCCGCAGCGACCGTGCCGCGGGGCCCTGACTGGTCCAGCCTGTCTGCTTGCACGCAAGTATGGGCAAGGGATTCCACCCCTGGGCGACTGCTTGCAGCAGCAGATGACCGCCCTCGACCTGGGCTGGGGCACCAAGGCCAAGCCAGGAAAATCTTATCAAAGATTTATCAGATACTTTCAGATTAGAAGACAGGGAACGTCCATAATCAACTGATCTAAGTGGTTTTGTAATGGCTGACCCTGCAACCGATCACTCCGGATCGGTCGTTGGTGGACCACTTCGCCTCGCTGGAGGACACAGGCTGCCCGCCCAAGCGGCGGCACATCCTCGACGAGATGATCGTCATCGCCATCGCCGCGATGCGCTGCGGGGCCGACGGCTGGGTCGCGATCGCCGAGATCGGGCGGTCGAGCCAGACCAAGATCGCCGCGCTGATCATCGCCCAAGCACGACGCCACCGCACCCGCGGCCAGCTTGACGGCCGCTCCAACAGCGCCGCATGAGAAGTCCTGAACACGCTGGGCTTGGTCGCTGACCAGGACCGGCGTGCTCCTTTGCTTCAACAACGCGATCAGTCTTTCATGGTCGATGTTATACGGCTCTCATCTGAGATTGTCTCTCAGGAGTCTAGTGTAAGCCGCCGAAAGTGCTTATCATCACTGGTATGCAAGACCACAGGCTCACCACCGAGGAGCTCGCCGAGCTGCGCGCAGCGCAACGCACCACGCGCGATAAGCGCGAGGCAGACCGAATCAAAGCCGTGGTGCTGCTCGGCACCGGCTGGAGTGCCGAGCATGTCGCCGAAGTACTCCAAGTGAATGCCAACACGGTGCGCAGCCACTTCGAGCGCTACCGTGAGGGCGGGGTCAAGCTGCTGGGGCAGGTCGCTTTCCGGGGCAGTGCGTGCCCTGGACGACGAGCAGTTGGTTTGGCTCGACAGGCAGCTGCAGGCCAATCTGTACACGACTGCCAAGGCGGTCGCCCACTTGGTGGAGGAGCGCTTCGGGGTACGCTACACGGAAAGCGGGATGACGGCGTTGCTGCATCGTCTCGGCGACGTCTACAAGAAGCCGTCGGTCGTGCCCGGCAAGGCCGACCCGCAGGCCCAGCAGGCGTTCCTCGACGAGTACGCAAAACACAAGCAGGACAAAGCCGAAGACGACCCGATCTACTGCATGGACGCCGCGCATCCGCAGCATAATCCGGTCGTCGCATGCGGCTGGATCAAGCGCGGCGAAGCGCACGCGATCCGAACCAATACCGGCCGTCAGCGGGTCAATATCGACGGCGCCATCGATCTCGAATGCCTGGAGCCCGTTGTACGCTTCGACGACACCATCAACGCGGACTCCAGCATCGCGCTGTTCGAACAGCTAGAGGAGCTCAACGACACCGCCACCTGGATCTACGTCATCTGCGCTAACGCCGGCTACTAGGTAGTTCAATTTCCGTCAAAATCGCCCTCGGTCGTTCTAACAGATCAGCTGGTTAGCAGACGAAGCCGAGGACGGGCTTGAAGAGGTAAGCGTAACCATCTAAAATCCTTTGATCTGTGAGCATCTCGCTACGCCTCGCGTGGTGTGCAACCGATCGGAGGCTCGCGGCGCATGAACGATCTGAAGACGCCCATCTCGCGGCTACTGCGTCTGGTGCGCAGCGCACGCGACCGCTGGAAAGCCAAGGCGCTGGAACGCCAGAAGCGCCTGCGTGCAGCGCGGGTGCGAATTCGCGACGTACAACACAGCCGTGCCTACTGGAAAGCGCGGGCCTTGGCGGCTGAGGTCCGAGCGCCGGCGAGCGACGCATCCGGCGGTGAAACCGACGAGGACAGTGGCGCGGAGGCGCCCACGGCGTTGGTGCCGACGCGTGTCGCCAACCATCGGTATTCGCTGGAGGCGGTCCAGCTCAGCGTGCAGCTGTATCTGCAAGCCCGCTTCGGTTGTCGCGGGGTCAGCTGGGTCCTGCGCCTGTTGGCGGGCTACCTGCCGCTGGGCGTTCCCGCCTCGACCACCGTCCTGAATTGGTGCTGTCGCTTGGGCTTGGGCGTCTTGCGCCGTCCGCTGCCGCGGCGCGACGATTGGATTGTCGTCATGGATCCCACGGTGGCCCTAGGCGCGCTGAAATGTCTGGTGGTGCTCGGCATTCCCGCCAGTCGGTGGCCCGAGACCGGCGATTCGCCCCGGCATTGCGACATGCCGGTGCTGGCCGTCGCGGTGATGGTCAACCGTACAGGGGTCCGGGTGGCGGCGGTGCTGGAGCAGGTGAGCGCGCGCATGGGGGTGCCGGTGCAGATCGTCTGCGACCCTGGCAGCGACCAGAGCCAAGGGCATCGCGCTGTTTCGCCAACAGGCGCCGAGCTGTGTGGAGACCTACGACATCGCCCATGCCATCGCGACGCAACTGAAGGCACACTGGCGCGACAACGCGCCCTGGCAGGCGTTCCTGGAGCAGGCGGGTACCACCTTGAGCCACTGCCAACAGACCGACCTGGCATTTCTGCTGCCGTCACGCCAGCGCACCCAAGCGCGATACCTGGCGATCGCCGCCCAGGTCGACTGGGCACAACGCCTGATCGGCGATCACGATCAGGGCGATGTCAGCCTCATCGGGTTGCCGTGCGTGTTCAGCGCCGATGCCGGGGCGCACCTGCGCGCGGTGCAGGGCAGTGGCCGTGTCGATCCCCTGCGCGTGCTGATCGGACAGCGCTACGACACGCGCGCGGCATTGTGCGCGGCGCTGTGCGCGCACGATGCCACGGCGCTGGTGGACGATCTCGATGACGCCTTCTGGCGCTTGGCCGATCGGGGCTATGCGCGCTTTCTCGAAGCCTTTGACTGGGTGTTGGCGTATCGGGAGGTCTTGCCGCAGTGGACGCAGACGATCGCCGTGTCCAAGACCATCCAGACGGTTCTGAAAACCCGGGGGCTGTCGCGCGCAACACCGGCCGCCGTGCAGGCGGAGCTGGCCGCGCAAGAACCGCTCGCGGCCCCGGTGGCCGCCGTCCGCATGCGCATGCTCAGGCACATCGAACAGCAGGCGGCCAAGCTCCCGTCCGGTGTCACCGGGCTGGCATCCTCCGACATCATCGCATCGGTCTTCGGCCACGACAAAGCCTTCATCGCTCGCGGTCCGCTCAAGGAGGTCGGTCGGCTGGTGCTGCTGATTCCGGCCTTCCTCTCGGAGTTGAGCGCCCCGGTCATCCGCGAGGCAATGGCATCGGTGCGCAGCATCGATGTCGAGCAGTGGGTCCATACGCATCTCGGGCCTTCCATGCTCGCACACCGCCGACGTGCCCTCAAACCCGACACAAAAATTGCATGAACGTCTTGCAGCCTTCCGGTGGGAAATTGAACACCCTAGCCGGCCACTACCGATCGACAGCGCTAAAGGAATACTTGAAGACCTCGCGCATCAAGCTGGTGTTCTTCCTGAATCCGTGAACCGAGTAGCGGCTAATCAAATGAAAAGACTCAGAGAAACAGCGGGTTACGAATTGACCCTAAGCATTTGCGTCGCTACCCAACAGGTGGCGTACCCCGTGCAATTGGCTAAAACGATTATCTGAGACTGCTTAGCATCTTGCATTCGCCCCAGTTCTGCGAACTTCACGGATTCAGGTTCTTGCCACCGTATGCACCCAACCTCAACTTCATCGAACGATTATGTAAGTTCTTCAAGACAAAGACGCTCGACAATCGCTATTTCCCGTCCTTTGCGGAATTTAAGACGGCGTGCGAAGAACTCTTTGCCAATCTTGCTCGCTATACCTCATATAGACATCAACCCAAATTTCTTGAATGCCTGAAAATTCAGTGTAAGCAAAGCGTCGAGCTCCTTCTTGTACGTTGTGTGAGTTTGTTTTAGGCAGTCGGTAATCGCGTTTCGCAAGTCACCGAAGTTGGCGTAGTATTGCGCGTAGAGGACCTTTTTCTTCACGAATTGCCAGAGTCTCTCGATCAGGTTGAGATTCGGTGAATAAGTGGGGAGAAAAAGCAGCTCGAT
>JANQFI010000140.1 GCA_028277905.1 Chromatiaceae bacterium | reverse complement strand
CGGCAGCGGGCACAGAGCTCGACTATGCGCCCGCTGCCGCTCCTTGAAGGCGAGCGAAGATCCTGCGCCATTCGGTCTGTTTGTTTCCGGCAATCGCCTAAGGCTCCCGCGTGGAGCCTTTATTCTATGCGCTTGACGTTGCGGGCACCCCTCTCTGTGTTGCACGCGGCACTCGCCGCGCTGCTGTGGGTGGTCCCCGGCGCGGTCGTGGCGGCGGCAGGCAAGCCGCCGGCCGCTGCCGTGGCCAGCGCCCACCCAGCGGCCACCGCGGCCGGCATCGAGCTACTGCGCGCCGGCGGCAACGCCTTCGATGCAGCTGTGGCCGTCAGCGCGGCATTGGCCGTGGTGGAGCCCTACAGCTCCGGTCTCGGCGGTGGCGGCTTCTGGCTGTTGCACCTTGCCGCGGACAACAAGGATGTCATGGTGGACGGTCGCGAGCGCGCCCCCTTTGCCGCCAGCGCGGACATGTACATGAACGCCGACGGTCGCTTCGTCCCGGAGCGCGCACTGAACGGCCCGCTGGCGGCGGGCATCCCGGGCCAGCCGGCGGCGCTGGCGCACATCGCCGAGCGCTATGGCCGCCTGTCCCTGGCGGCGAGTCTGTTACCGGCCATCGAGCTGGCCCGCGACGGCTTCGCGGTGGACCGAGTCTACCGGCGCCTGGCGGCCTGGCGGCGCAAGGTCCTCAGGGCCTCGCCTGCCGCCGCGGCCCAGTTCCTGATGGACGGCCGGGTGCCGGCGGCCGGCACGCTGTTGCGCCAGCCAGACCTGGCGCAGACGCTGCTCCGCCTCGCCCGCAAGGGCCGCGACGGCTTCTACCTCGGCGAGCTGGCCACACGACTCGTGGATGGCGTGCGCGCCGCGGGCGGCCTCTGGACCCTGGAGGATCTCGCCCGCTACCGCGTGGTCGAGCGTGAGCCGGTCACCGCCATATTCCGCGCCGGCGGCATCGAGTGGCGCATCGTCAGCGCCGCACCGCCTTCGTCGGGGGGTGTGGCGCTCGTCCAGATGCTGAACATGCTCGCGCCCTTCGAGCTCGGCAGCATGGACCCTGCCGATCGGGCCCATCTCACCATCGAGACCATGCGCCGCGCCTACCGCGACCGTGCCCAGTTTCTTGGCGATCCGGACCAGGTAGAGGTGCCGGTGGCGCGCCTGACGCACCCCTTCTATACGGCTGGGCTCATGCGGGACTTCGCGATGGACCGCGCCACGACCAGCAGGTCCGTGACGGCGGTGCGCCCCGTCGGCGCCGACACCACCCACTTCTCCATCCTGGATGCCGACGGCAACCGCGTTGCCGCGACGCTGAGCATCAACTATCCGTTCGGCTCCGGCTTCGTGCCGCCAGGCACGGGCGTGTTGCTGAACGACGAGATGGACGACTTCTCGGCACGGGCCGGCGTGCCCAACGCCTATGGCCTGATCGGCAGCGCGGCCAATGCCATCGCACCGGGCAAGCGCATGCTCTCCAGCATGAGCCCTACCTTCGCCGAGTCGGACGACACCCTGGTGATCCTCGGCACCCCCGGTGGAAGCCGCATCATCACCATGGTGCTGCAGGGTATCCTGGCCGCTGCAAGCGGCAGCGGCTCCGCTGCGGACTGGGTGGCGGCGCCGCGCTATCATCATCAGTTCCTGCCGGACGAGGTGCTGCTGGAGCCGGACGCCCTACCGCGCGAGGTCCGGCGCAGCCTGCGCGCCCGTGGCCATGAGCTGAAAGTCGCCCGGCGGCCCTTTGGCAACATGCAGCTCGTGCACTGGGACCGCGCCGCGCATCGCGTGGACGCCGCCAGCGACCCGCGCGGCATCGGCGCGGCGCGGGTCGTCGCCTCGCCTGAGACGACTGCGCCGGGGTCTTTGCCCGGGCGGCGCGAAACTCCCGATGCCGAATCCGATGTCGATCCGGATCCCGATTTCGGTCCCGATCTGGATCCAGTACCACAAGCACTGAGGACTCATCCATGAAGACCTTTCTCGTCGCCATGCTGACCCTGTTCGTCGCCGGCGCCACCCTGCTGCCGGAGACCGCCGACGCCCGCCGCTTCGGCGGCGGTAGGAGCCTCGGCAAGCAATACCAGATGCCGCGCCAGGCGCAGCGCCCGCAGTCGCCCCAGCGCCAGCAGGCTGGCGATCAGCGCGGCGTCCAAGGTAACAGCGCCGCCGGCCAGGCCGGTCGCGGGGGCATGAGCTGGCTTGGCCCGCTCGCCGGGCTCGCCGCGGGCGGACTGCTGGCCTCGCTGTTCTTCGGTGGCGCCTTCGAAGGATTCCAGCCCATGGACTTCCTGGTGATCGCAGCGCTGGTCATCGGCGGCTTCCTGCTGTTCCGGATGCTCGGGAAGAAACGCGGATCCGCCCCTGCACCGGCGCCCGCGGGCTTAGGCCGTGCCTATCGGGAGCGGCAACAGTCCCCTGTGCCCCCCAGGAGCAGTGACGGCTCAGGTGGCCGTCCCGTCGGCGCTGCCCAACCCGGTGGCAGGGAGATCCGAAACGAGCCGGAGCTCGGCGGCGCGAAGCCCGGTGCCGCCGATGCACCGAGCTGGTTCGACCCCAAGGGCTTCACCGAGGGCGCCAAGACCCACTTCATCCGCCTGCAGGCGGCTTGGGACGCGGCCGACTTCCGTGACATCCGCGAGTACACCACGCCGCAGCTCTACGCGGAGCTACAGCGCGACCGCGAGGCCCTGGGCGATACGCCGAACTACACCGAAGTCGTGACGCTGAGCGCCGAGTTGCTCGGTGTGCAGCGCGATGGCGACCAAGCGGTTGCCAGCATCCGCTTCACCGGCTTGATTCGCGAAGAGGAGCAGGCACCGGCCAAGCCACTGGACGAGATCTGGCACGTGGCCCACGATTGGGCCGGTGCCGATGGCGACTGGCGCATCACCGGCATCCAGCAACCGCAGTAAGGCGGCACCCAGGCGCCGACGCGGTCGGTGCCTGAGCGCCGCGGTAGGCCAGCCGGGAGGCGAGCATGCCCCGCATCCTGTTCCTCTGCACCGGCAACTACTACCGGAGCCGCTTCGCCGAGACCTACTTCAACCACATGGCCGCCCGTCAGGGCGTTCCCTGGCGCGCCGACTCCAAGGGCCTCGCCCGCGACCTCGCTGCCACCGGCCATAGAGGTTCCATCTCCCAACATGCCCTGGCAGAGCTTAGGGCACGCGGCATCCCGAGTCGCGACGCCGAGCGATCGCCCGCCCGCGTCGAGGCGGCAGACTTTCTCCGCTACTCGCGCGTCATTGCGCTCAGCCGGTGCGAGCACGAGCCAATGGTGCGCGAGCTCTTCCCGGAGCGGCTGCAGACCGTCGAGTACATGGAGATCGGCGACGTCTATCTGGAGGCGCCACGGCGGGCCATTGCGCGGCTCACACGAGAGCTGGATGCCATGGTTGAGGGACTGCGGCGGGCGTCATACCCGCCCCCCTGATGCCTGAGGCCGACGGACGAATCGCGGCCGATCAAGGACGAAGCTGACCTGAAGACGCGCAGTGATTGAGGGGGCGAGGGGCCCCCGGGGTCGGGCGTCACCTGGAGCGCCGGCGTCGCGGAGGCGATCCGCGAGACAGTCTTGCACCATGGGGAGGCGAAGCTGCGGGAGTACTTGGAGCAGCTGGGGGGGGTACGCCTGGGCTCGGATATCGCGAAAGGCCGCGCCGCCATGCCGTCGGGTGTTGGCGGCTTTGGCCAAGATCCGAGCTTCGACGATTGTCAGGTGGAGGTACGCCGCTTCATCGACGCTAGCCTGTCCTCCCTACCCATCACTCAGCAGGGTAGCTCCTGGGGGGCACCCTCTGGGCTGCACCGATCAAGCACTATTCGGGGAGCGGAGGCGCTTTCCAGAGCGGTATCTGGCGGCAACAGACCGTTTTCCTTGAGGAGATAGGCCAGCACCGCCCAATACTGGACCTCGTGCATCTGCCCTGGCCGGTCCGCCGGCATCACCCGCCGTGTATAGTCGAAAAGTGCCTCCGCCGTGCCATAGCCACTGAGATGGCTGTGCGGGCCGACCAGGCTCGGCGCCGTCTTGCCCTCGCCGTTGGCGCCGTGGCACGCAGCACAACGGCGGGCGTAGACTTTCTCACCTCGTGCCAGTTGCTGGGCGGGATCTTGGGCCAGGACAGCACCTGGCCCCAGACCCCACACCAACCCGAGCACGACGCAGCGTGCGATGCTCAGGTATGTCATGTCAGCAACCTATACCACCTCGACCTGGAACCGCGGGATGACGTTGCAGTTGATGCCAAACAGGTTGAAGGGGATGGTCTCGGGCTGTGTCTCGCCCTGCTTGTCGGTCGCCCGCGTCATGAGGACGTGCTCGCCGGGTGTCGCCTCCCAGGGGAACTCGAAGCGCACCATGGCGTATTCGAGGTCGGTGGGCGGCACCAGCGTGGCAGGCTGCCAGGTCGTGCCGCCATCGACACTGTAGTCGACCTGCTTGATCCCATGGGGCGACACGGCGTAGCCGCGCATGGTGTGGTTACCGGCCGCGAGGATCGGCACCTCGCCCTGCTCCAGGACGTAGTTCTGCGCCGGCTCGGACTTGGCGATCACCAGCGGCAGTGTGAGGAAGCTCTTGGTGTTCTGCCAGGTACCGCCGATCCCGCGGACGTCGCGCTCGGTCACGCCGAGGTAGATATCGTCGGGCCCGTGCTCCTCGACGGGGTAATCATCTCCGACGAAGGATTCCTCCTTGGTGTGCATGCGGGTCCAGAACCTCTTGGTCGAGATGTTGATCTCGGATAGCCATTTCACACTGGCGGCGCCACCCCAGCCCGGGACGAGGGCGCGCACCGGGAAGCCGTGATCTTGGGGAAGCTGCATCCCGTTGAGGCCAATCGCGAGCCCGATCACTTCCGGCCGGGCGAGCACTTCGTCCATCGGCATGGGCCGGCCGGTGTCGGGACCGTCGAGGCCGCTCCAGAACAAGAGCTGCCTGGCTTCCGGCTTCGGCTTGACCCGATCCAGGATCTCGGCGATCGGGATGTACTCCCACTCGCCCTGGCAAGCGGCACCAAAGCCCCAATTGCCACCCTGCACCTCGTAGCCGAGCTGCTCCCAATTGAGGGTCCGGCCGTTGCCGTAGCACTCCATGTAGCGGATCGCGGAGCGCCGTGGCAGCTTCAGTAGGTCGTCGTAGCTGAGCTCTATCGGGTTCTCAACGGCGTCGCCGTGCACCTTCAGACGCCAGGTGCCGACGTTCACCGCCGGCGACGCGTAACGGTTGCGCACGTAGAAGCGCTCGATTGGCGTGATGTAGCTGGTGAAATCGAACCACCGTGAGCCGAGCTCGGTGGCCCATGGCTTGTGGAAGTACTCGGGGTAGTCGGCTTTGAAGAACAGCCTCGTCGGCGCCTGCGCGCCCGCGGCGCGCGGCAACAGGCCTAATGCCGTCGCGACCGCTGCCGAGCCCCCCAGGGTCATCAAGCGGAGGTATGTTCTGCGGTCCATCCCCGCCGCGGTCGCCTCATGCCACAGGCCCTTCTCGCTGAAGGTCAGAATTCTCTTTGTCATGGATCTTCTCCTTCGGTGGTCGAATCAGGTGGTCGAATTGGGTGGTCAAATCAGATGATAAGGCTCCAGACCCTCTCCAAGCCCGATACTACACAAAGCGCGTCCGCATTTGGAACTGTGGTTTTCTGGGTGCTTGGCCCCTACCTCGCTGCCGGCCAGGAGCCGAGCACTCAGGCGAAAATCCCGCCCACTCTGGTAAAAAATCCCCGGCAATCGCCTTAACCGCCCAAGCGCGCGGAAGGCCACAAGGTCAGAGGCCGTTCGGACATCGGTTAAGGCGATTTCTGTCAACAAACATACCGCCTGGCTTGTCTTTTCGCCCGCCTTCTGCGTCGCGGCAGCGGGCACAGAGCTCGACTTTGCGCCCGCTGCCGCTCCTTG
>JANQFI010000139.1 GCA_028277905.1 Chromatiaceae bacterium | reverse complement strand
CCGCCTTCTGCGTCGCGGCAGCGGGCACAGAGCTCGACTATGCGCCCGCTGCCGCTCCTTGAAGGCGAGCGAGAATCCTGCGCCATTCGGTCTGTTTGTTTCCGGCAATCGCCTAAGGTCACTACCGACTGGGGATAGATCGGTTGCGACGGGCGATCGCTGGCGCGCCAGTCGGC
Organism: Chromatiaceae bacterium; assembly: GCA_028277905.1. Lineage (GTDB taxonomy): Bacteria > Pseudomonadota > Gammaproteobacteria > Chromatiales > Chromatiaceae > Thiohalocapsa. The sequence continues at coordinate 4,116 of JANQFI010000139.1, read as the reverse complement.
GATTCGGACGAGCGCCTCGAGATAGGCTAGCGTGAAGGGGCCGAGCCCTCGTGGCTCCTGCTCCGGCACCGTTCCGGTATCCCAGGGCTCTCCCTCCGGACTCCAAGGGCCGAGCAGGTCTGCGAGCAACCCGGTCCAACCGCCCTCAGCCGACTCGAACCCTGCATCGGTCCACACTCCGCTGATCCCATCGGCGGAACCGTCGAAGTCCATGGGCCAGGACTCGTCGGCCAGCTCGATCACCAGGGGGTTGCGGGGGACGCCGTACACATCACGGCCGGTCTCCCCTCGGGATCGCAGGACAGTTCGCACCTTGCCATGGTGGGCCGCCACGAGATAGACCGTGAGCGCAGGCCAGGAGGCGTTCCCGCTCCGGTACCGATGCCATAGCGCGAGGGCGGATGCCGCCTCGTGACGCATACCCGGCCGCAAGGTCCGGTGGCGCGCACGCCGGACTCCGGATCTCGCACGGACATCGGCCAGATCCTCCCGCGTCAGCCTGGCTTTGAGTGCCCAGCGGAGCTGCAAGAAGCCGTCGGAGCTCTTGAGATCGCCAAGTGCCTGTGCCTCGCTCAGATGAGGATCGATGGCTCGGAGCACGGCATCCCGATCTTCCGGCCGAACATCGATTGCCAGGACGTGCGGGCACTTCGCTAGAAGCTGACCCGGCAGACCTGCGGGCAGCGCCCCGTTCCACTGTGGGTGCGCCTTGCCCAGGTCGTGCCAGGCAGCCGCATGGAAAACGGCATCCCGGCAGCTTCCGTCGATATCGAGTGCATCGAGCAGACTGGTGGCTTCGTGCCCCGCATCCTTCAGATGGTCGTGAAGCGATGTCCAGTACCCCGTCTCGCTGCGAGGCTCGTCATCGAAGGCTCGGCCCGGTCCGGGCGGTGGCACCGCGCCCAGCTTGTCGCCCGGCGTACGGGTCCAGCCAAACCTCTCGGAGTACCCGCCCCTAGACCTTGGAAGCATCAATACCATTCCCGGGCGGATGTCGCCGGCCCGGATAGGTTCCCAACTTCCCCGGCGCTCCTCCCAAAACCACGCAGGCTTCGTCGCCAGAAAGTGGCGAAACCCCCAGAACGCGACGGCGCAGCCCTCGGAGGGATCGAACGGTGGTCCATCCAGGCGCACGGGCACGCGCTGTCCATCCCAGTCACGCCAGAAGACGGTGACATCGGCTTGCGGATCGCCGCTGCGGACGAACTGGCTGACGTCGGTGAAGCCGGCATGAACGTCCGGCTCCATGGCGAACAGGCCATGCACGTCGAAGGCGCGCGGATAGGGGTGGCGCTCGCCCGCCATCGCCTTCACAAAGTGCTCGTCACTTCGGAGCCTGCCGAGCGCCGTCGAGGCCGGCTGTGTGACCGCCGCCTCGGCGTACTTCTCCAGCAGGGAGCGACCCGCCTTCACGTCCTCAAGCAGATATGGGCCTACGCGCTTCGCCCCCCTGTCCACCGTCTCCCACGGCCAGAAGAGCGCTTTGGCGCCGTTCTCCAGCCCATCCCGGTTGAGTCTTCCCAGTCTCTGCACTACCGAGGGCCAGGGGGCGATCTCGCTGAAGAGGCGATGCGCGGAAACGTCGATGCCCGCCTCGACCACTTGGGTACTGACGCAGATCAGTCCCGGATCGCAAGCGACCCTGCCGTTGGGAGACTGCCGGCGCCGACGCTCGAACTCCTCGAGCATGTCCTCGGCGCCGTGCCTGTCCCGGGGGCGGAACCGGCTCGTCAGCAAGACGCGTGGGGTGGAGCCGTCAAGCGTGCGGAAGACCCGCTGGGCCAGCGAGACCTTGTTGCACACCACGAGCGTCAGGGTTCCGGGCTGGTGCTCCTTCTGGATGCACTGGGCAAGCCACTGGTGAAGCGGGCTCGCCTTCTGGCCGGACGGCGGCTTGAGAATCGTAGTCGGCCGGCGGGCGTCACGGAGCCTCTCAAGCCGTTGCTTAGCGGCCTGAGTCAGTCCGGCTGCGTTCGTCTCGTCCTCCCAGCACATTCGCATGGGCTGGATGCTGTCCAGCCCGTCCTTGCGCCGGTCGGAAGTCGCAAGGAAGTCCAGCCCGATTGTGGCGCTCATCCATGTCGTGCGGCAGGGAAACAGCGGTTGGAACCGCTTCTTTCGCATCCAGTCAAGCTGTGCGCTGGTCCAGACGCCGGGCCCCATGAGCTGGGTTTCATCAAGAACCCAGTGGCAGTCGTTGTTCAGTAGGCCGAAATGGACGGGCCATTCGAAGCGGCTCATGGAGTAGCCGCGGTTGAGGGCGCGCGACAGGAGCTGGTCCTGCGTACCCACCAGGATCCACGGATCTTCAGGGCGGGAGGCCCATTCCTCCTCGACGTCACCTCCCATGAGCGTATAAACCCTGAGCTCGGATAAGTGGCCGCCGGTCGTGAGGCGGTCGAAGCAAGCAGCAAGGCGTTCGACGGTTTGGCGGACGAGGACGCGCATGGGGAGGCAGTAGACGAGGTGGCGTGGTTCGTCTGGGTCCTCCTTCACTAGCCGGCGCCACGCCCAGGCAAGAGCGACTCCCTCGGTCTTTCCTAGCCCGGTCGGGACATCGAGCGCTTCAGGAGCTCCCTCCTCGGCCAGCTTGCGCTGCCACGGATACGGGCCTCCCTGGCCGCTGCAAAATCCCATGGCCGCCGCGAAGAAACCATCGAAATTCAGGACGGTCACGCAAGCACCTCCAGGAGCTCTGCCACGATGGTCACATCCTCGTCGTCTATGATGGTAGGCGGCCTCCGGCGTAGGGACGCCCGTTACCGGGCGTCCCCGGCACAGACCCGGACTTGGCGTTTTCCCGCATCCGGTTCCTCGGTCGTGCTCACTGATCAAGCGGACCGTCACAGTTGCCCATTACACGGCCCAGTTGTTATTGCCCGCAGTGAGCTCGCCTCGTGTTGTTCCCTCCTGAGTGCCGGCACGAGTTTCCTGTGCGAGCTGCGTACTCCCGTCGGGTCCTTACGCCTTAGGGCGGGCTTTCCCGACCTCCGACTGCCCGATGCCATCCACGGCCCAATAAGACACCTCGACGGCATGCGGCGGACTCCCGCCTACCTGCCCGCTCCCTGTTCGACGACTCCACCCGAGCGCACGCCGCCAGCCTGTGAACAAGTGGGCCCCTCACCCGTTCGTGTCCCAGCCCAGTCGGTTTCATGGTTTCACCTCGTGCAGGAGCCTTCGAGGCTTCCCGAGTGATCGATCCCGTGCAGGGACGCCTCTCTTCGTGCATGCCGGATCTCAAGGACTCCGGCGGATATCCACGCGCTCGCCCTTAGCACGCGCTCCATATTGGCTACCAGGACGTTAACACTTCGCGACCCTCCAGGCCAAAGTCGAGGGATTAGGACTGCCCCCCGAGATCGAGGCCGCCGTCCACCAACAGCTCATCCCGGGGATCTAGCTGGAGCGGGTCGCCGCGTGCGGTAGCAGTGCCGAGCGACGGCGGCCCCTGCGCGAGCGCGCCGCGGCGCTGCTCGCGCCGCTACGCCGATCCGACTCGCCGCTGCCAGCACTGCCCGGGGACCTGCGCAACGCTGTCGAGACCGTCGCCACCGCGTGCGCCGATCTCTGCCAACCCAGCAGCGCCTGCGCAGCAGGACGCAACGGCCAACTGTCGTTGTACCACCAGGGCAAGCACCTTCTCAGCGACCGCAAGCTCGCCGCGCTGACCGCCGTGCACGACTATTTCATCCGCCGACGGGACCACCGCCGCTGAGCACTGCTTCGCTCAGCCGCCGGCACCGATGCTCGACTACCTGCTCCAGCATCTCCACCCGCCGCCGCGACCCGCCCGCAAGCGACCGCGGCCACTACGTCCGGCAAACCGCCAACCGCTGGCCGCCTAGCGGGGGTGGCCGAAACGATGATCAAGGCCGGGATCGCCGATGCAGTTCGTGGCGCCGCTCGGCGCGGGTGCTGCGCGCGGCGACCCGCTCCAGATCGATCGCCGGGATGAGCTGTTGGTGCCCGAGCGTTTCGATCTCGGGGGCCAGTCCCAACGCCTCGACCTTGGCTTGGATGGTGGCGAAGAAGCAGGTCATGGTGGCCAACAGCTGTGTGGTCAGCCGCTCGGCGTTGGCGATGCGCTCGCGGGCACGCGCGGGCAGGCGGATC
>JANQFI010000138.1 GCA_028277905.1 Chromatiaceae bacterium | reverse complement strand
CCGACCCCAAAAACCTATCAGACGCTGGTCCCCAGCCTCCAGGTCCGACCCCCACCCCCGGACTGGCAGCGCTGGCGCGGCTGGCCGGCCTTGCTGCTGGCGCTGCTCGCCGCCGTCACCGCCATCTGGGCCGGGCGCAGGGTCGCGCGCCGGCCCTGGCTGCCGGCCTCTCGGCTCGGCCCGCCCGCCCCGGGCGGCCCACCACGCTACTACCTGCCCGCGCCGGCCGGCGGTGCCGACCTGCTGCTGACGCCGGCGCAGCAGGGCCGCCTGGTCTGGGGCATCGGCCGCTTCGCCGCCGGCGAGCCCACGCGCCGCCTCGACCTGCCCGCCACCGTGCGCGCCACCGCCCGCGCGGCCGGGCTGCCGATGCCCCGCCTCGAAGTCGCCGAGCGCCACCGCGCCGTCTGGCTCTGGTCCGACACCAGCGCCGACCAGGCCGGGAGTGGCCGCCTCGCCGATGCACTCGCCGAGCTCCTGGGCCGCCACGGCCTGCGCGTCGAGCGCGCCGAGTTCCGCGGCCTGCCGGACCGTCTCGCCACCAGCGGCGGCCGTTGCTTCGGCCCGCGCGAGGTCGAGGACCGCCGCGCCGGTGCCCTGGTCTGCATCCTCACGGACGGCCGTGTCCTGCTCCGGCGCCATCGCGGCGATCCGGCCGCGCGGCTGCGCATCGGCGCCCTGCTGCGGCTCCTGGCCCACTGGCCGCGGCTCGCCTGGGTCGACCTGGGCACCGGTGACAGTGCCCTGGCCCCGCTGCTGAGCCAGCACGGCCTCGCCTGCATCGATCCCGCGGACCTGATCGGCTTCCTGACCAGCCCGGCGGGTGCCCCGCGGCGGCGCCAAGGCCCAGGCTCGACCGGGCGTCCAGCCATCCAACACGCCCGCCGCGAGCGCGCCGTCCGGCTCTGGAGCGCCGCCTGTGCCTTGCCGCCGGCCCCCATCGAGGAGACCGACGCGCTCGCCCTGCGCCGAGCCCTCGGGCTCGCCTGCCCGCCCTGGGACCTGACCCTGCTGCGTGCCGCGGCGCCAGGCCCGGGCGGGCGCCTGTGCTGGCCCCGCGAGGCCCGCGTCGAGCTGCTGCGCTGGCTCGCCGGCCTGGCCGGTGAGAACGCCGCGGAATCCAACCCGCTGTACCGCGCCCTGGGCTATTGGCAGCGCCGCTATGACGCCCTGCTCGGAGCGCCTGACCACGAGCCGTCACCCGACACCGCCGCCCGCCGCCGCCTCAAGGCCGAAGCGGCGCTGCTCCGGCTCTGGCGCCAGCCATCGCCGGCCATCGCCGCCCTGGGCGACCTGGCCCAGGGTAGGAACGCCGAGCTGATCCGGGAACAGCTCGGCAGCCTGACGGTGGCCGACTTGCCCTCGGCGGGCGACGCCCGCTGCATCTGCCTGCCCTGGCGCTGGGAGACCCTGACCCCGCCCGAGCGCCTGACCCTGCACCAGCTCGGCTTCGGCTGCGGCGGCCTTGCGACCCGGCGCCCGCGCAGGCCCGGCCGCCACTGGCTCGGGATCGGTCTCTGTCTTGGCCTTGCCGCCGGCGCCTTGGTCGCGGCCTTGACCCGGCCGGCGCCGCCGGTGTTGGGCAGGCCCCTGATCGTCCACCGCGGCGCCGACGCACTGGACCCCCGCCACCGACTGGCGCCCGACGCGGACGGCGGCTGGCACCTGAGCATCCTGAGCCCGGACCAGCTCGCCCACCGGGCCGGCCTGCGCGCGGGCAGCCGGGTCGAGGTGACCTGGCACGCCGAGGCCCGCCCCTGCATCGAGCGGCTCGCGGGCGGCGCCGAGCTGCACCGCTGCGCCACCGGCAGCGTCGAGCAGCCGCCGGCCGCCGAACTCGGCCCGGCCTACCGCCGCCTGGCCGTCCTCGCCGCCGGGCCCGACACCCCCGGCGTCGCGGAGCTGGCCCGTGCCCTGCTCGCCGGCGGCAGCGCCCACCAGGTGCTGATCGACCCGGGCTGGCCGGCCGAGCGCGCTCTGCTGACCGGGCCTGTGCACCGGCTGCACCCGGAGGACCGGCTGCTGCTGCTGACGCCGGCGGCCGCAGCGCCCGCGACAGCGTCCGAGACCGGCCCGGCTCTGCCCCTCAGTGTCCCAGATCAGCACCGGCTCCTCTGGCTCGCCGTCGGCGACTGGGCCGCGCTCGCCCCGGCCCTGGACGGCATCGACGCCGGTACCTGTGCGCCGGCAGGCGAGCCCTGGCCGGGCCTCGAGCCCCTCGCCGGCGACCCCAGCGCCTTCCAGCTCGGCGGCACCGGCGGCTGCCGGCCGGCCCAGTGGACCGACCAGGACAGCGGCATCGACTACATCGCGCTCTGCGGCGGCGAATTCTGGATGGGCTCGCCGGCGGACGAGTCGGACCGGGACAGCGACGAGGGTCCGCGGCATCGGGTCAGGGTCAGCCCCTTCGCGCTGGCCCGCACCGAGACGACCAACGCCCAATATCGCCGCGTCCACCCAGACCACGAGGGGCCGGACGAGCTGCCGGTGGCAAGCGTCTCCTGGCACGACGCCCAGGCCTTCTGCGCCCAAGTCGGCGCCCGGCTGCCCACCGAGGCCGAGTGGGAGTACGCCGCCCGCGCCGGCACCGACACCCGCTGGTCCTTTGGTGACAAGGAGGCGCTCCTGGGTGACCATGCCTGGTATGCCGGTAACAGCGATGGCCAGGCCCACCCGGTCGCGACCCGCGCGCCCAACCCTTGGGGGCTCTACGACATGCACGGCAACCTCTGGGAGTGGGTCGCGGACTGGTACGCCGGCACCTATCCGGACGACCCTGGGCCTCGGGTCGACCCGACGGGGCCTGCCTCGGGCTCGTCCCGCGTGCTGCGGGGCGGCGCATTCTACTTCAGGCCCGGGAGCCTGCGCTCCGCGTACCGGTTCGGGGACAGGCCCGGGAGCCGGGACCAGTACGTCGGGTTCCGCTGCGCGCGCGCCCCCCGCCGCCAGCCTTGACCCTTGTATCCTTGGTTGTTCCCTTTTGACGACCGCGCGCGGCGCGGTCGACGCGCGACTCTTGGTCATCTGCGCGGCCTTCCCCGCGGCTCCTACCAGCGGCTCGCGAGCTTCCAATCCCTGTGGCACGCCTGGCTCGACTGCCGGCGTGGCAAGCTGCGCCAGCCGCGCATCGCCGCCTTCCACCTGGACGCCGACCGGCACCTGCTGCGGCTGCGCGACCGGCTGGCCGGCGGCCGCTATCGCCCCGCGGCCTATCGGCTCTCCATCGAGCGCGACCCGAAGACGCGCCTCATTGCCGCCCCTGCGATCCGCGACCCGGTGCTCCAGCAGGCCCTGCTGAGGGACAATGGTTGTCACTTAGGCGATTGCCGGAAACACATATACCGAATGGCGCAGGATTCTCGTCCGCCTTCGCGAAGCGGCAGCGCGTGCATAGTCGTTCTATGTGCGCTTTGCCGCGACAAAGAAGGCGGGCGAGAAGACAAGCCAGGCGGTATGTTTGTTGACAGAGATCGCCTTATGATGACAAATCGCGCGCGACCGCGCCGCGCGCGGTCGCTGAACACAAGAGCCAAAGGGTCAAGCATCCAAGGGTCAAAACTGGCGGCGGGGGGCGCGCGCGCAGCGGAACCCGAGGAACTGGAGCCGGTACCCGGGCCAGCCCCAGTCCCGGACCGCGGAGCGCAGGAGCTCGGCCCCGACGTCGAATGCGCCGCCCCGCAGCACGCGGGACGAGCCCGAGGCAGGTCCCATCGGGTCGCTTGCGACGTCCGCCGGATAGGGACCATACCAATCCCAGCACCACTCCCAGACCAGGCCATGCATGTCGTGCAGTCCCCAGGGATTCGGGCGCTTCCGACCGACCGGTCGCAGTGCCCCGCCTGCGTTCTCGCTGTACCAGGCATGCTCGCCGAGCCGCGCCTCGTCGTCACCGAAGGACCAGCGGGTCGTCGTACCGGCCCGACAGGCGTATTCCCATTCCGCCTCGGTCAGGAGCCGCCAGCCGTCGGCGTCGCCGTCCCAATGCACCTGCTCAGCGTCGATGCGATAACAGGGCGTGCGGCCATCGGCATCCGACAACCGATTGCAGAGCTCGATCGCATCATGCCAGCTGACATCGACCACCGGATATCCATCGTCGCGTCCGAATGACCATCGCCTCCCGCCTTGTGCCCGCCGGACCAGCCCGCGGGTGACCGGAAAGCGCAGGCACTCGAAGGCCGAGATGTGGACGCCAGGCCCCCGTCCCTCGTCATGGTCGCGCCCCGGCTCGTCGTCCGCACTGCCCATCGAAAACTCACCCGAGGGGATCGGCACCCACCAGTCGTCCGGCACCAGGCGGGGGCGCCGCCCGAGCCGGCGCGGGCGCGCCGGCGGCGGCAGGTCGCCGGCCAGCAACGGCGAGCCTTGCAAGGCCAGCACGGCGGCGCCGGCCAGCGCCAGCAGGAACAGCATTATCACGAGCACCAGCGGCAGCACCAGCGGCCACGCCAAGAGCCCCCAGCCGACGCCGAATCCGAGGACCATGGCCAGCGGCAAGGCGATCCAGGCGGGCAGACGGTCGAGCCAAGGGGGCCCTTGAGCGACCGGGCCGGACTTGGCGGGCGGGATTCGGGACATGGTGCTTGTCGGATCGCGGAGGTTCGGGGCTCGCCCTGTAACCGGACCGAAAAGAAGTCAACGGCCGTAGGGCGGATAAGCGCAGCGCATCCGCCGCTCAAGCTTGGCTAGGCGCCGCGACGCCAAAGATCGGCCAATGACCTCTGCTGGCGTGCAAAACCACTCCCGCCCCGAAATCCTGCGACGGGCGACCGTGGCGGCGACGGATCCGCCGAATTCGGACTCGGTGTCGAGATCGCGTGCCTCCGGTTGTTCCGCTTGCAGCCAGGCCAGCGCACGGAGGCAGTCGCCGCTGTGGCTGGTTGCGAAGACCTGCACATCGAGTCGGCGGCTCGCTTCGACGATGAAGCGCCACATCGACTCCATCGTGCTGTAATGCAGACCCGTGTCGAGGCACTCGGCTTCTGGTAGTCGGCGGCAGCTGCGCTCGCGGCAGAGCCCAGCTTGGCCAGCCCCGGGGGGCATAGGATACGGAGCAGGCGGCGCTTGGCTCGTGCGGAGCGGGATGCTGAATGTGCCGGTTGAGGTAAGCGGCAGCTTCATTGGGAGCTCTACCCGCGGCGGGATCCAGAGCCTAGCAGCGAGTCAAGCCGCGCGCCAAGTACGGCGATCTCGACGGCGTCCAACAGACAGGTCTTGCCGGCGTTGTTCCTGCCGACCAACAGGTTGACCCGTGTCAGGTCGGCTATCCCGAACGAGGAAAAGGCACGGAAGCCGGTATTGAGATTCAGGGCCTCGTGATCGGCCCTCTGCTCCAGGATGCGTCTTCCTGCTCGGCGAAGGCGGTCCGCGCAGACTTCGAAAACGGTACCCCTTGCTGAAATACGCTTTTGCTTGATGGCTTTGGCTGAGGTCATCCCACCCTGTAGGCCATGGTACCCCAGGGTCGTCGGCTGGAAGCTCCAAGACATAGCCTACCCGGCCGTCAGCTCTCTCGAGTCACTGTGTCTCGCCAGCAGCTTCGCGGGAAAGCCAGGCGTCAGCCCAGCGCCGCCGCCGGTACATCCTGGAACTGCAGTGCCGCGAGCCGGGCGTAGAGCCCACCTTGCGCGAGCAGCTCCTCGTGGCGCCCGGCGGCGACGATACGGCCGTGATCGAGCACCAGAATACGGTCCGCCTCGCGTACGGTAGCCAGGCGGTGGGCAATGACGATGCTGGTGCGCTCGGCCATGAGGTGCGAAAGCGCATCCTGGACGAGCCGCTCGCTCTCCGCATCCAGGGCGCTGGTGGCCTCGTCCAGCAACAGCAGCGCCGGGTCGCGCAGGATGGCGCGGGCGATGGCGATGCGCTGGCGCTCGCCGCCGGATAGGCGCACGCCGCGCTCGCCGAGGAAGGTGTCGTAACCCTGTGCCAGGCGCCGGATGAAGATATCCGCATGCGCCGCCTCGGCGGCGGCGCGGACCTGCGCGTCCGTGGCCTGCTCGGCGCCGTAGCGGATGTTCTCGGCGGCGGAGGTGGCGAAGATCACGGGCTCCTGCGGGACGACGGCGATGTGCCGGCGCAGCGCCGCCGGGTCCAGCGCACGCAGGTCCAGGCCGTCGAAGCTGAGCCGCCCCTGCTCGGGGTCGTAGAAGCGCAGCAGCAGCTGGAACAGGGTGGACTTGCCGGCGCCGGATGGGCCCACTAGCGCCACCCGCTCGCCCGGGACTATGTCGAAGTCCAGGTCTGCGAGCGCGGGCGTGCTCGGCCTGGCGGGGTAGTGGAAGGTGACCGCTCGGGCGCGGATGTGCCCGCGGATCGGCTCGGGCAAGGGGTGCGGCTGGGCGGGCATCGCGATGGCGGGCTCGGTGACGATCAGCTCCATCAAGCGCTCGGCGGCACCGGCGCCGCGCAGCAACTGGCCCGCGAGATCGCTGAGCGAGCCGACGGACCCCGCAACCAGCACCGCGTAGAACAGGAAGGCGGACAGCTCGCCGCCGCTGATGGTGCCGTTGAGCACGGCATGGCCACCGAGCCAGAGCACGGTGCCGATGGCGCCCAGGGAGAGCAGGGTCACGACGCCGGAGAGGAGGGCGCTCGCCTTGGAGCGCTCCATGGCCGTGGCGAAGGCCTGCTCGACGCGCGCGCCGTAGCACGCCTTGTCGATGGGCTCGTGGCAGCTCGCCTGCACGGTGCGGATGGCGTGCAGGGTCTCGTCCACGTAGGCGCCGATGTCGCCGATGCGGTCTTGGCTCTGGCGAGAGAGCCACCGCACCCGCCGGCCGATGAGCCAGCCCGGGAGAAGCACCGCCGGCACCCCCAGCAGCACCAGCGCCGTGAGCTTGGGGCTGGTGACGGCGAGCATGGCCGCACCGCCAGCCGCAAGGAGGGCGCTGCGCAGCCCCATCGCCAGCGTCGAGCCCACCACGACCTGCAGCAGCGCCGTGTCGCTGGTGAGCCGGGCGATCAGCTCGCCGGTGCGCGTCGTTTCGTAGAAGCCCACGTCCAGCGCGAGCGCCCGGGCGAAGACCGCCTCGCGGATGTCGGCAACAACTCGCTCGCCGATCCAATCGAGCAGGAAGCTGCGCACGGCGATACTCGCCGCCAGCAGCAGCAACACGCCGAGGAAGAGCGCCAGCGCCAGATTCAGCGCCGTCGGTGAGCCGGTGGCAAGACCCTGGTCCACCACCGCGCGGATGACCTGGCCGAAGGCGAGGAACGCCAGTGCCGCGACCGCCAGCGCCGTGAGCGCCACGGCGAGGCGCCTGCGGTAGGGCCAGACGAACCGCAGCAGCCGGATGAGCGGGCCCAGGTGGCGGCTGCGGGCGCGATCAGGGGAATGCCCGGTGATCGGTGCGTCCGGGGGCATGCTTCCTTGCCCCTCGCCGATTGCCCGCTAAGGGCGCAGCAGGTCGTAGAGCCTGTCCTTCAACAGCAGCCGTTCTTTCTTGAGATCCTCCATGGTCTCGTCCGCCACCGGTGTGCCGAGCTCCTCGAGCTTGCGGACGCGCGCATCGAGGTCGTCGTACCTGTCCATGAGCGCTGCAAACGACTCACTGGTTGCGCGCATCGCCGCGATCTTGCTCTCGAGCTCCGGGAACTCGTGGATCAGGTCATGTGTCTCGCCGAGCATCTGGTGATCCTCCTCCGCAGCAGCGCGCCGCGAGTGGCGCTGGTTGGTTGCGCGGGTTGCTTGCACTGACAGCGTCGCCCCGCGGGTTCAGTCGCCCCGGGGGTAGTTTCGGGTGCGCTCCGGCACACGCCTGTGCCAGGTGGGCGTGCAGGGTGGCCGCATGGCGCAGCCCACGCGGCGGGCTGGCCTGCGCCAACCATCCTAGCGCCCGATTGTAAACTAGCGGTAATGTCACCAGAACCGCGCGGGTGCACCCGGGAATGACCTGGGTTATGGAAACGGAGCGCAAAGGTCCGCTGGCTGCCCGTGGCAGTGGCGTCCTCGAAGCGACAACGGCGCGGATGGAGCCCTGTGCCTGGTGCTTTGCTGCGGAAGTTGCGAGACCGGGATCCTTTCGTTGTCGTTGTCGTAATCGTAATCGAATATCCGCAGGGTCGAGACCGCGATCAGGACAACGATAGCGACAACGACCTGAGACGGTCTCGGGACATTCGCACTGCTGCACGAGTGACTTTCTGTGTGCAGCTCGGCGAGCTCAGTCCTCCTGAGCTCAGTCCTCAGGGGCTCAGTCCTCAGGGGCTCAGTCCTCAGGGGCTCAGTCCTGGTGGAGGGCCTCGATGACGGCGTCTGTCAGGTCCACCTCCGCGCCCTCCTCGAAGTACAGCATGCCGGCGCGGTTCGGGTCGAAGGTGTTGATCTCGAACACGGCGGCGATCTGCTTCTCCTTGGCAATGTTGGCGATGGCCTTCTGCGCGGGCGCCAACAGCTTCTCGCCTTCCTCCTGCTGGATCTCGGCGACCTCCTTCTGAATCTCGGCGAAGTCCTGCTCCAGCTGCTTGATGCGCTCCTTGATCTCGGCTTCCGTCTTTTCGACCTGCGCCTTGCTCATGAGCGGCTTATCGCGCTCGAAGCGGGCCTGCATCTGGCGGACTTCCTGCTCGCGTAGCGCGAACTCCCGCTGTTCGTCGCCGAACTCCTCGGTGAGGCGCTGCTGGACCGCCTGGCCCTGCGGGCTCTGGGCGAAGACGCGCTCCATGTTGACGAAGCCAACACCCTCGGCGACCAAGGGCGCGGCCTGGAGTCCTGCCAGGGTGCCGACGAGGCCGCAGGCGATGACGCGGGCGATTGGGGGCTGCATGCTCGGTCTCCATCGCGGGGTTCGGGTGCGCGGCGCTCGCTGATGCGCGGTGCGCCGGCCACGCGGGTGCGATTCTACTGCCCGCAGCCGCGGACCGGCTAGTGTGTGGCCGGGAAGCCGCGCCGCCGCTGGGCTAAGGCGATTTCTGTCAACAAACATACCGCCTGGCTTGTCTTCTCGCCCGCCTTCTTTGTCGCGGCAACGCGCACAGAGAACGACTATGCACGCGCTGCTGCTGCGCGAAGGCGGACGAGAATCCTGCGCCATTCGGTATGTTTGTTTCCGGCAATCGCCTAAAATCCCTGCAGCAGTTTGCTAGTCAGTGCCCTGCGCCGACCGATGCCGTCGGCGCGGCTATCGAAAGATGGCGCGGAGATAGACAGATGGCCAATTCGCTGCAGGACCAGCTCCTCAAGGCCGGGCTCGTCAGCGAGCAGCAGCTCAAGCAGGCGCAGACCAAGAAGCGCAAGCAGAAGCGTGCGGGGGGCGGCCGGTCCGCCGAGTCGGCACAGCGCAGCGCCGAGGCAGAGCAGGCGGCAGCCGAGAAGCGCCGGCGCGACCAAGAGCTGAACCGCCGGCGGGAGGAAGAGCGCCAGCGCAAGGCGGAGCTGGTGGCCCTGTGGCAGCTGGTGCACGACACCCGGGTATCTCGCGAGGGCGGCGATGTGGCCTATAACTTCGCCGACGGCGCGGCACTGAAGCGGCTTTATGTATCTGCTGCGCAGCAGCAGGCACTGGTGGCCGGCGAGCTGGCCATTGTCCGCCACCAGGACTTCTACGAGCTGGTTCCCGCCGGCGTTGCGGAGCGCGTGCAGCAGGTCGACTCGGCGACCCTGGTGCTCTGGAACCGACCCGAGCCCAAGGACCCCAAGGATCCCTACGCCGAGCTCGAGGTCCCGGACGACCTGATGTGGTGAAGGTGCACCGCGACGGTGCGCCGGTGCTCGAGGGGCGCGTCGAGCAGGACACCGAAGGCGCGGAGCGCACCTCGGCATCGGCCGACTCGCGGGTCTACGCGGACCTGGTGCATCTGCTATTCGCGCAGGCGCCGCTGGGCCTCAGCATCTCTGCCGCGAATGCCCTCATCGTCACGCTGGTGGTGAGCCACTTCTACCGCGCACCCCTGGCCTGGTCCTGGCTCGGCGCGATCATCGTCGTGCTCTTGTTGCGGGGGCTGCTCGTGCAGCGCTACCGACGACGCGCGGCGGCACTGTCCACGGCGCGCTGGTCGCTGCTGTTCGCCCTCGGCGCGGGCGCCACCGGGCTCTGCTGGGGCCTGTCCGTGTTCCTGCTGCCCTGGTCCGGACTCACGGACGAGGTCTTTCTCTCCTTCGTCATCGGTGGCATGGTGGCCGCCGCCATCCCGAGTCTGGCCCCCTGCCTGACGAGCTATGTGCCCTATGTGCTGGGGGCGCTGCTGCCGCTCGGGCTGCGCATGGCGCTCATCGGCGGCGAGCTCGCGCTGACCATGTTGGTGCTCATCGGCCTGTTCGGCGTCTTCATGCTTGTCAGCGGCCGAGCGCATCAGCGCACGCTGCGCGACGCACTCGAGCTGCGCTACGTCAACGCCGACCTGGTGGCCGAGCTGACCGAGGAGTCCGAGCGGGTGCGCGCACTCAACGCCAGGCTCACGCAGGAAGTCGAAGAGCGCAGGCGCATCGCCGAGGAGCTGGCGCTGGCCAAGGAGCAGGCGGAGAGCGCGAGCGTCGCCAAGAGCGAGTTCGTCGCCAACATGAGCCACGAGATCCGCACGCCGATGAACGGCGTGCTTGGCATGATCGAGCTTCTGTCCCAGTCCCAGCTCGACGGTCGCCAGCGCGGCTTCGTCGAGCTAGCGCGCACCTCCAGCGAGAGCCTGCTCAACATCATCAACGCCATCCTGGACTTCTCCAAGATCGAGGCCGGCAAGCTCGACCTGGAATCGGTGCCCTTCGACATGCGTGCCCTGGCGGAGGACGTCACGGCGCTATGCATGCCCAATGTGCAGAACGCCGGCTTCGAGCTCACCTGCTTCGTCCCGCCGGCACTGCCGACGCGAGTTGTCGGCGATCAGATACGGCTGCGGCAGGTCCTCTCCAACCTGCTCGGCAATGCGGTCAAGTTCACCGAGCGCGGCGAGGTGGCCTTGACGGTGCGTGAGCTGACGCGCGACGCGGCGAGCATTCGGCTCGAGATCGAGGTCCGCGACAGCGGCATCGGCATGACCTCGGAGCAGCAGGCCCGATTGTTCGAGCCCTTCCGGCAGGCGGACGGCTCAGTTACCCGGCGCTTCGGCGGCAGCGGGCTCGGGCTCGCCATCACCAAGCGGCTCACGCAGCTCATGGGCGGGGACATCGACGTCCAGAGCGCGGTCGGGCGCGGCACCCGGTTCGGCGTGCGGCTGACCTTGGCGCTGCAGCCCGCCGCCTTGGACGGGGCGGCGAGCGCTGGCCTGGACGGCAAGCGGGCACTGGTCGTGGACGACAACGAGACCAACCGCAGGATACTCAAGCACTACCTGAAGGGTTGGGGCATGGCGTGCGTCCTGACGGCGGACGCCGCCGCGGCGCTGGCGGCGCTCTGCACTGCAGCCCAAACGGGCCACGGCTTCGACCTTGCCCTGCTGGACCTGGAGATGCCGGAACTGGACGGCCGCGGGCTCGCGCGGCGCATAAGGGCCGACGCCCACTGGCTTACCCTGCCCTTGCTGCTGCTCAGCTCGCCAGTCGACCCCGGCGCCGCCGAGGACACAGACCTGTTCGCGCTCAAGCTTGCCAAGCCCATCCGCTACGCCCTGCTGCGCGATGCCCTCTACCAGGTGCTCTACGGAACCACCCCGGCCTATGCCAAGGCACCGCGGCCAGCCACGCCGCGCCGGCCCCTCGCCGGGCGGGTGCTGCTGGTGGAGGACAATCCGGTGAACCAGCGGGTGGCCATGTCCATGCTCGGCAAGATGGGTGTCGACGTGGAGCTCGCCGATAACGGCGCGGTCGGGCTTGCCCGGCTCGCCGAGGGCGGCTGGGACCTGGCGCTGATGGACGTGCAGATGCCGGTCTTGGACGGCATCTCCGCCACGCGTCGGCTGCGCGAGCGCGAGCAGGCCGCGCGTGCCCGGCGCGTGCCTGTGGTCGCCATGACCGCCAACGCCATGGAGAGCGATCGCCAAGCCTGCCTGAACGCCGGCATGGATGACCATGTTGCCAAGCCCTTTAAGAGCGAGCAGCTCTATGCGGCGCTGGCGCGTTGGTTACCTGCCGGTGGCGGCTAGCGCCGCCACCTGATGTGCTGGGCCGCATTCCGGCGCGGCCCTACGCCTGCACCGGCGCATGGATTCCGCGTCCCTTCTGGGGCTGAGATTGCTCGTGTCGCTAAGGCGATTGCCGGAAACAAACATACCGAATGGCGCAGGATTTTCGCTCGCCTTCAAGGAGCGGCAGCAGGCGCATAGTCGAGCTCTGTGCCCGCTGCCGCGACGCAGAAGGCGGGCGAAAAGACAAGCCAGCCGGTATCTTTGTTGACAGAAATCGCCTGAGGCGGGCGGCGCGCCGGTCGCCCCAGCACAAGGGCCTTGGGCACCGAGCCGGGCCGGAGCGCGGCGCCCCTGGCCCGTCACGCACCGATCGTCGCCAACTCGGTCAATCCCTCATTCTTCGCATCCACCTTGCGATAGAGATCGTAGAGGGCAGCCTGCAGCGCCTCCTCGATGACCGGATGGTAGTAGGGCAGGCGCAGCATCTCGCCGACCTTGAGGCCCTGCTCGATGCACCAGCAGATGAGGTGGGCCAGGTGCTCGCCCTTGGGGCCGATCATCTCGGCACCGAGCATCCGGCCGCTGGCCTTGTCCGCGTAGACGCGCAGCACACCACGGTTCTTACCCATGATGAGCGCGCGGCCGACCGGCGCGAATCTGATCTCGCCGACGGCCGTGGAATCCGGGTCCAGCGCGTCGAAGCGCTCGCCGACAGCACAGATGTTCGGGTCGCAGAAGTTGATATGGAGCGGCGTCTTGCGGCGGAAGGCCCGGCGCTCGCCGCGGGCGGCGTTCCAGCCTGCGATCTTGCCCTCGTCGCCGGCCTCGTGGAGGATCTGGCGCTGGCCCGTCACGTCACCGGCGATGTAGACGGGCAGGTCGCCCACCTGCATGGTGCTCGGGTTGAAGGCCGGCAGCCCGCGCGCGTCCAGCGGCACGCCGAGGTTCTCGAGGCCGAGCTCCAGGGTGCTCGGCACCCGCCCGATGCTGCACAGCACCCGATCCACGGTCACTTGGTGCTTGCCGCCACGCACGCGCAGCCGCTCGCCTTCGGGCTCGATCTCGGCGGCGGCGCCCAGGTGCACAGGGAATTCCTTCGCGATGATGGCGATGGCGGCTCGGCTCACCTCCGGGTCGCGGGTACCTCCGATCTGCATCTGCTGATCGAATCCCGTGACCTCGACCCCGAGCCGGTGCAGGCTCTGCCCCAGCTCCAGGCCGATGGTGCCCAATCCGATCACCGCGATGGATGCCGGCAGGTCTTCCAGCTCGAACAGGGTATCGGTGGTGAGCATCCTGTCGCCGAGCTCGCGCCAGGCCGCGGGCACCAGGGGTGTCGAGCCGGTGGCGATGACGACGGTGCCGGCACGAATGTGCTGCTCGCCCTCCCCCCTGCCCACTGCCAGCAGGGTTGGCTCGAGGAAGCGCGCGTATTCCTGGAGGAACAGGTCCTCGGGCATGTTGTCGGTGCTGCTGCCGAGCACCCGGTCGACGAAGGTGTCGCGCAGGTCCTGCACGTGCTCCATGGCCTCGGGGATGTCCAGGGTCATGGCCTCGTGACCGTCGATGCCATACTTGCCCAGGTGTGTGCGGCGGTGATAGTCCTCTGCCACCTGGATCATCGCCTTGGACGGCATGCAGCCCACGCGCGCGCAGGTGGTCCCGGGCTCACCACCGTTGATGAGCACGAAGGACTTACCGGCCCTGCGTACTTGGGCCATGGCATTGAGCCCGGCCGTGCCGGAGCCGATGATGGCGACGTCGACGGTTCGTTCTCGCATTGACTGACTCCTGCGCTCGCTTGGGTTGGCTCGGCGCTGCCAGATGCCGATGCTGCAGCGCGCATTTACAAGGGGGTAGTGGTGCGCTATTTTCCACCGCCTTCGCCATCCGGGGCGACCGCGCCGGTCGCCCTGTCTGCAGTGCCGCCTGCGGCAACGCCGCGTCCCGCTCCTGGAGCCCAGCATCAGTGAATGCCAGTCAGGTCACCGGCTCATGGCCCGCGCGCAGCTTCCGCGTCGCACCCGGCGGGACCCTGCAGGGCGAGGTGCGGGTGCCGGGTGACAAGTCCGTCTCTCACCGTGCCATCATGCTGGGGGCGCTGGCGGACGGTGACACGGAGGTAACCGGGTTCCTCGAGGGCGCCGACAGCCTGGCGACCCTGGCGGCATTCCGCGCCATGGGGGTGGAGATCCAGGGGCCGAATGCCGGGCGGCTGCTGATCCGTGGTGTCGGCCTGCATGGCCTGCAAGCCCCGGGCGCGCCGCTGGACGTCGGCAATGCCGGCACGGCCATGCGGCTGCTCTGCGGACTGCTGGCGGGGCAGCGCTTTGCCAGCACCCTCATGGGCGATGCGTCGCTGTCGCGCCGTCCCATGCGCCGGGTTACCGACCCGCTGGCGCAGATGGGCGCCCGTATCGAGACCACCCCGGCCGGCACGGCACCCCTTGCGATCCGCCCCGTGCCGCGGCTCTCGGCCATTGACTACAACATGCCCATCGCCAGCGCCCAGGTGAAGTCCTGCCTGCTGCTGGCGGGCCTCTATGCCGACGGCGAGACCTGTGTCACCGAGCCCGCCGTCACCCGCGACCATACCGAGCGCATGCTCGCCACCTTCGGTTGCCCGGTTCGCCGACAGGGGGCCAAGGTCCGTGTGGCCGGCGGCAGCCGGCTCAGGGCCGCGCCGGTGGCGGTACCGGCGGACATCTCTTCCGCGGCCTTCTTTCTCGTCGGCGCGAGCATCGCAGAAGCTGCCG
This sequence comes from Chromatiaceae bacterium, assembly GCA_028277905.1. Lineage (GTDB taxonomy): Bacteria > Pseudomonadota > Gammaproteobacteria > Chromatiales > Chromatiaceae > Thiohalocapsa. The sequence continues at coordinate 15,597 of JANQFI010000138.1, read as the reverse complement.
ACCTGGTCCTGCCAGCGGTGGGCCTGAACCCCACGCGCAGCGGCGTGCTGCGTATTCTCCAGGCGATGGGCGCGCGGCTGAGCATCGGCAGACCCCAAGACAGCGGCGCCGAGCCGGTGGCGGACATCCGGGTGCAGAGCGCTCGGCTTTCCGGTATCCAGATCCCGGCGGACCAGGTGCCGCTCGCCATCGACGAGCTCCCGGCCCTGTTCATCGCCGCCGCCTGCGCCGAGGGCGAGACCCTCCTGACGGGCGCCGAGGAGCTGCGGGTGAAAGAGAGCGACCGCATCGCCGTGATGGCGGCGGGCCTCACCAGGCTAGGCGTCGAGACCGAGGTACTGCGAGATGGCATCCGCATCCAGGGACTTGGCAGCCGGCCGCTCGGCGGCGGTAGCATCGACAGCCACGGAGACCATCGCGTCGCCATGGCCTTCGCGATGGCCGCGCTGCGGGCCGAAGCGCCCGTGCTGGTGCAGGATTGCAAGAACGTTGACACCTCCTTTCCGGGTTATGCCGCGGTCGCCGCCGCCGCCGGACTCGGCATCGAGGAGGTGGTTGCATGAGGAGCAGGGCCGGGCTGCCGGCGCCGGTGATCACCATCGACGGCCCCTCGGGTACCGGCAAAGGCACCATCGCCGGGCGCTTGGCGGCGCTGCTGGGCTGGCATGTGCTGGACACTGGCGCCCTCTATCGCTGTGTCGGGCTTGCCGCGGCGCGGCGCGGCGTCCCGCTCGACGACGACACCGCCCTCGGCGCGCTGGCCAATGGCCTGCGGATCGACTTCGAGGGCGATCGGGTGCTGCTCAATGGCGCCGACGTGAGCACCGACATCCGCACCGCCGGCGCAAGCGAGCAGGCCTCCCGCGTGGCGGCCTGCCCGGCCGTGCGGCGTGCCCTGTGGCGCTTGCAGCGGGAGGCGGCTCGACCACCGGGTCTGGTGGCCGATGGGCGGGACATGGGCACCGTGGTGTTTCCGGAGGCATCGGTCAAGATCTACCTCGATGCGAGCTCGCAAGTGCGTGTGGACCGCCGATATAAGCAGTTGAAACAAAAGGGTATGGATGCTAGTCTGCCGAGTCTTACGCGGGACTTGGCCGAGCGCGATCGGCGCGACCGCGAGCGGGCGCTGAGCCCGTTGGAGCCGGCCGCCGACGCCGTCGTCATCGACACCTCGGCACTGGGTATCGAGTCGGTGCTCGCGGCGGTCTTGGCTGCGGTTCGGCAAGTCCTGCCGGACGCCGAGCAGAGGGGCGCAGAACCGGGTGCAGAAGGGCGCGGCAAACAGAGCACCGAACAGCCGGGATTGGCGCCGGAGCAGTGAGCTTCGGACCCCCGAGGCTCCGGCCGGCCGGCCGACCTGGCCTGGCCGGTGCAGCTGGGCTGGGCCGCACGTCGGGACGCATCCAAACGGGCGCATGGCGCCGGATGGTGCCGGACCAGGGACGCGTCCGGCGTTGCCGGCAGCGTTCGGGGCAGCGAGGGGTCCGGCAATCTCCGCGCACAGCGTCGCAGTCGTGACAGAGCGCCGCGGTCCGATCGGCCGCAAACGAGTCGTCGGCGGGTGGCCGCCGGCATGTCATCCACCCTACAACAGCACAGGAACAGGTCCGGCAGCACGCCTCTTCAGGATCGCTCATCAGCCGATCCCATGACCCCTCCCTAAGGGTGCGGGGCGGCCGCCAGGCCAGGAAAAACCCACCTTATGACCGAAAGCTTCGCCGAGCTCTTCGAAGAGAGCCTGACCAATACGCAACTCCAGCCGGGCACCATAGTGACCGGACAGGTGGTCGAGATCACGCCGGATGTCGTCATCGTCAATGCCGGCCTGAAGACCGAGGGCATCATCCCGCGCAACCAGTTCATCGCGCCGGACGGCGCGTTGGAGGTGGCCGTCGGCGACGACGTGGAGGTGGCGCTGGATGCTGTCGAGGACGGTTTCGGCACCACCAGACTCTCGCGCGAGAAGGCGAAGCGCTTCGCCGCCTGGGACCAACTGGAGAAGGCCTTCGAAGACGGCGCGACGGTCAAGGGCATGATCAACGGCAAGGTGAAGGGCGGTTTCACCGTCGAGCTCGGCAACGTCCGCGCCTTTCTGCCCGGCTCCCTGGTGGACGTCCGGCCGGTGCGCGATACCACCTACCTCGAAGGCAAGGAACTGGAGTTCAAGGTCATCAAGCTAGACCGCCGGCGCAACAATGTCGTCGTCTCCCGCCGTGCCGTCGTTGAGGAGGAGTACAGTGCCGAGCGCGAGGCCCTGCTGGAGAAGCTGGAAGAGGGCCTGGAGCTCAATGGCGTGGTCAAGAACCTCACCGACTACGGGGCCTTCCTGGATCTGGGCGGGATTGACGGCCTGCTGCATATCACCGACATGGCCTGGCGCCGGGTCAAGCATCCGTCCGAGGTGGTCGAGATCGGCCAGGAGATCATGGTCAAGGTGCTCAAGTTCGACCGCGAGCGCCAGCGCGTGTCTCTAGGCCTCAAGCAGATGGGTGAGGACCCCTGGGTCAACATCTCGCGACGCTATCCGGAGGGCACCCGGGTCTACGGCAAGGTCACCAACATCGCCGATTACGGCTGCTTCGTGGAGATCGAAGAGGGCGTCGAGGGCCTGGTGCACGTCTCCGAGATGGACTGGACCAATAAGAATGTGCATCCCTCCAAGGTTGTCGCCCTCGGCGACGAGGTGGAGGTGATGATCCTCGACATCGACGAGGAGCGCCGGCGCATCTCGCTTGGCATCAAGCAATGCCAGAGCAACCCCTGGGACGAGTTCTCGGCCACCTATAAGAAGGGCGACCGGGTCGGCGGCCAGATCAAGTCCATCACCGACTTCGGCATCTTCATCGGTCTCGACGGCGGCATCGATGGTCTCGTGCATCTGTCCGACATCTCCTGGGACGAGTCCGGCGAAGAGGCACTGCGTCGCTTCAAGAAGGGCGACGAGGTGGAGACCGTGGTGCTGTCGGTGGACCCGGAGCGTGAGCGCATTTCGCTCGGCGTCAAGCAGTTGGACAAGGACCCCTTCTCCAGCTTTGTCGCCCTGAACGAGAAGGGCAGTACCGTCACCGGCACCATCACCGAGGTGGACGCCAAGGGGGCCAGCGTGGATTTGGGCGAGGGCGTCGAAGGTTATCTGCGCGCCTCCGAGATCTCCCGCGACCGTGTCGAGGACGCCCGCTCGGTACTCAAGCCCGGGGAGTCGATCGAGGCCAAGTTCATGGGCGTGGACCGCAAGAACCGCACCATCTCGCTCTCCATCAAGGCGAAGCATATGGCCGACGAGCAGGCCGCCATCAAGGGCTATGCGCGTGAGGCCCAGGCCGGCACTGCGACCCTTGGCGACATCCTCAAGCAGCAGATGGAAGAGGCGGCGAAAGAGGACTGAGCACTCGCGCTCCGCGGTGTGCTCGCTGCGCGTCAAAGCGGCGCCGCTCCCGCCCGTAACCTACGGCATCCGGTGCCCGATTCGCCAAGTTTTTCGGGGTGATCCGACATGATGAAATCCGAGCTCATCGAGATCCTGGCCGAGCAGCAGAGCCATCTCGCCTATAAGGACGTCGAGCTCGCCGTGCGCTGCATCCTCGAGCAGATGAGCGCTGCACTTGCCGCCGGCGAGCGCATCGAGATCCGCGGCTTCGGCAGCTTCTCGCTGCACTATCGCCCGCCGCGCATCGGCCGCAATCCCAAGACCGGCGACTCGGTGGCCCTGTCAGGCAAGTATGTGCCGCATTTCAAGCCTGGCAAGGAGCTCCGTGACCGCGTCAATGATGCCTACCATGCCGAGTTGGCGGCGCAAGCGGCGCAGGCCGAAGCCGCGCCCTTGAAGACGGGAACGGGCTGATCCCAATCCCGCCACCCGAAGCCCTTGGTCGGCCTGTCGCCCCAGCCAGTGCCCAGGGCGACCGTCGTCAGTCTGCGACGGGCTTGGTTGTCGAGACTCGATCGCCCGGATAGTGATCGGAGATCCAGCGCTCCACGTCCGCCGTCAGCGTCTTGGCGGACTTGCCCTGTGATGGGATCGGGGCGCCAATCACCAGCCGAATGGTCCCTGGGTACCGCATCCACGAGCGGCCTGGCCAACAGTCGCCGCTATTGTGGGCGACCGGTAGCACGTCCGCGCCGGCGCGGGTCGCGAGCATGGCGCCGCCGGCGTTGAAGCGCCCGATGGTGCCGGGCGGCTGGCGGGTGCCTTCCGGGAAGATGGTCACGCTGATGCGAGCCTTGAGCCGCTCCTTGCCCTCCTTGATCACGGTCTTGAGCGCTTGAGTGCCGGCGGACCTGTCGATGGCGATGGGCTTGAGCAGTGCCAGTCCCCAACCAAAGAATGGAATCCACAAGAGCTCCTTCTTGAGGATGGTCGCCTGCGGCGAGACCAGCAACTGCAAGTAAAAGGTCTCCCAGGGGCTCTGGTGGTTCGCCATCACCACCACGCCGCGGTCCTTCGGAATCTGCTCCCGGCCCTCCACTTCGATCCGCACCCCATTCAGGTGCCTCAACAGCCACATGATCGCGGCGCTCCACAGGTTCACGAAGCGGTAGCGCTGCTCGAAGCGCAGAAAGAGCGCGGTGGCAAAGACCAAGGGTGTATGCAGCACTGCCAGGCCGGCAGACAGGACGACGAATAGGATGCTGCGGACTCGAACCGAGATGCTTGCTCGACGAGCGGTGCGCGGCAGCTTCACCTTTGGTGAATCCACCGCTGACTCGACGCTCTTGGCCCTGTGCTGCTGCATGGTGCTGCGCTAACGAATATCCTCCGGCTGATCCTTGCGCAGGTAGGCCTCTTCCTCAGGTGTCAGGTCCACTTCATCGAAGCCGGTGATCATGGGCATGACGTGGTCGCGGAACGAGTGCCCGGTGGTCAGCATGTAGACATGGATGAAGAGGAAGGCGAGGATCGCGAACGCCGCTGCGGTGTGCACCAGCGCGACGCCCTGGAGGTACTCGGTGGCGCGCGGCATATCGCGCCAGGCGAAGTAGAACAGATAGATCAAGCCGGTGATCCAGATGGCCGGGAACAGGACCAGCTTGAGCATGGTATAGGCGAGAGCCTGCAAGGGGTTGTGCTTGCGCCAGTATGCCTTGCGATAAGGGTGGCGCTCGCCCCGGAAGATTCCAATAGAGTAATAGCGGAGCACCCCCCACATGCCGCTGATGGTGGGTATGAAATGCCGCCAGTTGCGGGTCGTGAACAGCCAGAAGGTACCGAAGGCCCAGAGCAGCAGCAGGGTCAGCGCGGCGCCAGTGTGCAGGGTGACGGCCTGCTTGAAGGTAAGCCAGTCATGGAAGCCATGCAGGCCAAAGCCCGTGATGAGCAGCAGGACGATGAGCAGCATCTGCGACCAATGCCAGAAACGCTCGAACAGGCTGAAGATCTTGACGCGTTGCAGGGCCATCAGTGGTGAGCCTCCTTGGACCTTGGTGAGAAGAAGCGGATTAGGGCGTGGATGAGGATACCGGCCAGGGTGCCGAACACCAGGATGGTGCCGATGTTGTCCAGCCAGGCGTTGTGGTCGCGCCCCGGCAGGTAGATGCCCTCTACCGAAGCCAGTCGACTCCCCGTTGGCGCATGGCAGTCGCCACAGCCGAGTGCCTCTTCCTTGGGCGCCACCATGTGGGTGATGGGCCACCAGGAGATGGTTTCGATGAAGCCATACTCGCCTGAGTAGTCGAGCTCGAAGTCGGCCATGCCCTTCTCGATCGACGCCGCCATGTCGTATCCACCCCAGTAGGCCTCTTTACCCTCGCCCCAGAGGTGGGCATAGACCAGGGTACCGTAGCCCTTATCATAGGGCTGCCAGGTATGCATGCGCTTGAACGGCCAGATGCGCGAGCGCGCGTCTTCGCGGGAGCCGGTGAACCCATTGATCTCGACGAGCTCGGCGTCGGGATCGAAGCGCGTGTCGATGGTGGTATAGACCATCTGACCATCGAACCAGCGGTACTCGGGGACGAGGTTCTCGTCGTAAGTGAAATTGCCCTTGATCGACTTGTAGGTATAGCGGTGGTCGCCGTTGCCCTGGATATAATTCTCCTCATGGTAGCCCTCGCCGTCGCGGGTCTTGCCGGCGGTGCGCCAGTCCCAATCGACGATTGTGGCCACGCCGCCGCGGGCGAATTCGGGAATGTGGCAGGTCTGGCAGGCGACACTCTGGACATGGTCGTTGAGCTTGAAGGCGGCCAGCGAATCCAGGGTGTGGGGCGAGAGCCCATGGCAGGATTCGCAGGTGGCGACATCGGTGCGCTGGCCGGGCAGGCCGGTACCCTCGGTGTCCTTGGAGACCACGTTGTAGCGGCTGCCGGCCCAGACGTGCTTGTTGGTGACGTGGCAGGCGGTGCAGGCGAAATTCAGGCCGTCGGCGCCCATGTGCACGTCGAGGGTGCGCGGCGGCTCGATCAAGGCCGTGGACAGGTCCCCGTGCTTGACGTTGTCGCCGCCACCGCCCTTGAAGTGGCAAGCGCCGCAGTTGGCCCGCTGCGGCAAGTCGACGCTCTGGGCCACCGCGGCCAGATCGATCGGTGGCTTGCCCTCGAACATGATCGCGCAGGCCTCGTGCCCCTGGCTGTTCGGTGTCTTGTAATAGGTGCCCGTCGTCTCGTGGCAGACCAGACAGTCGATCTTGGTCTCGTCGGCAAAGTCGAAGTGCTCGTCCTTCCAGCCGTAGCCGGTGTGGCACTGAGCGCACATGCCCTCGTTGCCACGCGCATTGGTGCAGAAATTGTTGATGAGGTACCTCTTGCCGAGCTGCTGGCCGGTGTTCGGATCCTCGTAAGACCAGGTCCAGTGGACGTTACGCATGAAGTGCTTGCCCGCTTCCGTATGGCAGCCGAGGCAAGCCTTGGTGACGTCCGAGCCGGTCTCGAAGGGTCCCTGCAGCTGCTCGAACTTGCTATGGTCCGCGGTGCCCCCCTGCAAGGGGCCGGAGACCTGGGGCCTTGGCGCCTCGCTGGCCGGCGGTGTCGGCCAGCTGCCGGCGTCGGCCCAGCCGGCCGCCGGCAGCAGCAGCAACGCCAATGCCAGGACCAGCAGTCGTGCCAGGGCGACGGCGCCGGAGCCGGACCCAGGCGCCTGCACGGCATCTGCGGGGCGGCGCTCCTGGGTGTCGCTGGTTGATCTAGAGGGCTGCGCCCGCAAGGCGCGCTGGGGGCCGTGCATGCTCAAGTCTCCGAACGGTCGAACGGCTGCGGCGGCGGTCCTGGGGTTCCGACGTGCGAGCCTGACTGCTCAGAATGACTTAATTTGCGTATGGTTACCCTGATCTCGCGCAAGCTCGCCTCGGCGAAGCACCGGACCTGTGCGCGGCCAGACCGAGCGCGGCTCGCGGTCCGCGATGCCGGCCAAGAGCCAGCGCGTCGTCAGCAGCAGGCGGAGGCTCCCGGTGCCAGCGCGCCAAGGGCCCATTGTTGCCGCGAATGCCTGTTGGGTGGTGGCGTCGCCCCTCATGTCCTCGGCATTGTCGAGCAGCAGGCGCGTCGGCTGCGGGCAGTCGGAAAGGCGCAGACAAAGACCCCCCGCATCCCTGCCGGGGGCCGACGCCGCCATTGGTTGAGTGGGTCCACGCAGTCTGCGCGTCCTTGGCGCACTGTCGTCCTTGGGCGTCCTTGCCGGTGCCTCCCTGGCGGTGCCTCCCTGCGGGTGCTTCCCAGCTTCTGCCTCCGTGCTTCTGCATCCCTGCTGGCGACGGTTATAGTGTGGACTCAAAGCCAGCACTGGTTTGTGGTCCATTGCCCTGATGTCTGTAGGAATTGGACTACACTGTCAAGCCGCGCCCGTAGCGCCGATCCCGGCCGCCGCGAAGCTGCGTCAGCGAACCCGCAAGTCACTCGCCAGTCGATCCGTCTCGCATGCAAGACTCCCGGCCAGACCCGCTGTTTCCACCCATCGAGCCCTATGCGGTGCACCGTCTCGACGTCGGCGATGGCCACGAGCTGTACGTGGAGGAGTGCGGCAATCCCGAAGGGCTGCCGGCGGTCTTCCTGCACGGCGGACCCGGGGCCGGCTGTGGGCCGACGCACAGGCGCTTCTTCGACCCTGTCCGCTATCGGCTGGTGTTGTTCGACCAGCGTGGCAGCGGGCGCTCGACGCCGCATGCGGGGCTAGAGCACAACACCACCTGGCACTTGGTGGCCGACATAGAGCGTATCCGCGAGGCGCTCGGCATCGAGCGCTGGCTGGTGTTCGGCGGTTCCTGGGGCTCGACGCTGGCACTCGCCTACGCCCAGACCTACCCGGCGCAGGTCAGTGCGCTGCTGCTGCGGGGCATTTTTCTCTGCCGGCCACGGGAGATCCACTGGTTCTACCAGCAAGGCGCACATCTGCTGTTTCCGGACTACTGGCAGGACTTCCTCGCCCCCATCCCCGAGGCGGAGCGCGACGACCTGGTGCAGGCCTATCACGGCCGCCTCACGGGTCGGGACGACGCCGTGATGCAGCGCGCCGCGCACGCCTGGTCCCTCTGGGAGGGCCGCTGTGCGACCCTCCTGCCGGATGCCGGCATCCGCAACGCCTTCGCCGACGAGCGCCTGGCGCTGAGCTTGGCCCGCATCGAGTGCCATTACTTCGCCCACGATGCCTTCCTGGCGCCGGAGCAACTGCTGCGCGACGCGCACAGGCTTGCGGACATCCCGGGTGTCATCGTGCACGGCCGCTACGATGCGATTTGCCCGTTGCATTCCGCGTGGGAGCTGCACCACGCCTGGCCGCTGGCGGACTTCCAGGTGATTGCCGACGCCGGTCACGCCGCCTTCGAGCCCGGCATCGCCGCGGCACTGGTGGCAGCCACCGACCGCTTTGCCGATCGCTTTTTGGGCGGGGCATGATCGGCCTGCTGCAACGCGTGTCGGCGGCAAGCGTCGAGGCGGACGGCGCCGTCGTCGGCCGCATCGACCGCGGGCTATTGGTGCTCGTCGGGGTGCAACAGGGCGACGCGGCCACCCGCGCCGAGCGCTTGCTGGAGCGGCTCTTGGGCTACCGCGTGTTCCCGGACACCGAAGGCAAGATGAACCTGAGCCTGCGCGACATCGGCGGTGGGCTGCTCTTGGTGCCCCAGTTCACGCTGGCCGCCGACACGCGCAAGGGCACCCGCGCCAGCTTCACGGGCGCGGCGCCACCGGCGGAGGGGGAGCTGCTGTTCGACCATCTTGTGCAGTGCGCCCGAGCGGCTCATCCGATCGTCGCCACCGGCCGCTTCGGCGCGGACATGCAGGTGAGCTTGACCAACGATGGGCCCGTGACCTTCTGGCTCGAGACCTGAGCCCGCCGCCCTCCGCCGATGCCTTGCGGGTAGGTCGCGGCGGCTAGCGCCTCAGCGCTGCACGCCGGAGCCCTGGCCAGAGCGCTGACAGCCCCATCTCTACCAGCGCGGCGCCCCGGGGGTACGGATGGCTGTGGTTAAATGGCGGCAACCCATCGCTCCTTGCGCAGCCATGCCAGAGAACACCGAACATAGGCCAGCGCCATGCCGGACCGCCCCATCCCGGACCGCCCCATCCCGGACCGCCGAGGTAGAGCGCAACACCCTGGAGACCCAGATCCGCGTCGCGCTGGCCCTGGACGGCAGGGGTCGCGGCGAGTTCCGCACGGGCGTCCCCTTCCTGGAGCACATGCTGGACCAGGTGGCCCGCCATGGGCTGATCGACATCGACATCACGGCGCAGGGCGACCTGCAGATCGACGCCCACCACACGGTCGAGGACATCGGCATCACCTTGGGTCAGGCGCTGAGGCAGGCGCTCGGCGAGAAGCGCGGCATCCGCCGCTACGGCCACGCCTATGTGCCGCTCGACGAGGCCCTGTCGCGGGTGGTGGTGGACCTCTCCGGCCGGCCGATGCTCACCTACAATGTGGATTTCACCCGCGCGATCATCGGGACCTTCGACGTGGACCTGCTCCAGGAATTCTTCCAGGGCCTCACCAACCATGCCGCGTTGACGCTGCACATCGACAACCTGCGCGGCAGCAACGCCCACCACCAGGCGGAGACCGTCTTCAAGGCCTTCGGCCGCGCGTTGCGGATGGCTGTCGAGCCGGACCCGCGCATGGGCAGGGACACACCATCGACCAAGGGCGCCCTGTGAGGGTGCCGCCATTCAGGGCCCAGGGCGAGCAGCCGGCTGGTACAACGCCTGCCGGCAGTCCGAGGCAGGGAGCACGAAGCAGGCCGCGCAGGATTTCTATGATCGACCATGCACTCCGTACTAGTGCAGCAGTGCGAATGTCCCGAGACCGTCTCAGGTCGTTGTCGTGATCACGGTCTCGACCGTGCGCATATTCGATTACGATTGCGATTACGACAACGAGGGAATCCCGCTCTCGGAACCTCCGCAGCAAAGCACTAGATACTTCGTACACTGACTCCCATACACCCTAGCTCTCCAGGCGTCCCCCATGCTGCTCATCCCGGCAATAGACCTCAAGGACGGCAAATGCGTGCGCCTGCGCCAAGGCCGCATGGACGAGGTCACGGTGTTCGCCGACGACCCTGTGGCCCTGGCTGGACACTGGCGCGACGCCGGTGCCCGCCGGCTGCACCTCGTGGACCTGAACGGTGCCTTCGCCGGCGAGCCGGTGAACGGTGATGCCATCCGCGCCATCGCCGCCGCCTATCCGGACCTGCCCATCCAGGTGGGTGGCGGCATCCGCGACGAGCGCACCATCGCCGCCTATCTCGACGCCGGGGTCAGCTGGTGCATCATCGGCACCCAGGCGGTCAAGGAGCCGGCCTTCGTCGCCCGCGCCTGCCGCACCTTCCCGGAGAGCATCATCGTCGGGCTGGACGCCAAGGACGGGCTTGTGGCCATCAACGGCTGGGCGGTGGTAACGGCCCATAAGGCGGAACAACTGGCGCGGCGCTTCGAGACCGACGGCGTCGCGGCTATCGTCTACACCGACATTGGCCGCGACGGCATGCTCACTGGCCCCAACCTGGAGGCCACGGTGCGGCTTGCCCAGGCCATCGCCACGCCCATCATCGCCGCCGGCGGCATCACCTGCTTGGATGACGTGAGCGCGCTCGCCGCAGCGGCCGATACGGGCATCATCGGAGCCATCACCGGCCGGGCCATCTACGAGGGGACCTTGGATTTCGCCGAAGGGCAGCGGGTCGCCGACGGCCTAGCGGGCGATTCGGCAGCTGTCTGATCCTGGCTGACGGGCTGGATAGGATGGGCGAGGGTCGAGGCGGCCGACCGCTGCGGGCCGCCTCGGTCGCGCCCTTAGGCGATTGCCGGAGACAAACAGACCGAATGGCGCAGGATTCTCGCTCGCCTTCAAGGAGCGGCAGCGGGCGCATAGTCGAGCTCTGTGCACGCTGCCGCGACGCAGAAGGCGGGCGACAAGACAAGCCAGGCGGTCTGTTTGTTGACAGAAATCGCCTTAGTTAGCTGCTGGATCCGCCGGACTTCTTAGCTGGCTTCTTGCGGCAGTGGCCACTGACCTTGACGCCGTCCTTGCGCGTGTAGGGATCTACCCAGCTGCACTGGGCTGCGGCCTTCTCACAGGCCGCTTTCTCCATGCCTTTGCATTCGACGGCCATCGCGCCGGCTTGCATGCCGAGCAGCAACGCGGCCGCGAGGGCAGTAGTGGTGACTGTGTTGATGGGGCTGTGACGGACTGGCATCGCTGTACCTCCTGGAGGCTGTTCGACGAGCACGCGCCAATATCAAGACGTGTAATGCGCGTACACGAACATTAGCTTGTCGGCCCGAGAGAAATCAATAAACGCCCGTCGGACGGCAACTGACAGGATAGGTCGCTCAGGCCGCGGGATGCCGTCGATTTCGATGTCGACGACACCGCGAGCTGAGGTCGCGGGGGGCTCCCACCAATCCGTCCGCAACTGGGCTCTGGCGGGGTCCTACTGACGCCCGGTGGTCGCAAGGGGCTGTGCATCCAACAGCAGGTCGAACACGGAACGCTCGCCGCGCAGTGTGCGACTCACCAGCTCCGCACAGGTGATGGCGATCATTCCCGGCAGGATGATGTTCGGGTTTGCGGTCAGCTCCAGCAGCGCGGTCAGGGCGGCCAGTGGCGCGCGCAGCGTTGCACCCATCATGGCCGCCATGCCGATGGTGGCGTAGAAGCCGGGTGAGGCCGCCTGGCTCAGGGGCAGGGCCAGGAGCAGCAGCCCGAGCGTGGAGCCGGCGGCGCCGCCGATGAATAGGGTCGGGCCAATGAGCCCGCCGGGCACCCGCAGCCCGATGCTGACGGCCGTGGCGACCAGCTTGGTTGCCACCAGCGGCAGCACCAGCGCCAGCTCCCCCTCGCCCACCAGCATGAGTGCCAGCGTGTCTTGGCTGGTGCCCATGATCTGCGGCGTCCACAGCGCGAGCAGGCCGGTGCCGAGCCCCGCGAGCGTAAAGGTCAGGGTGCAGGGCCAACGCCCGGTGCGCCGAGCCAAGCTTGCCGCGAGCTCAGAGAAAGCCACGGCCAGCAGGCCGACGCTGGCGCCCAGGAGCAGCATCGCCAGGAGCTCCCAATGGGTGCCCAGATACTCGGGCACCACCGGAAAGCCCGGCCGGTCGAGAGACAGTATGCGGCTTGCCATGGCGCCCATGACGGCAGCGACGATCACCGGCAGGAAGCGGCTCACCTGGTAGCGGATGCGCAGCACCTCGATGCTGAACACGACGCCCGCCAGTGGCGTGTCGAAGGCCGCGGCGATGGCCGCCGCAGCACCGGCGGCGAGCAGGGTCCGCTCTTCGTCGGCGTCCAACCCGAGCCCCTGGCCTACCAGGCTGGCGCTGGCGGCACCGAGATGCACTGCTGGACCCTCGCGGTCTACCGAGTGGCCGCCGACGATGGCCACCACGGCACCCAGGAACTGCACCAGCATATTGCGAAAGGGCAGGCGCTCGCGGCCCGGCGCCCTGAGGCGCTTCAGCACATGGGTGACGCCGACGTCGCGCAGCCCGCGGGGTAGGCGGTCGAAGGCCAGGCCCAGCAGCAGCCCAGCTGCGAGCGGGAGGGCGACGCGCAGCGGGAGCGGCAGCACCTCGTAGCCGGCGCCGCTGCCTGTGGGCAGCAGCAGCCATTGTCCCCACTCGATGGCGCTCCGGAACGCCAGCACCACCAGCGCCGCGAGCAGCCCGCTGAGCAGACCGAGCAGGGTTAGGCGGATCCAGGCGGCGCGCTCGTGCTCCATGCGGGCGAATTCTATCCGTTGTCGCCTTGCGCGGGTCACCCTGACGGCCGGGATGCTCTCTTGGTCGGTCGCAGGCGCGGGAGAGACGGGCTCGGCGCGAGTGACGACCCCAGGCCTTACCCGATGTCCTTGACCTATATCATATTTCACCCCGGCCTCGACCCTGCCCTTGCTGGCGGGATCGTAGCCCTCGCAGGCGCGGATGCCGAAGCCGGCCGAGGTAGGTGAATCGGGCTTGGTCGTCCAAAGAACAGGCACCTCGGCTGGCACAACCACGCAATACGCCACCGCCAGAGCACTGCTTCGGGTTCTGCTCGTATCGGTCGCCAGGACCTCAACAGCGCAACCGCCCGCTCTTGCGGCTCTGCCCAGCCGGCGGTTCGGCTTTCAGGCGCCCTGTGACGCTCGAATATCCCATGCCAGCCCCTGCAACTCTGCCGAGCTGTTCAAATTGGCGAATGCGTTGCCGGCGTCTACAAAGGTTGCGACCGCCGGCTTCAGCCCGGCGAGCCAGCCACCTACGCTGCGATCGCCCTTAGCGAGGTAGTCGTCGAGGCTCGGCGCCAGACGCGCCGGCAACAGTGCATGCAGTGGGTGCTGGCGCTCGCTGTCGGCGGCGATGGCGAGGGCGGCCGCCGGGTCGGCGGCGAGGGCCGCGGCAAGGCGAATGCCGAGGTCTGTGGGCAGCAGCGGGGTGTCACAGGGGGAGGTCAGGAGCCAGGGGGTCTCGATGACGGCGAGTGCTGCGGCGATGCCGGCGAGCGGGCCCTGATAGCCGTCGAGTCGGTCGGCGATGACGCGCTCGGCCAGCGCTGCGTAGCGCTCGGCGTTGCGGTTGGCGCTGATCCAAAGGTGACGCGTCTGCAGGCGCAGCACATCGGCGGTCCAGGCCGCGAGCGGGCGGCCGTCGAGATCGACGAGGCCCTTGTCCACGCCACCCATGCGCCGCCCGGCACCGCCGGCGAGGATCAGGCCGGTGATGTCGTTGCGGTGCATGCTCGGGCTGCCATTGCGGGCTGCCATTGCGGGCTCGAAGCGGGTGTGCTGCGCCCGAGCTCCGCAACGAGCTTCGTCCTAAGGCGCCAGCCGCTCGGTCCGCCAGCCGTCCTCGTCGGGCGTGTAGCGGAAGCGGTCATGCAGCCGGCTCTCGCGTCCCTGCCAGAACTCGAAGCTGAATGGCACGACGCGGTAGCCGCCCCAGAAGTCCGGCAGCGGGATCTCGCCGTCGCCGAAGCGGCGCTTCATCTCGGCGATCTTCACCTCCAGCAGGGACCTGGAGCCGATCACCTGGCTCTGCGGTGAGGACCAGGCGCCGATCCGGCTGCCTCGGGGGCGGGTCATGAAGTACCGGAGCGACTCGGCAGTGGGGATGCGCGCGGCGCGGCCGAGGATCTTCACCTGCCGCGCCAGCGCCACCCAGGGAAACAGCAGCGCGACCCGGTCGTTGTGGTCTATCTGCCGCGCCTTGCGGCTTTCGTAGTTGGTGAAGAAGACGAAGCCGTCGGCGTCGTAGAGCTTGAGCAGCACGGTGCGCAGGCTCGGCTGGCCGACGGCGTCCACGGTCGCCAGCGACATGGCGTTGGGCTCCGGCAGGCGGGCATCCATGGCCTGCTGGTACCAGCGCTGGAACTGGCGGATCGGGTCTGGATCCAGTGCGTCGCGGTCGAGGCCCTCTGCCATGAAGCGCGCGCGCAGCAGCGCGGGGTTGGCATCGGTGTCTTCCGGGGTTGCGAGGTAGGGATCGGTCACTTCCGGTGAGCTCTCGGCTTCGGTGACCTCCTGAGATGGCGGCCGGCCTCGATGCGCAAAAGGGTCGCGCAGCTCCGGTCCATAGGTTCCAGATCGCGCCGCGGGCGTCACCCCCCGGGAAGCAGCTCACCCGGATGGACGGCCGGCAGCCCTGGCTCCAGTCTCGCGACAGCCGCCGGATCGGCACCTGGCCTGGCTCCTCCAGGATCTGCTCGATGAGTGCCTCCATGGCCCAGCCGCAGCGGGTGAACATGCAGAGCCTGTCGT
The DNA here is from genome assembly GCA_028277905.1 of Chromatiaceae bacterium. Classification (GTDB taxonomy): domain Bacteria; phylum Pseudomonadota; class Gammaproteobacteria; order Chromatiales; family Chromatiaceae; genus Thiohalocapsa. The sequence goes on along the minus strand of JANQFI010000138.1, from coordinate 439 downwards.
CGAGCCTGTGAGCGCGCCCGCACAGGCTCATCAGGCGATTTCTGCCAGCAAACATACCGCCTGGCTTGTCGTTTCGCCCGCCTTCTGCGTCGCGGCAGCGGGCACAGGGCTCGACTCTGCGCCCGCTGCCGCTCCTTGAAGGCGAGCGAAAATCCTGCGCCATTCGGTCTGTTTGTTTCCGGCAATCGCCTAAGTCTTCGGCGTTCTTCGTTTGTTTCTGAATTGTCTCTTATTCTGGCGGGGTGAGGGCGTCGAGCAGCAGCTCGATCTCGGCGGCGCTGGTGTAGCGCAGGTCCGGGGCATCGGCGAGGGCGCGTTCACGGCGGCCGTCGGCGATGGCCTGCAGGGCGTCGAGGAAGGGCAGCAGCCAGGCGTTGGCGAGGCTGTTGGCTGCCTGCGCGCGGTGCTGTTGTAGCAGCGCGCGGGCGCCGTCGGCATC
>JANQFI010000137.1 GCA_028277905.1 Chromatiaceae bacterium | reverse complement strand
CGCCCGCCTTCTGCGTCGCGGCAGCGGGCACAGGGCTCGACTACGCGCCCGCTGCCGCTCCTTGAAGGCGAGCGAAAATCCTGCGCCATTCGGTCTGTTGGTTTCCGACGATCGCCTTCGTGCCAAGGGCTCGGCGTCCTTCGGTCAACCGCGGTTGACCTCAGTGGTTGACAGCGCTTGATGTGGCGGGGAGGATGCAGCTTCTTGGAAGCGGGAAGTGCGGTGAGGGGGGCTGATCGCACCCGATAGGCAACCTGCGGTTGCTGGCTTCAAGCCCTTCGTCGCGAGCCTGTAGCCCTTGCCCGGAATCCGATGCAAGCACCTGACACGCCGTCCGCCGCGCGTGCCGCGGAGATCAACCTAGAGCGCCACGACTGGGTCCTTGACGAAGCCGAGGCCCTGCTCGGCCGGCCTTTCAACGATCTCTTGTTCCTGGCGCAGACGACCCATAGGTCGTACTTCGACCCCAACCGGATCCAGCTCAGCACGCTGCTCAGCATCAAGACCGGCGGCTGTCCCGAGGACTGCGGCTATTGCTCGCAGAGCGCTCGCCACGAGTCGCGGTTGGCGCGCGAGCGCCTGCTGCCGCTGGATGAGGTCTTGGAGGCCGCGCGCGCCGCGCGCGATGCCGGTGCCACGCGCTTCTGCATGGGCGCCGCCTGGCGCAACCCCACCGACAAGAACCTGGATACCGTGCTTGCCATGGTTGCGGGCGTGAAGGCCTTGGGGCTGGAGACCTGCGTGACCCTGGGCATGCTGACGGCGGACCAGGCCAGGCGCCTGGCGGGCGCCGGGCTCGATTTCTACAACCACAACCTGGATACTTCGCCGGAGTTCTACGGCCGGGTGATCTCGACGCGCACCTACCGGGACCGCCTGGAAACGCTCGAGCACGTGCGCGCCGCAGGGCTCAAGACCTGCTCCGGCGGCATCCTCGGCATGGGCGAGGGGCGCCGCGACCGGGCGTCCATGCTCTGCCAGCTTGCCAACCTGCCGGCGCACCCAGAGTCGGTGCCCATCAATCTGCTGGTGCAGGTGGAGGGTACGCCGCTGTTCGGCATCGATGCGCTGGACCCCTTGGAGCTGGCCCGCACCATCGCCGCCGCCCGTGTGATGATGCCGGGTAGCCATGTGCGCCTCTCCGCCGGCCGCGACGACATGAGCGACGAGTTGCAGGCGCTCTGCTTCCTGGCCGGTGCCAACTCGGTGTTCTATGGCGAGCGGCTGCTCACCACGCCCAACGCCGGCGCTGAGCGCGACCTTGTGCTGTTCGCGCGCCTGGGTCTCGCGTTCGAGACCGCCGAGCTGCCGGGCCGCGAAGCGCCCGGTGCCTGTCATCACCACAGGGACCAGGCCGCCGGCAACGCCGCCGCCGCTGGCAACTGACGAGCTCGCCGGCGCTTGCGTCAGCGCAATGACCGCCCGCCACGAGTCCCAGACCGCGGCCCCGAGCAAGGGCGCTGACTGTGCTTCCGGCGCCCACAGCTGGGCTGCGGATTGTTCGGCGAGCATGCCACGGGAAGGGCCGGCGCCGCTGCCGGCGTCTCCAGGCGCGCAGATCGTGTATGACGGCGATGCGGCGCTCGCCACGGGGCTCAATCGGTTGCGCCAGGAGGGCCTCTACCGCGTGCGCCGCGTGCTGCAGAGCCCGCAGGGCGTCCGTCCCGTCATCGACGGGCGCAGTATGCTGTCGTTCTGCAGCAACGACTATCTGGGCCTGGCGGCGCATCCGCTGCTGGCGGACGCCCTGCGGGAGGGCGTGCAACGCTATGGCGTCGGCAGCGGTGCGGCCCACCTGATCAGCGGCCACAGCGAGGCCCATCGGCGGCTGGAGCTGGACCTCGCCGAATTCACGGGCCGGCCGCGGGCACTGCTCTTCTCCACCGGCTACATGGCCAACCTGGGCGTCATCAGTGCCCTCTGTGCCCGCGGCGAGCACGTCTACGCGGACCGGCTGAGCCACGCCTCGCTCAACGACGGTGTACGGCTGGCGGGCGCCAAGCTCAAACGCTATGCGCACCGGGACGTGACGGCGTTGGCGCGGATGTCCACGGGCTCCAGCGCGAGCATGATCATCACCGACGGTGTCTTCAGCATGGACGGCGACCTCGCACCACTGGCGGAGCTGGCGCGCCTGGCGCGGGCCGCCGGTGCGCGGCTCATGGTGGATGATGCACATGGCCTCGGCGTCGTCGGCCGGCTCGGGCGCGGCACCCTGGACCTGTTCGGGATGGACGACCATGAGGTGCCGATTCTTGTGGGCACGCTGGGCAAGGCCTTCGGCACCTTCGGCGCCTTCGTTGCCGGTAGCGAGACCCTCATCGAGACCCTGGTCCAGCGTGCCCGCAGCTATATCTACACCACTGCGCTGCCGCCGGCCGTGGCGCACGCCACCTCCGCCGCGCTGGCGCTGGCGGCGCGCGAGGAATGGCGCCGCGCGCACCTGCATCGGCTCATCGCCCACTTCCGCCAGGGTGCCGCGGCGCTGGACCTGCCGCTGGTGGATTCGCATACCCCCATCCAGCCGCTGCTGGCCGGCGACTCCCTGCGGGCGCTGGAATGGAGCCTGTTCCTCGAGGACAACGGCGTGCTGGTGACCGCCATCCGCCCGCCGTCGGTGCCGCGAGGCGCCGCGCGGCTGCGCATCACCCTGTCCGCGGCGCATCAGGAGCAGGACATCGACCTGTTGCTGGAGCTGTTGGCGCGATTGCCTAAGCGAGGGGGCAGGGGCTAAGCCGCTTGCGACCAATCCCTATGACCGGCGGAGCGGCGGAATCGATAGAAATCGTAATTCGGATTTTGCTCGAAGCTCGATCCCGATCCCGCAAGCGATGACGACTGAATGGATGCCGGCCAAGGCCCCAACAAGACCCTTGGCACTGGTGCACGGCTGGGGCATGCATGCCGGCGTCTGGGATGGGCTGCCGGCGGCGCTGACGCGGCGCCTGCGGCCGGTGCCGCTGGACCTGCCGGGGCACGGCGGCGCGTCCTTCTCGCCGGAGCATTGGTCCTTGGACCATTGGGCCCGGGACTGCCTGGCGCAGGTCGCCGAGCGGGCGCCTGACGCCACCGCGGGCGCCGCGGTTTGGCTCGGCTGGTCGTTGGGCGGGCTGGTCGCGCTGCAAGCGGCGCGCCTAGCGCCGGAGCGGATCGGGGCGCTGGTGCTCATGGCGGCGACGCCGCGCTTCGTGCGCGCCCTGGACTGGCAGGTGGCGATGGCAGAGGACAGGCTCGGGCAGTTCCACGACGGGCTGCTGGCCGATCCGGCCGCAACGCTGGAACGCCTGCTGGCGCTCCAGGTCCGAGGAATGAAGGACGCCCGCGGCCTGCTACGTCGGCTGCGCGCTGGTATCGCCGGGCGGCCGGAGCCGGAGCCGGCGGCGCTGGAGACGGGCCTGAAGCTCCTGCATGAGGAGGATCTGCGGGGTCCGCTGCCGGACATCCGCGTGCCGGCGCTGTGGCTCTTCGGCGCGTGCGACACACTGGTGCCGGCGGGTGTCGCCGAGCGCATCGCGCTCTTGATGCCGCAGGCACGGGTGCAGGTGATCGAGGGCGCCGCGCATGCGCCTTGGCTCTCGCACGCCCAGCAGACCACCGCGGCCATCAACGAGTTTTTGGACGGGATCGGGCTTTGAACGCAATCGACAAAGGCGCCGCGCGCCGCGCCTTCGACGCCGCCGCCGGCGGCTACGACCGAGTGGCCGTGCTCCAGCAGGAGATCGGACGGCGCATGCTGGAGCGCCTCGGCTACATCCGGCTGGCACCCATGCGGGTGCTGGACCTCGGCTGTGGCACCGGCCAGGGGCTGGACGGGCTGGCGCGACGCTATCGCCGCGCCGAGCTGGTTGCTCTCGACTTCGCGCCCAACATGCTACGCCGGGCGCGCCGCCGCGGTCATTGGCTGAACCGCCCGCGGGTGATCTGCGCCGACGCCGAGCATCTGCCGCTGGCGGACGACTCGGTGGACCTGATCTTCTCCAACGCCACGCTGCAATGGGTGAACAACCTGCAGGGCACCTTCGGCGAGCTACTCCGGGTGCTACGCTCGGGGGGCCTGCTCTTGTTCAGCACCTTCGGCCCGGACACGCTCAAGGAGCTGCGGGCCGCGTGGGCGGCGGTGGACCATGGTGAGCACGTGAGCCACTTCCTGGACATGCACGACATCGGCGACGCCCTGGTGCGCGCGCGTTTCGCGGATCCGGTCATGGACGTCGAGCGCATGACGCTAACCTATGCGGACGTCGGCGGCCTGATGAGCGATCTGAAGCAGCTCGGCGCCCGCAACGCGCTCGCCGCACGCCCTCGCGGCCTCACCGGCCGGCGGCGGCTCGCGGCCTTGTCCGCAGCCTACGAGCGCGAGCGCCGCGACGGCCGCCTGCCGGCAACCTACGAAGTGATCCATGGTCATGCCTGGGTCACGGCCAAGGTGCAGCGGCAGTTCGCCACCGACTCCGGCGTCGCCATTCCACTGACTGCTGTCAGCGGGCGCCGGGCCGCGCCGCGGCGCGCCGTCCGGGGCAAGCGGGCCGGGAGCGACCGATGAGTGGCGTCTTGGTCACCGGCACAGACACCGGCGTCGGCAAGACCGAGATCGCATGCGCACTGCTGGCGGCGTTCCGGGCGCGTGGCATCACAGCCGCCGGCATGAAGCCCATCGCCGCCGGGTGCGTGGCCGGGGACGACGGCCTGCGGTGCGACGATGCCATGAAGCTCATGGCCGCCGCAGGCGTTGATGCGCCCTATACGCAAGTGAATCCCTACGCCCTAGCGGTCCCTATCGCTCCGCATATCGCCGCCGGGCGAGCGGGTATGGAGATCAAGCTCGGCGTCATCCGCAAGGCCTATGCGGCGCTGTCGCAGCGCGCCGAGCGTGTCGTCGTGGAGGGCGTCGGCGGCTGGCGGGTGCCCCTGGGGCCGGCGCTGGCGCTGAGCGATCTGCCCAATGCCTTGGGTATCCCGGTGGTCCTGGTCGTCGGGCTGAGGCTCGGCTGCCTCAACCATAGCCTCCTGACGGCGGAGAATATCCGCGCCCGCGGCGTGCGGTTGGTAGGCTGGGTCGCCAACGAGGTGGATCCGGACATGCGCGCCAAAGACGAGAACATCGCCACGCTGGCGGCGCTGATGGATGCGCCCAGCCTCGGCGTCGTCCCGCGTCTGGACCTGCCGAAGCCCGAGGTGGTCGCCGAGTACCTGAGCCTGGAGCCGCTGCTGCGCTGAGGGCGCTTGCAGCCGGAGAACGTCCGCCGCAGCTCATTGCTCCGTGCAGGACGCAGCAGGCGGGCGCAAAGACAAGCAAGCTGGTACGAAAATCGACAGAAATCGCCTTAGGCGATTGCCGGAGATTTTTTGTACCAGATTGCGCCGGATTTTCGTCTGCCTGCAAGGAGTGCCAACAGGCGCATAGTCGCGCTATGCAAGTGTTGGCGCGACGCAGCAGGCGGGCGCAAAGACAAGCAAGCTGGTACGAAAATCGACAGAAATCGCCTTAGGCGATTGCCGGAAACAAACATACCGAATGGCGCAGGATTCTCGTCCGCCTTCGCGAAGCGGCAGCGCGTGCATAGTCGTTCTATGTGCGCGTTGC